>SLKT01000033.1 GCA_007134485.1 Wenzhouxiangella sp. | reverse complement strand
GAGGAAACCCGAATCCCAGCCGAACGTTTCGGATTTCGAATGGGGGCTGGCCAGCAATAGCAGAGCCATTAGAAAAGCTACGAGTAAACCTCGTGGATTATGATCAGCAAGATCAACCATGGTCCAACTCCCTCCAGTATCGCTGGAACGGCGCTCTTGGTATTGCCAAGGCGAGTTGAGAATGCTACCACCGTGCCCCGTGCTGTTGCTATGTCGCGGCAAACACGGCCAGGAACTGGACCAGGCGAAAGATGAAGTGACTGATCACTGTAGCCACGGTCAGTCCAATGGTGACCGCAATCGTGATCAGCCAACTCAATTGATAACAGCGGCGCAATGACAATAGCCAGTGAATGATGATCACGAGCGGGAAGCCTCGCCAGAGCACCCTGAACAGATCGATGAGATCGACATCGAAGGCGGCCTGTCCAAGCCATATGATCAGCCAAGTGGTGGGATAAAGCACCAGGACCAGCACAAGCAGAAACGTGAACAAGTGGGTGGCGACGATGAAGTGCTCGGCAAAGTAAGTTGGTCGCCGAATCAGCATCAACTTCAGCGCCAGCGCCAGCAACGGCAGATGCAGGATGATCAGTGAGCGGGCCAGGTTGAGATTGAGTTGGTTGTAGCGTTCCGCATAGTCACTGAACCCGACCTCGCGAGTATCCAGACGTGCGTCGATCATCGGCTGGATCAGAGCGCTATAGGGCTGCATGTGGTACTGGTCGTCCAGGGTGACGTTGAAGTCGGTCATCGGTGGAGCGATGAAGTACAGCAGATTGATCAGCAAGAACAGCCCGATGGGCGAAAGGTAAATCACCCGTCGGCCTTCCAGGTAAGCCTGGCTGGGCAAGCCCGGTTTGAAAATCAGCGCGCCGAGCGTACGCGGCAGCTTGCCCTCGACATGCAGCAGTTCATGGACGAATTGTCCCAGCACATGGCCGAAGCGCCGATCACTTTCCGACAAGGCCTTCTGCCCGCACTGGCCACACCAGCGCCCTTCAAGGGGCGTGCCGCAGTTGGCGCACAGGGATTGGTGCTGATCTGAAGGCATGATGTTGTTATCGGGCACGATTAACAGCCCGATTCTAAGTCTTGACTCGTCGTGCAATCAAAGCTTTTTTCGGTAACACTGTCCTGCACTTGTAACTAACCGCGAAGCAGAAACAAGAAAAGCTCACTCGCGCAGAGACGCAGAGACGCAGAGGAAATTGAAATCAGTAAAATGAAGCAATCTGTTTACTCCGCGCCTCTGCGTCTCCGCGCGAGGAATTTTTTTGCTGCTCAGACCAGACGCTGGAATCTATGCCTCTGTGGTTTATTCTGTAGTTAGCACGGAGAATGACCTGATGTCCAACCAATCCATCGGCCTCGACGAGCCCCTGTATCGCTATCTGCTCGAAGTGTCGCTGCGCGAGGACCCGATCCTGTCCGAATTACGGTCAGCCACCGCCGAATTGCCGCAACGCAACATGCAGATTGCTCCCGAACAGGGGCAGTTCATGGCCCTGCTGGCCCGAATGATCGGCGCCCGCAGTTACATCGAGATCGGCACGTTTACCGGTTACAGCACCCTGGCCGTGGCCCGGGCCATGGGGGAGGGTGCCGAAATCATCGCCTGTGATGTCAGCAGGGAGTGGACCGATATTGCCAGGCGCTACTGGCGCAAGGCCGGCGTGGATGATCGTATCGTGCTGAAACTGCAACCGGCCGTCGATACACTCAACGAGCTGATTGCCGATGGCCGGTCCGACCAGTTCGACCTGGCTTTCATCGATGCCGACAAGACCGGTTACATCGACTACTTCGAGCGCTGCCTGACCCTGATTCGCCCCGGTGGACTGATCCTGGTCGACAACACCCTGTGGGGCGGCAGCGTGATCGACCCCGACAAGTCCGACGAAGACACCGAGGCCATTCGCGCCTTCAATCGCCATGTTCATAATCACCCCGGCGTGGATCTGTCGCTGGTACCCATTGGTGACGGCTTGACCCTGTTGCGGGTCAAGTAAACAGGGAAAACTGATCTCCGGCACGATCCGGAATCCGGAATGCGCGGGTCGACAGGGAGCGATCTTCATCTCCATCGAGTCCGAACCGTTTGCGTGCGAGTTCGAATCGGTGCGCGATCAGTTGTGCCAGGGTGCCGGACCCGGATTGGCGGCGGCCGAAGCGATGGTCGTAATCCTTCCCGCCGTGAAGTTGACGGACCAGGCTGATGACGTGTTCAGCTCGGTCGGGGAAATGTTCAGCCAACCAGTCCCTGAACAGGATTTTCAGCTCGTGCGGTAGTCGCAGCACCACGTACCCGGCCCGTTGGGCGCCGGCGGCGGCTGATTGCTCCAGAATCTGCTCGATTTCGGCATCATTGATGGCCGGAATGACCGGCGCCACCATCACGCCGGGATCGATGCCGATCCCGGCCAGTGCCGAAAGCATGCGCAGCCGTGTTCTGGGCGAGGCAGTACGCGGTTCCATGCGGCGCTTGAGTTCATTGTCCAGGGTGGTGATGCTGATTGCCACCGACACCAGATTGTCGCGCGCCAGGTCCTCCAGCAGGTCCAGATCTCGCATCAGGGTAGCGCCCTTGGTCAGAATGCTGACCGGGTGACGGTATTCAACCATCAGTTCCAGCAGCCGCCGGGCCAGGCCAAGTTTGCGCTCGATCGGCTGCCAGGCATCGGTGTTGATGCCCAGCGCAATCGGTTTGGGTTGATAGTCGGGCTTGCGAAATTCCGCTTCCAGCAACTCGACCGCATTGGCCTTGTGAAACAGCCGCGTCTCGAAATCCAGTCCGGGCGACAGATCCAGGTAAGCGTGCGACGGGCGGGCAAAGCAGTACACGCAGCCGTGCTCACAGCCTCGATAGGGGTTGATCGAGCGATCGACCGGCACATCCGGCGATTGGTTGTAGCTGAGGATGGATCGGGCCTGCTCCGCGCTGACCCGGGTTTGAAGCGGCGGCAAGGATTCGATTTCTCCCTGCCAGCCATCATCGAAAGCCTCGCGTTGCTGGCGAGCAAAGCGGTTGGGCGGGTTGGCCTGCGCGCCTCGGGTCCGATCCGGCCGGTCTGACTTCATCCCGATAGTGTAATAAAATACAGTCATGCCATCAATGTAGGTCGGCCTGACACGGCCGACGGTCGACATCGAATCCGTCGACACGACCAGCTTCATGTGCCCACGCAGATTCATTCGTAGGCTCCCGCATGCCAACTCGTCAGCCAGCGTATTGGTTATCCTAGCCAGGTCTTGCCAAGGAGCCCGGATAGCGTCATGAACCACCCACCACAAATCCGCATCCCCGCCACCTACATGCGCGGCGGCACCAGCAAGGGCGTGTTTTTTCGCCTGGAGGACCTGCCCGACATTGCCAGGATGCCCGGTCCGGCCCGAGATGCACTGCTGCTCAGGGTCATCGGCTCGCCCGATCCCTACGCCAAGCACACCGATGGCATGGGCGGGGCTACTTCCAGCACCTCCAAAACGGTCATCCTGTCCAAGTCCGGAAAGCCCGGTCACGATGTCGACTACCTGTTCGGGCAGGTCTCCATCGATCAGCCGTTCATCGACTGGTCGGGCAATTGCGGCAACCTGACTGCGGCGGTGGGCTCGTTTGCCATTGCCAATGGCCTGGTCGACGCCGAACGCATCCCGGAGAACGGCATTTGCCAGGTGCGCATCTGGCAGGCCAATATCGAGAAAACCATCATTGCCCATGTGCCGATCACCAACGGCCAGGTCCAGGAAACCGGGGATTTCGAACTCGACGGCGTGACCTTCCCGGCCGCCGAGGTGAAAATCGATTTCATCAAGCCCACCGGTGATGATCCCGTGCTGCCCACCGGCAATGGGGTCGATGAATTCGAGGCGCCGGGCTTCGGAAGACTCAAGGCCAGCTTTATCAGCGCCGGCATCCCGACCATCTTCGTCAATGCCGCAGATATCGGGTTTACCGGCACCGAACTGCAACCGGCCATCAATGAGCACGCCGAGACCCTGCAGCGCCTGGAAACACTTCGCGCGCACGGCGCGGTGGCCATGGGCCTCATTGACCACATTGACCAGGCCCGTGAACGTCAGCACACCCCGAAGATCGCCTGGGTGGCGCCACCGGCCAACTACGTGGCCTCCAGCGGCAAGCAAATAGCCGCCGCCGACATCGATCTGAATGTGCGCGCCATGTCCATGGGCAAGCTGCATCACGCCATGATGGGCACTGCCGCCGTGGCTATTGCCTCCGCCGTGGCAATCCCGGGAACGCTTGTCAATCTGGCTGCCGGCGGTGGGGAGCGGTCCGAGGTCCGCTTCGGCCATCCGTCAGGCACGCTCAAGGTGGGGGCAGAAGTGGCCCAGTCCGATGGCCGGTGGATCGCCGAAAAGGTCAGCATGAGCCGCAGCGCCCGGGTGCTGATGGAAGGCCACGTCCGGGTGCCGGATTCACGGCGCTCTCACCATGAATCCAGTTGAATGACGGCGTTGTTAATCTGACCGTCAAATGGACGTCATTGACCGGAGTGTTGAACCATGCTTGCTCGTATCCTGATTGTCTTGTTGCCACTGCTGTTGATTTCAGAAGGCCTGTGGGCGGCCTGCAACAATCTGCTGGACTATACCCATCGCCGCCTGGCCAGCAGCCAGGAAGTCAATCTGTGCGAGGCCTATGCCGGCCAGGTGATCGTGGTGGTCAATACCGCCAGTCGCTGTGGTTTTACATCGCAATTCGAGGGACTCGAGGCGCTATATCAGAAATACCGCGACCAGGGCCTGGTGGTACTGGGTTTTCCGTCCGATGATTTCCGTCAGGAAATGGCCGACGAGCAGGACACCGCCGATGTCTGCTACATCAATTACGGCGTGACCTTTCCGGTGTTCGCCACCAGCTCGGTGCGTGGCGATTCAGCCAATGCCCTGTTCCAGGCCCTCAACGAGGCCACGGCAGCGCCGCGCTGGAATTTCACCAAGTACTTGATCAATCAAGACGGTGAAATCGTTGAACGTTTCGGCTCACGCACCACGCCGCTGGACAGCGACCTCGAGGCACGTATCAAGCAGCTCCTCGATGGATGAATTCGGTGGTCGCTTCGGCTGAGCGGCTTCCGGCGTTCAGGCGACTTGTGATCACGGACCACAACGAGTAGCCTTGTGACAAAAGTTCGGGCTCCGCTGTCTGGCCCGAAAGATCTACAGCGCTCCATCTGGTCGAGCGTGTCGATGAGGGAAAAAACATGAAGCAGGGAACCCGAGGTCAATGGATTTCACGTCCAACATTGGCAACTGCCGCATGGCTTGCCTGCATGTTGCTGATTTGCATGTCTGCAGGCGCCGCTGAGCATCATGGCGAGCCGCGTAGCGGCCCGATCCAGGTGCCCGGCGATTTTCCAACCATTCAGGAAGCCATCGACAATGCCACCGATGGACAGACCATCGAAGTTGGACTTGGAATCTACGACGAAGCCCTGTTCATCGACAAGAATCTGACCCTGGTGGCGACCGCCGGACCGGGGCTGACCCTGATCGACGCCGGGGTGAGGTCAACGCCGTCTCCATAGGAACGATCGAGGGAGATTTTGATCCTGATGATGGTATCCATCCCGACTTCGTCCGCTTCGAGGGCTTTCACGTGATTGGCTGGACCGAACGGGGCATCGCCCAGCGGCTGGGCACGGGCACCGTGGAAATCATCGGAAACCGGGTCACGGCCACCGAGGGTGACACGCGCGGCGGAATCATCGTTTCCGGCGGTGAGAACAGCCGGATCGAAGGTAATGTTGTCCTGGGCACGTCGTTCGGCGCGGGAGACTTTTCAAGCAGCGGAATCATTACGGTTGGCTCGAACGCTGCCGAGATCGTCGACAATCAGGTCAGCGGTACGGATATCGGAATTACCTTGGCCGCTGGCTTCGGATCGATCGATCCGTCATGGGCCGAGTCCTTCGACAGTGAAGTCATCGGCAACGATATCCAGGGAACAGCTCATGGTATTGCTCTTTTCGGACCTGTCAGTGGGGCAATCCTGGAAGAAAATCATATTGCCGATGTGGGTGGTCGGGCCATCACCGTCGGGGATTTTGACGGAGGCGAAGTGTACGCGGATGACCTGAAAGTCATCAACAACCAGGCCTTCGATTTCGGCACCCGGGCCTACAGTTCGGCCGGCCGCCCGGTTCCAGGCATCGAAATACGCGACAACCTGTTCACCTCCAGCCTTGAAACGAGCTGGGGGATTCAGCTTGGCGACGGGACCAGTGACGGCTTCCTGATCGGCAACGAGGTCAGCGTCGATGGCGTGGCGCTGATTTTGCTCTCGGTCAGCGATGTCCGCATCGAAGACAATGATTTGACCGGCGGTGCTGCCGGCGTGGGTGCACTGGAGTCCGATCATGCCAACAACGAGATCATCGACAACCGGATTATCGGCGGCGTAGTCGTGCAAAACGACGCCAATACCGATGGCTATGTACTGATCGATAACCACTTTCTTGGCGGTCCCGGGACGCTGGGTGTGGCGGTGGCAGGCAATGCCGATGTTTCTTCCGGCCCGCTTGCGGCCACTTGCAACTGGTGGGATGATCCCGGCGGCCCATCCGAAACAGGCACTGGTCAGGGCAGCATTGTGACCGAGAATGTCGATTTCGAGCCCTGGAACACGACACCTGAGGGGCCCTGTGATGGTGAGGCAGCTTTCGCCGTCAGCCTGGAGGCGGTCAGTGATACCGTCCTGGTCGGCATGCCCGACACCCCCTTGCCCGCAGAGGACCTGCCCACCGTGCAGGTACTGGATCAGTACGGCAATCCGTTTGCCGGCACCGAGGTCACTTTTGAGCTTCAAGCGAGTACTGGCAGTATTACCGGTACCACCCCGGTTTCCGACGGCGACGGCCTGGCTCAACTGGGAAGCTGGACGCTCGGTGACGAACCCCAGCAGTCCGTTATCGCCAGCGCAAACGGTCTGACCGGCAGCCCGATTACTTTCACTGTTAATGTTGATGATATTTTCCAGGATCGTTTCGAGGCGCCCTGAACCGTTTCGAGCACCATCGACGCGTTCTTTATGAGTGAAATTCAAACCCGAGGAAAGGATTGATGAGCACTGAACCCTGCAAATCCGATATTTCCGGGGTCTGCTTGACCATGGCGCTGTTGAGTTGTCTGCTTCTGGCACCTTTATCGGCCCAGGCTGACTATCCGACATTACCTGCCTCCAGCGCCAACTGGTTGGCCGAAAATGACCAGGCCATTGTTGCCCTGGCAACGGATGTCCCGGTCAAGCAGATCCGTAAGGCCGAGGGCCGAGTGTTCGATTTCATCGAGCGCGGCACCGGACACCTGGTCCGCGAACCCGAGCGTCCCGAGGATAAGCTGGCCGTGGCCCGACACTTGCGTTTGCTTGAAAAGGTGCTGGCCGAGCCGGTCTTCATCACCTCCGAACCCGGCCAGGTCGGCTTCATTCATGGCAGTCGTTTTGGTAGCGGCACGATTCCGGTGGATCTCGGAGATGGCCGGGTGGCCTATCGTTGCGTGTCCATGCGCGACCACCTACTGGGCAAGACCTCGCCGTCAGCCTTTCCTGGGTTCATTGGCTGGACCGAGGAGTAATGGCCATGAAAGCATTCAAATATTTCTTCCCGGTTTTGCTCCTGGCTGCATCCGCCGCGCATGCCCAGGTCGTGTTCGAACTGACTTACCTGGACCCGCCCGGCGTGGGTTTTTTCGATGAACAAGCCGTCGACCCGGTCCCCGGCAATCCCGGAACCACGCTGGGTGAGCAGCGCCGCAATGCGATGGAGCGTACGTTGTCACGCTGGAGCTGGGCCGTGCACAGTGATGTGCCGGTTCGCATCAGTGCTCAATTCCTCGATTTCGGCTGTGATGGTTTCGCCGGCACCGGCAACTGGACGGCGAGCCAGATCAATGCGCCCAACGCCTTCTTCGAGGATACCTGGGAACAGATCAGCATGGCCAATGCGCGAGCCGGTGAACGGCTGTTGGGCGACGATGTGATCGAGTTTGACGCACAAGTGCGATTCAACCTGGTGTATGACGATCCAAATGCCGGTTGTGAAACTCCGCGCATCTTTCATTACGGCCTCGACCCCCAGTTCCCACCGCCATTTGGCGAGTTCAGTTTTCTGGCCCTGGCCGTTCACGAGGTCGGACATACCCTGGGTTTCGGGCAGGTGACCAACCTGGAGACCGGTGCATGGGCAGTTGATCCCGGAGGCACGCCCCGCCCGGATAGCTGGAGTCATTTCCTCAAGGACGCGCCCAGCGACACACTGTGGCTGGACATGACCGACCAGGAACGCGTCGATTCGTTATTGAGCGAGCCGAACCTGGTCTGGAGTGGCGCACAGGTGACTGACCAACTGGAACGAGAGCTGGTCCGTCCACCCGAGGTCAAGGTCAGTCCGGATGTGGACAGCCAGGATCGTTTTCCGGCCCTGATTCACGCCTTGCTTCCCGTGCCCGAGCAGGATGGCATTGAGGGAGATCTGGTGGCCGCCGAACCATTGCTGGCCTGCGACCCAATTGATTCTGCGGTATCCGGGGCCATTGCCCTGGTCCGGCGCGGCGCATGTAATTTCGTCGAAAAACAGAACAATGCGCTTCAGGCCGGGGCCATTGCCGTGGTGATGGTTGACAGTATCGAACCCGGCGAACCCACCGAGATGGTCCGCCACTTTCAGGCCGGCGGCTTGAATGTTGAGCTGCCTTTCTGGTCGGTCAGCAAGTCGATTGGCGATGCATTGATCGACGCGGGAGATGGATTGCAGGCCACGCTGCGATTCGACCCTGATGCCGAACTGATGGGAACAACCAATGGCATGGCAACGATTTACGCGCCCGAGGAATTTGCCGGGGGCTCGACCGGTGTACATTTCGGGCTCGGCATGTTCCCTCCACCGGTCATGCAGGCGTTCATATCCAATTTGCGCTTCCGGGGAGAGCTCGACCTTTCACCCTGGCTGTTGCGCGACATCGGCTGGCCGATGGACGGGGATCGCTATTTTCATGATCGTTTTGAAAGCGGAGTCAACGTGGTCATTCAGCAGTGACCTCCTGACCGATTCGTATAGACTGAACCGCTCGACTGAATAGCGTGGAGCGTTTCATGGATCAGGATCCATCCGTGCAGGTCTGGATCAATGACCGACTCGTGGATGAGCGAGAGGCCGGTGTCTCGGTATTTGACAGTGGCTTCGTACTCGGCGACGGGGTATGGGAAGGCGTACGCATCGCGGGCGGCAAGCCCGCCTTTCTCGAGGCCCACCTGGACCGCTTGGCCGAAGGCGCCAAAGCGTTGATGATCAACGCCATGCCGGACCGCAATACACTGCGATCGGCCATCGAGCAGGTCATCGCGGCCAACGCACTGGTCGATGATGCCCACTTGCGCATCATGCTGACGCGTGGCGTGCGGCGCGAACCCTATCAGGACCCGCGCCTGATTGAAGGCGGCCCCACACTGGTCATCATTCCCGGCCATCATCCGGTTACTGAGAAAGCCCTGATCACACCACAGCGGCTGTTTACCGTCCACGTGCACCGCGGCGCTCCGGATGTCCAGGACCCGCGCTTGAACTCGCATAGCAAGCTCAATTGCATCCTGGCCTGCATCCAGGCCAGCGTGGCCGGCGCCGACGAAGCCCTGATGCTGGACCCGGATGGCTTCGTGGCCACCTGCAATTCCACCCATTTCTTTATCGTCCGAGACGGCGTGGTCATGACCTCCGACGGGCGCTATTGCCTCGGCGGCATTACCCGCGGCCATGTCCTTGAGCTGTGCACAAAGCTCGGAATCGAGAAGTCCGAAAAGACTTTCAGCCTGACCGATGTATATGCTGCCGATGAGGCATTTACCACCGGCACCTTGTCCGGCATCCGGCCGGTGGGTGAAGTGGATGGTCGGGTCATCGGCAGCGGTGAGCGAGGGCCGGTGACGGCACAATTGCAGGCGGCTTACCAGCAACTGATCATTGAAGATGTCAGTGACTGAAATGCCACTGCGCATTGCCATGTGGTCAGGGCCGCGAAACATCTCCACGGCCATGATGCGCGCGTTCGAAAACAGGGGTGACTGCGCGGTCTCCGACGAACCGCTCTATGGCGCCTGGCTCAAGCACACCGGCGCCAAACATCCAATGGCCGAAGAAGTCATTGCGGCCATGCAAACCGATTGGCGAAAGGTGGTGGCCGAATTGACCGGTCCGGTACCGGGAGGTCATCCGATCTGGTATCAGAAACATATGACCCATCATCAACTACCCGGCATGCTCGAGCGTGAGTGGTTGTCGAAGTTGGTGAATGTGTTCCTGATCCGCCCACCCGAGGCCGTGGTTGCCTCGTACCTGGACATGCGCGGCGAGGTGTCACCCAAAGACATCGGCGTTCCTCAGCAACAGGCCCTGTTCGATTTCGTGCATGAACTCACCGGCACCCGGCCACCGGTCATCGACAGCGAAGACTTCCTTCACGACCCGCGAGGCCATCTCGAGGTACTGTGCAACTGGCTTGGCATCGAATTCAGCGAACACATGCTCCACTGGCCAGCCGGCCCACGCGATTCCGACGGCGTCTGGGCCCCGCACTGGTATGCATCGGTCCATCGCTCAACCGGCTTCGCCAAACCCCGCGAACGAACCATTCACCTCGAAGGCAAAGCCCGCCAGGTCGCCGAGCAATGCCGCCCCATATACGAACACCTCAGGCAGTGGCGTTTGACGGTTTGAAATCATGTACGGCAGCTAAACGAAGCCCAAATGTAG
>SLKT01000203.1 GCA_007134485.1 Wenzhouxiangella sp. | reverse complement strand
TCCTTGGTGAGGTGCGTATAGCTCATCGTGCAACTCCAACGTGGTGGTTAGAGTGCCGATGCTAGCGCACCTCACCTCTAACCGATCAGTGGTGTTGCACTTCGCGGTTGAATCTAAGAACAAACCAACAAACGAAACAACGAACAAACGAATCAACGAACAAACGAATCAACGAATCAACGAATCAACGAACAAACCGCTCAAAGAATCAACGAATCAACAGACTAACGGGACCGTCGTTGACCAGGTGAACCTCCATGTGGGCGCCAAATTCGCCGGTGGCTGTGTCGGGCCAGGTGTCGTGAGCAAGTTCAACGAGTTGTTCGAACAATTCTCGGCCCTTATCGGGTGGGGCTGCCGGGGTGAAGCTGGGGCGGTTGCCGGAGTTGGTATCGGCGGCCAGGGTGAACTGGGGCACCAGCAGAAGTCCGCCGCCAACCTTGCGCAGGCTGAGATTCATGCGCCCTTGCTTATCGGCAAACACCCGGTAGTTGAGCAAACGTTCCAGAAATCGCTCCAAACGTTCGGCACGATCGTCACGCTCGAAACCGACCAAAACCAGAAGCCCCGGACCAATGGCGCCAATGGTTTGCCCGGCCACCTCCACTCGGGCCTGACTCACTCGCTGCAACAATCCAATCATGGTTTCTCCGCAATTCAGGGGTCTCGCCGGGCCATTCGATCGCCGCGCGGGCTCGTGCTACTCTCTAGGGGAGCCTCTGAATAACTCTGTGCTCCGCGCAGAGTTATTCAGAGGCTCCCTATCAATTCTAAACCGGGAGAACCGTCATGACGAGCCGTTGCCTTGTCTCGTGCAAGCATCTCATCTGGGGAGTGGTTGCTTGTATCGGCCTGTGCCCAATGGCCGCAACCGGTCAGGACCTGGTCCACGCTCAGGCTTGGGAAGCGCCCGAGCCGGCCAGTGCTTTCCAGCAGCGGCCACAAGTCGCCACAGCGGGTTTCGAGAACCTGCCGGCCGGTTCGAGTTTTCAGATTGACCCGGGGCTGGATCACTTTCGCCACGGTGGTCGAATCTCCATGATGTTTCCCGATGAACAGATCGTGGCCATGGACTTCGAGCCCGTGACGATTCATGCCAATGGCGACGTGACGACCCACGGCCACATGCCCGATGAGTCCCGGTCAGGTTATGCATTCCTGACCATCGGACAAAGCGGATTGTTTGGCAGAATTGCGACCGAATCGGGCCAGTTTCTCGTGCACACCGATGCCGGGGGCACCTGGCTGGTCGCACTCGACCATCCCTATGTGCACGTTCACCAGGACTGCCCGGTGACTGGCCGGACACATGACTTTCTGAAACCGACGGTCACGGATACCGATCAGTCCGGCTCGGGAACCATCCAGATCGACCAGATGATCATCTATACCTCGGGCGTGCAGGAGCGTTACCCGGGTGACTTGATCGACACCCGCGTCAATCACCTGGTGGCATTGACCAATCAGGCCATGACCGACTCGAATCTCGATATCGTCTTGCGCCTGGTTCATCATGAGCTTACCAACAACTTCTCAGACGACTCGAACTTCGATGCGCTAGACGATATGCGACTGGCGCTGGCCGGCGAACCGGTGGCCGGACTGGAAGACCTGGCCGCCACCCGTGAGGCATTCGGAGCGGATCTGATCGCACTGCTCTCGACCGCCAACATCGAAACCCGGGGCGCCTGCGGTGTCGCATACTTTCCTTTCTTCAATGAAAACCTTGGCGAATATGACAACAGTTACGCGGTGCAGATCAGTAATGACGGTGTCACCAACTGGTCGGTATGCGCGGATTCCACGTTTCCCCACGAAGTCGGCCACCAGCTTGGTGCGCATCACCACCGCGAAAGCTTCAACCCGGACTTTCTTCCGGACACCACCGGATTCGGCCTGGTCGTCCCGGATCGCTACAACACCCTGATGAGCTCCATTAGCAGTGCTGACGTCAATCGGTACAAGCGGCTCAATGTGTTCACCAACCCGGATATCCAGTGCGGCGGCGATCCGTGCGGTTCCAACGAGCCGGGCAAGGAAATCAACAATGCCGAGGTGATGGCCGTGTTTGCACCGATCGTCGCCGATTACATGAACGCCACCATTCCCGGTGAAATCCAGCCTCCTCCACCCTCGATGCCCGACAGCGACGGCGACGGAATACCGGATTGGGACGACCCTTACCCCTTCGACCCATACAACGGCAAAGGCCCCGAACCCGACCCACCGCGACCATGGCCGGGCCTGCCGATGCATGATGGCAGTCAGCTCGATCATTACGAACTGCTGGTGGCCTCCAGCGGTTCAGATGAGATTCATGCCTGGTTGATGGATGGCGAGCACGCAGGATTGGTGGTGAAAGCCCAGCCTGACGATTTTCCTGACGAACGGCCGGCATTTTCCGAGTACACACGATTCGTCGTGGCCGGCGATGGTCTGATTTATGCGCTTTCGCACGGTGAGGTCCGTCGTTACGATCGTATTCATCAGGACCAGCTTGATATTCACCTCAGCTCCCAGCCGCCCTACAGCCTTGTGCCCGGCGAGTTGTATTCCGGCTTTCCAAAGGCGCTGGCATTCAACGACGACGAATCGCTGCTAACCATCAGCCTGCTGGCGACCATTGACACCTACGACCCGGACCGTTTGCGAATTGGATTCACCTTTCCGTTCTTGCCTGACGGTTCCTTCCTGTCCAGCCATGGCGTACGCGATCTGGTTTATGAGTCCGGGCTGGACAGCTTCGTGGTCATCGAGGCGATCACCAGGCGCATCCTGCGCTTTGCCCAGTTCAACGACAACGAGCCCGAAGTGCTGTCGGGTCCCGACCCGGCGTTTGAAGACCCTTGGGGGCTGACGATCGGGCCCGACGATTTCCTGTATGTTGCCAACGGCAGCGCCGGAAATGTATTGCGTGTTGACCCGGACTCCGGTGACATATCGACGTTCATCGAATCCGGTTCAGGCGGGCTGTCATTTGCACGTGACCTGGTATTCGGACCCGATGAAAAGCTTTACGTGCTGGACCGGGACCAGGCCGCAGTACTGCGATTCGACGCGCAGACACAAGAATTGATCGATCATTTCGTCGGACCGAATGCCAATCAACTTGACGATGCCCAGAGCATGCTGATCAATGTCCGCCCGAACCTTGAAATCTTCCAGGATCGGTTTGAAAGTCACTAATGCAATCAGGAGCATGTTATGAATGACCATGTCTACAAGCATATACAGTTGACCGGCTCATCAAAGTCAGGAATTGAGGATGCCGTGCAAAACGCAATATCCAAGGCATCCAGCACGGTCAAGCACATGCGCTGGTTTCAGGTGGTCGATACTCGCGGCCATATCGAGAACGGGCGGATTGCCCACTGGCAGGTGACCATCGAGGTCGGATTCACTCTAGAGGATTGATCGATTGGTTCCGGACGCCTGGAATCTGCGTGGCGGCAATGACAATGCAGCGGCTCAATCCGATTCGATCAGTGGCAGGGGCACGTGCAGCAGGCCGCAGATGACGCGCATCAGTTCCATTTCGGCAGCGACGATTTCCTCGTCATGCATCGCCACACGGGCCATGGCGGCGACCAGCTTTTCCTTTTCGCGAGCCTTCAAGCGGTCCAGTTTCGCGAGCGCTTCATCCAGCCGTTCAGGCCAGTTGTCGGGGACCGGGGGAGCGCCGGCGGGTTCGTCCAGGGCCGCTTCCAGGCCAACCGCGTAGGCGCCCTGAATCTCCTCGGGCTGATCGGGATGCCCATGATGGGCCAATATGGCCAACAGGATCTTGACGGCATCGGCTTGTGACCGAAGGGTTTTCGATCCACCCGCGCCAGCGTGCGAGGGATCGAGCAGGTCCTTGATATGGCGGTTGGTCAGACGCGCCAGGGCGTATTCGAACACATTGATCCTGCCATCCGCGGCAATCAGCGCATCGATCAGCTTCATCAGGTCGCGCAGCTCGCTCTCGGGCCGGCGCCTGAGGGCAGGAAAGGCCATTTCCATCAGCGGCAGGCGCTGCTCGGCGGGCAGTTCGGGCACCGACTGGCGCAGAGCCCGTACCTGACTTTCGCTGTCACTGCCCAGCGCCTGGGCAATCTGCAGCAATTGCTGTTCGGCGACTTCGGCGTCTTTCGACAACAGCAGATAGCAGATCACCTCCGGAGCCCACTCGTCGGAATGGGCGGCTCGCTCCAGCGGCTTGGGAATGGCCGCGGCCAGGGCGGCCGCCAGAAAGACCTGGTTGAGACCGGGCTGGCCGATCGTCTCGGCCAGGTTGTCGGCATCCAGCGGCAGGCCGCCGGGACCGCGCTGCTGCTCCTCTTCGCCGCGCTCGCGCCCGGCTTCTTCCGCTTCGGCCCGGCGCGCCTGGGCATGCCGGTCAAGTTGCTGGGCCAGCTCCTTGAGATCCTGGGGGCGAAAATTCGGATCAATGGCTTTGATGCGGCTTTCCAACGGTGGGTGGGTGGCGAACATCTGATAGCCCATGCCAGTCGAAAACAGCATGTGGCCGACCTCCTCGGTATCGGTGGTCAGAAACGAGCCGGAATGCAGCGCGCCGATCTTCTTGAGGGCGCCTGAGATGCCATCGGGATGTCGGGTGAATTGCACGGCCGAAGCATCGGCCAGATACTCGCGCTGGCGCGAGACCGCCGCCTTGATCCAGCGTCCGAAAAACAGCCCGATATAGCCGATGATCACCACCGCCAAACCGAACAGCACTGCCGGCGCGGCCGCCCTGGAGTCACGGGCAAAACGGGCAGTAAACAGCAATCGCCGACCGATGATGGAAATGATCAGAATGCCGAACAGGATGCCGATCAGGCGAATATTCAGGCGCATGTCACCGTTGAAGATATGCGCGAACTCATGGGCGATGACACCCTGCAACTCGTCGCGATCGAGATGTTCCAGGGTGCCGCGGGTGACCGCCACGGCCGCGTCCGATGTCGAAAAACCAGCCGCGAAGGCATTGATGCCCTGCTCCTGCTCGAGCACGTAGACCTCCGGTACCGGAATACCGGAGGCGATCGCCATTTCCTCGACCACATTGTGCAGACGCCGGCGCAAGGGGTCGCGGGTATCGGGTTCGACCCGAGTGCCACCCAGCGCCCGTGCAATCTCGCCACCACCGCTCCTGAGCTGCATGCTGCGAAAGGCGCTGGCCAGACCGATGATGGCGCCGGTGATCAGCGTGGTAGCCAGAATCAAACCGGCATTCTCGGCAATCAGGCGAACCGGATCATCGCTCGGCACCTGGACCCCCAGAGTGGTCAGAATGACGGCGTTGACCGCTATGATGATGCCGATCACCGCCAGCGAAAACAGCACAACCAGAAAGCGTGTCTGGCGGCGGGCCTTGTCCTGATGTTCGAAGAAGTTCACTGGCGCTACGCGCGGATAGACGTGAGACGGAAGACGTGAGACGGAGTCAGCCGAAATTCACCTGGACTGCTTCGCGCTTGGCCGGGTCTTCGATGTCGAGCAACTGGGCCGGCTGGAAGTTGAACATGCCGGCGATGATGTTGTTCGGGAAGCTCTCGCGCAGGATATTGAAGCTCATGACCGAATCATTGAAGCTCTGACGGGCAAAGGCGACCTTGTTCTCGGTGCTGGTCAGCTCTTCGGACAGCTGCATCATGTTCTGGTTGGCCTTGAGGTCGGGATAGTTTTCCGACAACGCGAACAAACGCCCGAGCGCGCCGGACAGGCCCTGCTCGGCCTCGCCAAGCTTCTTGACTGCTTCCGGGTTGCCGGGATCACTGGAAGTCTCCTTGAGCTGATTGACGGCGCCGTTACGCGCCTGGATAACCGCTTCGAGTGTTTCCCGCTCGTGGCTCATGTACTTCTTGGCCACCTCGACAAGATTGGGAATCAGGTCGTATCGGCGGGTCAATTGAACATCGATCTGGGCGAAGGCATTCTTGTAGCGGTTGCGTGCGGCCACCAGACGGTTGTAGATGGCAATGATGAATACGGCCAGCGCAATCAGCACCGCCAGAAAGATCAGCATTTCCATGAAACTGACTCCTGCTTGTGTGGCGACAAAGTCGAAGTGTACCCGTTTATTCGCCTAATTGCCGCCCTGCCGTCGCTGTAAAGTCCAGTCGATCAGCAAGCCGAGCAGGCGGCTCTCGACCAGCGGCCACCTGAGCGCATGCACGGGTCCGGGAAAACGGGATGGCATCGGGGCGCTGCGATACGGAATATCGAGACGCACCAGCCGGCCGGCCTGATCCAGCCACGGCTGCAATTCCGGATCCGGACCGTGATGATCAACCAGCACGGCATCGCAGGCAATGGCGGATTGGCGTCGGGCATCCAGCACACGAAAGTTCCAGCGTCTGGCCAGGCGTAGAAGAATCCGATACGAGGATGCATCCATGGCCGAGGCCACGACCATGTCCTCGAGCAACCGGGTCAGTGGAAAATCAATCGAATCCGAGGCCGGAATGATGGGCAAGTCAACGACAAATACCGAACCACGCCGAGGACATTCGGCCAGGCGCAGTTCCCCCCGCATGGCAGTCACCAGTCGACGGCAAATGGCCAGCCCGAGCCCCGATCCGCTATGGGAGCGAGTAATTGAGGCGTCGAGCTGCGAGAATGGCTGAAAGAGACGTTCTCGACCTTCCGCGTCGATCCCGGGGCCGGAATCAGAAACCGTCAGCTTCAACCAGCCCGTCCGGCCACGCTCGGCGGCCAGCTCGATGGCGCCCTCGTCGGTAAATTTCACTGCGTTACTGAGCAGATTCCCCAGCACCTGGACAACGCGCCCGGCGTCACCATGCGCCAGCAGGGGTAGATCGGAAGCAATTCGAAGGCGCAGATCAAGCGCCTTGCGCGCGGCATTCGGCCCGTGCAGATCGACCACCTGTTCGAGCAATGAAACCAGCTCGAAAGGCTGGACGTCCAGATCAAGCCGTCCGGCCTCGATGCGCGAAATATCGAGCACGTCATCGATGATTCGCTGCAACTGCATGCCCGATTGTCTCAGTGTGCCGAGCAGTTCGTACTGCTCCGGGGTGGCGTGAGTGTCATGCAGCAATTCGAGCATGCCGAGCACGCCATGCAACGGCGTGCGGATCTCGTGGCTCATGGTCGCCAGGAACTCGGACTTGGCCGCGTTCGCCTCTTCGGCGCGCACCGCCAGCGCCCGGACTCGCTCGATCAGCAGCAGATTGTGGAGCGCCTGGGAGGCTGTCTGCTGAAGCAGGCGCAGGCGTTCGTCGTGATCGGCATGGAAACCCTCGCTGCCGGGCTCGATCAGGCATTTTGCGATGGCTTCACCCTCGACGGTGAAGTTCACGATCCGTCGCTTCGGTGCTTGCCCCCGAGCGCCGGATTCGCTTAGCTCGGAATCAGCAAGATCGGATGCCTCTCCGACCACGACCTCCACATCGGACAGCTGTTCATGGTGATACTGGAAACGGGCTCGCACGGCGCCGGTTACCTGGCACAGCTCCTCGGCAATGACTCGGGCCAGCTTGTCGGGCACCAGGTTTCGGTTCAGTCGCTCGACGACCTGGCGCTGCTCCTCGGCCAGTGCGCGTTTCTGGCGGGCTTCCGCGATTTCGCGCCGACGTTCGCGCGTCAGGCGATATCCCCGCCAACCAACTCCGGCGCCTCCGGCCAATACAAGACTGTACAACGCCATGGCCCAGGCGCTTCGCCACGGCGGCTGCTGGATGCGAACCTCCAATGTTTCGACCTCCCCGTTCCACCCGCCGTCCGGCGTTGCCGCCTGCACCATGAAACGGTAGGTCCCCGGAGCCAGGTTGCTGTAGTAGTGGCTATTCTGGCGGGTCACCTCCAGCCATTCATCATCCCAACCGTCGAGGCGCATTCGATAGCGGACCTGCTCGGGTGAAACGTAGGACAATGCGACAAACTCGAAACCCACGGAATTGTCCCTGTAAGGCAAATCGATAAGCTCACGCTCACCCGGAGCAACCGACCGTGTGTGTCCCCCGGCTTCCAGCGCGGTGACGTAGACCGGGGGCGCATTCTCGTTGCGCTGAACCCTGGCCGGATCGACCAGAACCATCCCGCGGTTGCTGCCAATCGCAAGGCGGCCGTCTTCCAGTTGAATGGCGGCCTGACGATGAAACTCGGTGACAGCCAGGCCTTCCTCGCGGCCCAGCAATCGGAACCGACCGGTTTCCGGATCCAGCCGCGCCAATCCATTCGATAGCACCAACCAGACCTGGTCGCCATCGCCAGCAAAGATTTCGAGCACACGGCCGCCGGGAAGATCGTCCGCCAGTGACCAGCTTTGCAGCCGGTCGAACCCGTCGTCACCCCGACCCCACACTTCAAGGGCAAAATCGGTGGCCAGCCACAGATTCTGATCGATCCATTCGAGCGCCTGGATTCGCCCGGAAGGCGTTGCGAACTGGTGCTGGAATCCCAGATCGGAGTTGTATACGTAGACATCCCGACGACCAGCCAGCCACAGCTGCCCATCATGGTCATGACTCAACACACCAATATCAGCCTCAGGCAATTGGTAGTAACCCTGGCCCTGTGAATGAAAATGCTCGCGCTGACCATCAGCCAATGAAATCCGATTCAGCCCGGCATCAAAGGTTCCGACCCAGACACGCTCGGGCCCGGCCGGATGAAGCAGGCTGAAGGTGCCCTGATCGGGCTGCTCGCGCTTCAGCAGAACGCTCCGGGTACCCTCCCGCTTGTCGTAAAACCCGATCTCCCGACTCCATCCATAAACCAGGTGATCGGCGAAGTCGACCATGAAGTTGGCAGTTTCGTGCTCCTGGTCAGGGTCCAGGCCGAAATATTCATGCGCCCATTGAATTTCGCCCGATTTCAGATCGAGCCGCTGAATGCCCTCGTTGCGATTGGCAATCCACAGCGTTGACTCCCCGTCCGGCTGAACGATCGAACGTACCGAGCTCAGCTGCATCCCACCCTCATGACCCGGAACACGCTGAAATCTGGCGAAGGCGTCGAAGCCCGGTGGAAGGTAGGCAACTCCATGTTGCAACACGGGCAACCACAAGCCACCCTCGGCATCGACCATCAGATCAAGCAGATTATTGGCGGGCAAACTGTCATCAAGCCCCTCGACCTGCCGGATCCACTCCTTGCGATCCGCATTGCGGTCCCAGGAAAGCAAACCCGAAAACGTGCTGATCAGCAAACGTCCATCATCCCGCTTGGCAAATCCCGTGATGGTGTCATCGTGCTCCATGAGCAGTTCGAGCGAGAAGTCCTCATCGAGCTCCAGCAACCGATAGGCCTGCGCCAGCAGGAAGGTGCCGTTTTCCAATTCATGCATTGCGTTGAAAATCGGTTCGCCCGCCTGGCGGTCCCGGGTGACCACGGCCTCGAACTCTTGCTCGTCAAGGGAGTCGAGCAGGCTGACCTGCTCGGACTGAACCGACCAGACCCGACAATTCGAGTCGACATGCACCTGCATCATGAAACCGGCATCAGCCAGGCCGTATGCCTCGTTCTGGCCGAACATGCGAAGCGACTCATCGGCCGGATCAAAGCGGGCCAGCCCGCCACGCATGAACGATAGCCACAATCCCCCGTCACAATCCTCGGCCATCGACCAGACCTGCTGGTCGGGCAATGGCCCGCCTTCGGCCTCCGGTGCCAGATGATGGCGAATTTCCAGGTCTGGACCGATGGCGACCACGCCCTGACCGGCAATGCCGGCCCAGACCAGACCATCGCTGTGGGCATGGAGACTCATGATGTTGACGCCCGGCAAGGCATCCTCACGGGCGGCATCGTGGCTGAGAAGATTAAGGCTTCGACCTTCGTGGCGTACAAGGCCGCCCTGCGTGCCGATCCAGACATACCCGTAGCGATCCTGGACCAACGCCTCGACACGGCTGTCGGGTAGCCCCTCGATCACCCCCAGAGACCGGAAAACCGGCCCAAGATCACTGGCCGGCACGGCCACGGAGAAGAGCGCCAGCAAACCGACGCTCACCCGGACAAGCAAGGGTCCGGACAGAATTGTGCTCACCATAGGCACTCGCCGGCGCGAGCGCCGGCGAATGCAATATTCTCCAGTTGACTGTCCCCTCACCCCACTGGAATCAGACCTTCCCGGCGACCGTCAGTCGCCGGCGTCCGGGGGCCCATCGGCCGTCTCGCCCAAGGCCTCTCGACACTCTTCGGTCAGCTCGCGTCCGGCAATCTGCATGGCACGGCAGGCCTGGATCCTGCGATCCCGCTCGGCCTCGGCCATTCGTTCGCTCTGTTCCTGCTCGAGCTGTGCCTGACGCCTTTCGGTATCATTGATGGCCGTGATGTATTCACGCCACTCACGCGCCTGCGGGCGCGTCGCTGCGAATCGTTCAGCCTGGGCAAAAGCTTCATCAGCGGTTCGGCGGATCTCGACATCACCGGGTCCGGCCTGGTTGAAGCGGGCCGTTCCGAGCAGTACCCAGACCTGGGCCAGGCGGCTTTCGTCCATATCCCCCTTGTCGATTGCCGACTCGAAGGCCCGCTGTGCTTCTTCATTGCGCTCGTCGGCCAGCAGGGATTGGCCCAGTCGATAGGAAAGATCGCCCGTGTCGGCCAGGCGGGCCGCATCGCGCAGGACCGGAATGGCCTTGCGATGCTCACGCGCCTGGCTCCAAAGTTGCGACAGCAGCTCGAGATTGTCCACGTCGCGTTCCAGATTGCCGCGTTCGAGTTCGGTTTCGATCAACTTGGCGCCGCGATGAGGATTATTGAAAGAAGAGTAGAACTGGGCCAACATCCGGATGTCGTCCGAGGATTCAATCAAGCCACTGAGATAGGCCGATTCCAGCACCCCGAAAGACTCCAGTTCCTTGCCTTGGTCCAGGTAAAGCGAGGAAAGCTGACGCCACAGGGAGAGCTCATCGGTCCATATGGTGATCATCTCTTTCATCAGCTCGATACGCGCATCGGTCATCTCGAGCTCATTGAGAATGACATTCTTCAGATCGTAATAACGCCGGGTCGGCTCCTTTGACTTCTCGATGGCCAGGTCAATCGGCTCCAGCGACTCCTCGAAACGATCAAGATTATAGTAGGCGCCGGCGAGCATGAAATAGGTGTTGTGGTCGGCTTCGGTGTCATCCTCGGCCAGCCAGCGATTGAAGAATTCGATGGACTCTTCGTATCGCTCGGTGACGAAATACAGCTGCGCGAGGTTGTAGCGTAACCGAGAATTCTGTTCGGACGGCAACGCTCGCATCTCCAGGGCACGGGCGAAATCGTTCAGGCCTTCGTCATAATTTTCCATGTTGACGTGCGCCGACCCCCGGATCTGCAGTACCGACGCCTTGTCGAATGGGGTCATCCGATCACGCTGTCTCTCCATCAGCCTGTTGAGCTTGTCCAGGGCCTCGCGATCCTGTTCCTCCTCCAGCAACTCGAAGGCTTCAAGCAAGGGGCCAGCGACATTCTCGCTGAGACTCTTGCTCTCATTGGCAAGTGCAGGATTGAGTACAACCGCTGCGATCAGCAGGAATGGAAAAACCCACAGTTTTTTCAAGCGAATACTCACGAGCATCACTCCAGCGAAAAGTCAATGGCTGTGCGAACACCGAAGCGCGGCTGGGCAACTTCGTCAACCACGCGCGGCTGATAACGCCAGCGTTCGACGGCACGCATTGCCGCATTGTTGAAGCAGTTATTGGACGAGTCAACCACGCGCGGATTGATGACGGTGCCTTCCGGGGTCACGTCGAATTCCACCAGGACCGTTTCAACCTCACGAGCGGTTCTCTGGCAACGACCCGGATACTGTGGCGGAATCCGCACCAGGGGCTGGGCGTCGCGATCCGGGTTGAAACCGGTTCCGATATCGAGATCCGCGCCCCGAAGATCAGGCATGTCGCCCATTTGAACGGCCATGGATGGCCGGAAGGACGGGTCACTGACCATCGGCGGCGGCGGCGGTGGCTGATCCAGCACCGGCCGCTGGAAGTCTTCCGGTCGGTCCATCGACCGATCCTCGATCTGGCGAGTGACGTTGATCTGGACGGACCGATCCTCATCCAGCTGGACATCCTGGTGGTGGGCAATCACCGATGCCAGCAACAAAAAGATCGCCAATGTGATGATGACTGCACCGGGTAAACCGGTGGCCATCCGCAAAAAAGTATTCATAAGCGCCTCGTTGACACCGCCACGGTCTCGTCAACACCCGCATCACGGATGTGATGCAGAACTTCGACCAGATATTCGCTGTGCGCACGCCCGTCAGCCTGAATCACCGCACTGCCCCTGGGGTTTTCGCGTCGCAGCCTCTCGACGGCGACGCGCACACCTTCCAGCGGTGTTTCCTCGCGATTGATCCAGATCCGGTTGTCCGAGTCAATGGCCACGAGAATCGAGACCAGCCTCTGCTCCTCGGCGCTATCGGCATCCGGACGCTCCACGGTCACACCCGGCTCCTTGATGAAAGTGGCGGTCACGATGAAGAAAATCAACATGATGAAGACGATGTCAAGCAATGGTGTGACATTGACATCCTCTTCTTCTTCACCTGTCCTGCGTCGTCTAATCATGGTAATTCAATAACCTCTAACGTTCCTGAATGGCCACCGCCGGATCGACGCCGGCCATACGTGTTTGATCCAGAACGAGCACAGTAGTTTCAACGCGTGAGTCCGGTTCCGCACTCAACAGCACGACACCCCGGGGGTTTTCGGCCGTGAAAGCCTCGACAATCGGCGTCACGGAACGTGGATCGACCATGCGTACGGCATCGATCATGACGAATCCGTCGTTGCGTACGGTCAGCATCAGCGTAGGTGGTGGCCGTTGCTCGTCTTCGGGCGGATCATCCTGGGGCGATTGCAAGCCCAGCCCGACTTCATCGAGGAAGGTGGCGGTCACGATGAAGAAGATCAGCAGAATGAAGACAATGTCGAGCAGCGGAGTGATGTTGACCTCGGCCGAATCCATTCCGGCATCGGTCAGGCGGCGATGGGAACCGTAGCCCATCCCCGACTCCACCTCGAGATCATGGTTCAGATTGGCCACCGAACGGGTGTTCTTTCGCTCCAGATAATTGATCGCGAGCACACCGGTCAACGATACCGCGAGCCCCGTCATGGTCGGAATGGTCGCACGTGATATACCGGACGCCATCAGTCGGGCGTTCGAAGCGCCGGTGTCGACGATGACCTGGAACACCTCGATCATCCCCGTCACCGTGCCCAGAAGGCCCAGCAACGGGGTAATCAGGATGAGCGCCTTGATCACACCGAGATTGCGCTGATTTTCCACGCGCATCTCCGAGATCAGGCGCTCCCGGAATGCATACGCCTCCCAGGTACTGCGATCATCACGGCGGTCCCACGCTTCGCTCTGGCTCTTGTATAGCCGCCGGTGGGCGAATGTGAAATAAAGCAATCGCTCACAGATCAGCAGCCACAACAGGAACGTGCTGCACAGCAGTGCGACAACCACGGGGCCACCGGCATTGAGATAGTTCCCAATGACATCGATGACGTTGGCTGGAATCAGAAACTCTAGCACTGGACTAATACCTCAGCGATGCGACGCATCAGCGATTCTGGTCATCCGGTTCGGCGACCAGGCTGACCGACTGCTGTTCTAGCACCTGACCCAGTCGACGCGCCGTACCCGATGCAAAGGCATGCAGCAGCAGCAGCGGAATGGCGGCAATCAGGCCGAGAACCGTCGTCACCAGGGCCTGCGAAATACCTCCGGCCATGAGCTGCGGATCACCGGTACCGAACAGGGTAATGGCCTGGAAGGTCACGATCATGCCGATCACGGTGCCGAGCAGTCCCATCAGCGGAGCGACCGCAGCCAGCACCTTGACAATGTTAAGTCCGCTTTCGAGCTTCGGCAATTCCCTGAGCACGGCATCATCCAGACGCATCTGCAGGGTCTCCAGATCCTCGCCGCGATTTTCCTCGTAGGCCAACATGATGCGGCCCAGCGGATTGTTGCTCGACGGCGTGGACGAACGCATCTGCTTGCGCACCTTCATGGAGGTCAGGGTCAGCATCAGCCAGCGGAACAGTGCGACCAGAATACCGAACGCAGCAACCACGATGATGGCGTAACCGATGCCGCGGCCCTGTGCGATCCGCTCCTGAATATTTGGCGTTTCGACCACCATGCCCAGCAACGTGCCAAGCGACGGATCGATCAGGCCGCGAGTCACACCCGGGCCTTCGAAATTATAGACATTGCGGGCCGCTCGTACAGCACCGCCACCGGGCTGACGGACCAGGTAGCGAAGCGTGCCGTCGCGCGAAATCAGGAAACCCTGGTCGGTAAATGCGGTAAACGGTCCGATACGGACCACGGATTCGTTCACCGACTGATTATCGCCGCGAATCACGGGCGCCTCGTAGCGCGCCACCTTGCCCTGCTCGCTGGCTTCCTGCAGCATGGTGAACCACAGGTACTCGAGCTCTTCGATGGTCGGAAGCGACTGGGCCTGGGCCATGCGCGACAAGTCCTCACCGCGACCGGGAAACTGGGTCGAAATCAGCGATTCGGCCAGATTCTCGTTCAGATCGGCCGCAGCGGCACGCGCCACACCGAACAGCTCGCCGAACTCGCCCTGGCGCTCGGCCAGTTGCTCACGCAGGCTCTCAAGCTCGCGATCAAGCTCGTTGCGCAGGCTCTCCAGACGCGCAGCTTCGTCCTCGGCTTCGGAAACCTCCTGCCGCAGGCGCCTGAGCTCTTCTTCCTGGGTTTCCTGCTCGCGCTGGAATCGCTCCTCACGCTCGCGATTTTCGCGCGTGACTTCACGACGTTCACTCTGCATGGCTTGCAGGACTTCTTCAATGGTCTGTGGCTGGGCGCTGGCGAAAGAGTTCGGCGCAAGGCCGACCACGGCCAGCCCGGCCACCAGCACGGCAATGACGCCACCGCGAATATATTTGTTCATCTTGGACAACCTGGGTTGATTCGTTTCGGGAATTCGATGAGTTTGCTGCATTGACATGGTTCGCTCCGCCTCACTCGGCCGCTTCCGGCGCACGCACCGGGATGAACATCAGGTCTGGCGGAATCTGCTCCCGCGCAATTCGTGAACCGGTCTTGACATAGTCCAGGTAGGCCCTGTCGAGATCCACCCACTCACCGGAATCGATATCGTAGCGCTTGAGCACCCGATCATCATCGGTCCGGAAAATCAGGGCGGCACGGCCAATGCGCAGGAAATCGACGTTCTCGTACAAACGACCGTCGACTTCGATGTTGTCACGATAGGATTCAATGGTTCGACCATATTCGTTCTCGATCTGATAGGCCTCGACGACCAGGCGGTAGCGCTGGGCGGGCGAGCGACCCGGATCGTCCATGATGCCGCGCAGACGCTCGACGCGCTCGGTGCGCTCATCGAGCAGGAATGGCATGTCGGCCTCGACCAGATCGGCCAGGGCATCGACCATGTCCTCCATCAACGGCTGAACCGCGCGCTGGAGGCTGGCGATGTTCTCGATATCGCGCTCCAGGGAAGCAATTTCTTCGCGCTGGGCGTCGACCTGACGCTGCTGGGAGGCGTTGTATCGATTGAGCTGTTCGAGCTGTTTCAGGTTGGCCCGGTATTCGCTGAGCACCGTCTGCGTGCGCGAATCGAGCTCGTCGACGCGCTCCTGTGAGCGACTGGTGTCCTCGACCGCAGCGCGGCTGGTGTCAAGAACCGGTTCCACTTGCTGGGCCTGGACGTGCAGTCCAACGGCGAGCATTCCAAGGCCGGCGATCAGGCAACCGCTCAGGCCGATAGTCTGTGGTTTCATTAGATTCATCATCCCGGAAATTTAAAGTCGTGTCGATCAATGGAGTCGCAGCATCCTATCTGAACAGGGCTGGATACTCAAGCGCCTAGTGTAATCACGAGGGATTGTGGAACGCAAGAATCACTTTTTCAAAAAATAGCCGTCAAGTGGCTCAAAAGCGACCCTGTGGTAAAGTGCGCGGCTGATGCGAACTCAACTGAATGGACACCCGGATGCGCAATAAATTCACGGCTTTTTTGTTTCTGGGCGTGGTCCTGAGTGCCACGGCCGCCCCACCGGAGCTGGAAACCTTCTTTCGACACGCGGAATTCAGCGAGATCCAGTTGTCTCCCGGCGGCGATTTCCTGGCCGCAACGGTGCCCGCCGAGGACCGTACCGGCGTCGCGATCCTCGACATCTCCGACTTCCCGGACGTACAGATCATGACCAGCGTGCAACTGTCTCGCAATGAGAATGCGACCGGGTTGACCTGGGTCGACGATGACCGCCTGGTGTTCACATCGACCCGCCAGGTCGGATCGGTCGCCATCCCTTCCCCCACCGGCAGAATTTATGCCACCCGCGCGGATGGCGGCCAGCAGCGCCAGATCTTCGGGCCACGGGAGGATTCCACGGTGTTCCGCTACGCCAGTATCCTGCACCCCCTGCCCGATGACCCGCGGCGCATCCTGATCTCCGATCGTGCTCACGATCGCGAACGTCCGATGGCCTGGCTGCTGGATGTCGATCGCTACCAGCGCACCAGCCGAGTGACCCAGTCCCCATTGGAGCGTGGCGGTCTGGCGGCCGATCAGCAGGGACGCGTGCGCTTCGCCTATGGCCAGGAAGTCGACGGCAGCGAGCAGAAATTCGCCTGGCGACCCGACGATGACAGTGACTGGAAGACCTTCGAGAATCCGTTCGATGGCAATATCAGCCTGTGGGGATTTTCGACCGACGGCGATTTTGTCTATATCAACTCGCGTGATCCACAGCGACTCGGCGTCCACAAGGTCAACCTGGCCAACGGTGAGATCGAGCCGCTCCTGGTCGACGATGAAGTCGAGGCCCTCGGGTCGATCACCGATGCCGCCGGCGAGGAAGTGATCGGCGCAATCTTCAACACCTTCCCGCCGGAAGCCCGTTTCATCGACCCGGAACACCCGACGGCCCGGATCTGGCGCAGCCTGTCGACCGCACTTGCCGACTTCGAAGTCCGCATCACCAACTTCTCGGAAGATCAATCACGTGCCGGCCTGCGTCTGTTCAGCGATCGCGAGCCGGGCGTGTTCATGTTGCTGGATGTCGAAAACATGCACCTGACCGAGTTGGCTGCCGCGCGCAACTGGGTGGAACCCGAGCACATGGGCCAAACCCGCGGCGTGCGGTTCGAGGCGCGCGATGGTACACCGCTGCACGGCTTGCTGACCCTGCCACCGGGGGCCGAGGAAGACAACCTGCCGCTGGTCCTGGAAGTGCATGGCGGCCCCTACGGCATCCGTGACAGCTGGGGATGGGAACCCTGGATACAGGCCATGGCGACCCACGGATACGCGGTTCTGCAGGTCAACTTCCGTGGCTCGGGTGGCTATGGCCATGACTTCGAATACGATGCCTACGGCCAGTGGGGCGCCGAAATGCAGGATGACCTGGCCGACGCCGTGCAGTGGGCCATCGACGAGGGCATCGCCCACCCGGACCGAGTCTGCATCAGCGGGGCCAGCTACGGCGGATATGCCGCCATGCGGGGCGTCACCCGTGACCCTGACTTGTTTCGATGCGCATTCGCCTTTGTCGGCGTTTACGACCTGGAATTGATGAAGGAAGTCGGCAACATCCCGGAGCGCGTACCCGGTGGCAGTGATTTTCTCGACCGGGCACTTGGCACCGACAAGCAGCAGATTCGTGATCGCTCGCCGATCAATCATGTCGAGCGCATCACGGCTGACCTGTTCATCGCACACGGCGCCAGCGACCTTCAGGCGCATTACGGCCAGTACCATGCCCTGATCGAAGCCCTGGAAGAGGCCGGGATCGCGCACGAAAAACTGTTCGTTCGTGGCGAGGGCCACGGATTCTACGAGCTTGACAATAACGTCCGGCTCTACGGCAAGGCGCTGGAAATGTTCGATCGCAATATCGGCTCGGGCTGGCAGGGGTCAGGGGATGACTGAGGCGATGCCGCCGCGATCACCCGAGCGGGAAGCCTGATCGCAATGCAGCGCGCGCAGATCGATGAGCTGACCCGCCTGGCCAACCAGGTCTACTTCCGGGCCGGGGTCTTCAACCAGACCCTCTGGATGGGCCACAAGGCGGCCAAATGCCCAATGGACATGTGGGTCTACCAGGAGCTGATGGTCAGACTTCGCACCGACCTGGTCATCGAAACCGGGACATGGATGGGCGGGTCGGCCTTGTACTTTGCCCATCTGCTTGACCTGATGGGCCATGGTCGCGTCATCACCGTGGACATTCACACCCAGCCCGGACGGCCCGAACATGATCGAATCGACTATCTTGAAGGCTCGAGCATTGACGATCGGATTGTCGAGGAGATCGGCAACCGCGCTTCGGACTCAAGTTCGGTTCTGGTCATTCTCGATGCCGACCACCACGCCGAATTCAAACTCGAGGAGATGAACCGCTACGCGCCCATGGTCACGCCGGAGAGCTACCTGATCGCCGAGGACAGTTGCTTCGATCACTACCCGGCCTGGCCGGAATTCGGTCCCGGCCCAGCCCATGCGGTCAATCAGTTCATCAAGTCCAATCGGGATTTCGAAATTGATCGACGCCAGGAGCGGCACATGATCACGTTCTGCCCCCGGGCCTTTCTCAGGCGGAAGTCTGCTCGATCTCCCTGATCATCTCGACCGTCCAGTGCTGATCGTAATAGTTGCGGGTGGGCACGCGCTTGGTATTGAAGAATTCGACGATCTGGGCATCGTCCAGACCCCTTGCACGCAGGCGCTGAATACCCTGACGCACGACCGGATCGCCGAAATACGAGGGTATGGCGTTTTCCTTGGCGTGGATGCGGTCGATATGGGCCTGAATCACTTCGCCGGGCAACAGGTCGGCCTGGTCGATCTGCGCTTTCAGGCGCGGATTCCACTCGACATCGAAAATCAGATGAATCCGCTCCTGATCGCCGTTGACCACACCATGGCGTGACTGATTGTCGAATGTCCAGGCATGACCGGCGGCAAAGTGCTGCGAACGATTATCCGCGATCAGGTACGCATCCGGGTTGGTCTGAATGGGCACATGGATGCGATACATGTCGAACCAGCGCTCGATGGTGTCGCGATGGACCAGGGTGACCCCGTTGGGTCGCATGCGAAACAGGAACGCATAGGTCGCACCCCCGAAGGGTCCGTCCGGCGCGATCAGCTCACGCATGTAATCGAGCGACGCGAGCAACGGATGATCGCTGACTCGCTCACAGTAAAAGTCTTCCTGGGTGCCCTTGTCTCCGCCGCGCAGCAACAGCATGCCGACCGAACAGTGGATATCGCCCCAGTAGGAGGCCTGCCAGACCTCGTCGGGAATGGCGTCGAACTCGGACCGCAGACGGTCCAGGTCAATGGGTTGGCTGAAGCGCCGAAAGGACTTCTTTTCGTAGCCGGCTGGAAGCATGATCCGGAAAGCTTGTGGACACCAGAACCTTGGCGTTTCAGTTTATCACAGCGACCCCGGACAGGAAAAAATGTCGTGCCGATCCGGTATCATGGCGTGTTGACCTCGAGCGGGCCATGTACGGTCCGGAAATATGGATGTAACTGCCCATGAATGACCAATCCTCCCTGGATAGCCAGGTCACCGAAATCTATCGATTGCTGTCGGAGAATCAGCTCGAATCTGCCGGCAACCTGTGTGAACAACTGGTCCAGCAAGCGCCGGAACATGCGCCGGGCTGGGCCGCGTTCAGTGAACTGTGGCTGCGCTGTGGCGAATTCGAGAAAGCCGGAGCGGCCGCGCGACGGGCGCTGGAACTGGATGAGCAGTCGGTGGATTTCACCATACTGTTCAGTCGCTGCCTGCTCCACTCCGGTGAATTCCTGGCGGCCAACCAGTTCGGCCGCAAGGCGCTCGATCTGGGTCTGACCCGGGCCGATCAACTCAACCAACTGGGCACCGTGTTCAGCCGCGTCGGCGAACAGCGTGCCGCGCTGAACCTGTTTGCACGCGCCTCCCAGGTGGCGCCTCGAGACACCGGCATTCTGCACAATCTGGCCATCTCATTGCGCATATTCGGATTATTCGACCGCGCAGAGGCAGTCTTCGACGAGGTCCTGCGTCTCAATCCCGGCGATTTCGGCGCCCTGTACCAACGCTCCATGACCCGTACCCAGACCCGCGAAAACAATCACGTCGAAACACTGAAAAAGGCCGTCCGGGAAAGTGCGAAACCTTACACCCGGGCCCTTGCACAGTTTGCCCTGGCCAAGGAACTCGAAGACCTGGGAGACCACGCCGCTTCATTCGAGCATCTGGCGGCCGGTGCGGCCGAGGTCGATGACCTGATCGACGACCACACCGATGCCGAAATCGCCGGGATTCGGGCAATGACCGAGATTGACCCCGCCACTTTCAAAGCCGCCGAGGATGAGCCTGCTGACGGCCCGACGCCCATTTTCATTCTCGGCCTTCCACGCAGCGGGACTTCGCTGGTCGAAAACATCCTGGGCGCGCATGACGATGTCACGCCGTGTGGCGAGCTGCGCGATCTGCAGGTTCTTCTGTCTCGCCAGGTCGGCAGCGGCGAGACGAGCGAGCCCGTGGTCAAGCGAGTGGCGGAGTCGATATCGGATGTCGATTTCAAGGCGCTGGGCGAATCATGGCTGCAACGAGTAGCGCCGCGAGCCGGCGGACGCAGTCACTTGACCGACAAGATGCCACAGAATGCGCTGTACAGCGGCCTGATTCACGCCGCCCTGCCCCAGGCACGCATCATCCTGATGGAACGCCACCCGGTCGATTCGTGCTACGCGATGTACAAGCATCTGTTTTCCGGCTCGTCCTGCGGCTATTCCTACGATCTCGACAAGCTGGCGCGCTATTACCTGGCGTTCCGTGACCTGACCGAATTCTGGAAATCGACGATTCCCGAGCCGGCGCTTATGGTCTGTCGCTACGAGGCATTGATTGAATCACCTCGCGAGGCCGTTCAGCGGTTACTGGCCTTTTCCAACCTGAGCTGGCAGGAAAAGTGTCTGGAATTCCATCATGGCTCCAAGCCTTTGTCGCCGAGCAGTGCGAGTGAAGTCAATCAGCGAATTCACTCCCGATCGATTGGCCTCTGGAAACAGTACCGTACCGAGCTCGCACCGCTGATCGATCGTTTGGCTGAAAGCGGCGTCGAGATCGAATGAATCGCCGCGGCGACAACAGTGACCAGGTTCGGGCGATGTATGAGTCACTGCCCTACCCGGCGCGCGATCCTGCCGACGAAGATCGTCGCCTGGTGCGCACCTCGTTGGACTACCTTCCCAAGATCAGCCACTATGGATTTGCCGGCCGCCTTCATCAGCGCCGACCGCTGCGTGTGCTCGTGGCCGGTGGGGGAACCGGTGATTCACTGATTTTTCTTGCTGAACAGCTACGGCGAGTGGACGCCGAGCTGGTCTACCTGGACATGTCCGAGGCCTCGACCGAAATCGCCCGCAAGCGGGCTGCGCGTCGCGGGCTGGACAACATCCGCTTTTCAGTCGGCTCGATCGATCGGATCAACCCGGATGAGTACGGATACTTCGATTTCATCAACTGCTCCGGGGTGCTTCATCACCTGCCCGACCCGGACGCCGGCCTTTCAGCACTTGCCCGGGTACTTGCCGACGGTGGCGTGATCGGACTGATGGTGTATGCCCGATACGGGCGCACGGCCGTCTACCAGATTCAGTCGCTGATCGACACCTTGAGCGATGCCGACGAGCCTCTGCCCGCGCGCATGGATGTTGCGCGCGAGGCCCTGGACGCACTGGCGCCGGGCCACTGGTGGAAACGCTCCGAAGAGCTGCACACTGACCACAAGCGCTACGGGGATGCGGGACTGGCCGACCTGTTTCTCAACCCCATCGACCGCGCCTACACGGTGCCCGAACTGTACGACTGGCTGGAGCGTTGCGGTCTTGACCTGATCGATTTCGCAGATCACCGCCTGGCCTATGACCCGGCTTCCTACGTGCGGGATTCCACCCTGGCACAGCGCATTGCCGGACTTTCCAGGAAACAGCAGCAAGCCGCCGCAGAACTGTTTTCAGGCACTATCAGCAAGCACACGGTCTACGTCAAGGGCCGTGGCTCGACAGCGAGCACAGCCCGTCCGTCGGCTGAAATGATCCCGGTCGCGGCCTTTGAGCTGGATCAGGCAAAACTGGTGCGGGACTTCAATCCGTCCGCAAGCGGGCAGAACCGTACCGTGGAAAAGCCCGGTGCGCGGCTCAGTCTGCCGGTCAACCCGATTTCGACTTACCTGTTCCGCTCACTTGACGATCGTAATGACCTGGGTGCGATCAAATCCGGCTTGATTCGGGAGTCCAGCGGACAGGCGCCTGATCACTGGCTGACTGATCAACTCGACGCCCTGATCGAGCTGCTGGTCCGTGCTGACATGCTGTATCTTGTCGACAGCCATGAAGTCGGAAACTGGCTGGAGCGCACTCGCCCCTGGCCCCATCCGCTCAACCCCTGAAAAGTACGGCCCGGCCGATCAGATCATCGGCACCGTACTTCAATTCGCGTTCGTCCTCCAGTTCCAGCCCGAGCACCTTCATGTTCTCGATGAATTCAGCATGTGCGGCCTGGTCCATGGTCGCGCGCGCCATCGATTGCATCCGCCGGGAGTAGGCTTCCAGAGAATCCCTGGACTGACGCACGAATTCCACTTTTTCGCGTTTGGGACGGTCAACAAGATCGGCGAACACGCGCAGGAATGATTGGGCTACCCGGTAGGTCTGGGAGTCATCCTCGCCGCGAGCCGAATCGATCAGCCTTTGCATGCTGCGGTTGATCTCGTGACGCAGGCGCTCAGCCTGGCGATGATGGCGAAAGCGAGCTCGCGCCTGGGAAGAGCGTGCGTCCCCGACAATATCAAGCAGGTCAATCACTTTACGATCAAGTTGCTCCTCGAACAGGCATCGTCGAGTCTGGCGGTAATCTCGCCGCGCCTGGCGAACCACGGCCGATTCGGGGTGGTGCATGACCAGAACCAGCCGTCCCCCGGGCTTTAGCAAACGGCGAGCCTCACGTCCGGCCGCTTGCGGATCGGCATACTCGAACCCGAAATGGCTGGTGATGAGGTCAAAGCTATCTGCGGGCATGCCGGTCTGTTCCATAGACACGCCGGAGTGCAGCATGACGCCGGACAGCATGGCCCGAACACGCGGATCGGATGACGGATGAATGATGGCATAATCCACGCCGACGATTTGCCAATTCCGGCCGAGCGCTTCGGCCCGGGCAGCCGCCAGATAGGGGATGGCGCCGTTTCCTGTGGCCAGATCCAGGATCGCACGGTCGTCGTCCAACTCATCGAACACCGCATTCCAGAAATCAGCCACGGGGCCATCGTAGCCGGTCTGAAAACTGCCCTGGAAAAACGTCGTCAGCGAACCATGCTGCCAGAAATCAGACCAGGCCTGCGCCTGCTGCCCATGTCCGGTTGCCCGACTCATCGCTCAGCTCCCGGCATTGAAGCGAAAGTTGGCCGCAACCGTGATCCGGGGCCGCTCGCCATGGTAAGGCTCGACGGCATGCCAGACGAAAGATGGAAACAGAATCATGTCGCCCGTGCGTGGGCGAAAGCGCATGGAATGGCCGTTGTAACGAGACTTCAGGTCACTGTTGGCCATGTCCAGAAACATGTCGGCATTGACCCGGGGGTCGAAGAACTGGATATATCCGGCATCGTGATCGTTGGCCGGCTGCTCATCACCCGGATCAACACAATAAATCGCGCTCCAGGAATGCTGGGGATGATTGTGCGAGCGGACATAACCGCCCGTGCGGGTGACATGAAACCAGGATTCACAGACGATGCGAAAGCGCATCAGTTGCTGTTGATCCACATTCGAGAGGTTGATGATGGCTTCGGCCAGCCCGCGGTGGATGAGTTGCTTGAGCGCCAATGCCGGAGGGTCGGGCCAGTCGAGGAAATCGAAGGTGCTTTCAAACACCTGACTATGCAATGGCTGGGGAGAATTCGGTACCTGGCGCTCCTTGCGCTCATTGTCCAGAATCAACTGGCGCAGTGCATCGTTGGCCGGATCATCCGGCTTGCGAACCTGGCGCCGTATGATGGGCGTGATCCAGCGTTCAGTCAGTCCTTCCACTTGAAGCTGCTCCTCAACCGGTGAAGGCCATTCAGGCCGGGTAGAAAATCTTGTAGAACCACTCGAAACTGTGCCGGATCTCGGCCTCGATGCGCGCAGGGATTTGATGGCGCCCGGGCGGGCGAATCCGCGAGTGTGTTCGATGGGTGTACTTGAAACGATAGTGACTGTCCGATTCGCCCGGCAGGGTGGACAGATTGTCGAAATCGATGTCGACCGGATCGACGCCAAGAAACTCCCAGACCTGCTTCATCATCCGCTCCGGATGCTGCACCAATCGCTCGAACAGCACGCACAGGATCTGGCGATGGGCTGAATCCGGCAGATCCTGAATGCCGCGAAACCCGTTGAGCGCCAGGCCGATGACGCCATCGCGCGCGAACAGGCGATTGGCCCGGTCATAGGCCGAGGCATTGGCCAGGTGATCCGGAAAGTCCATACCGATGCTGGCCTGGTGTCGGGCCTCGACGGAACCAAAGATCTGGCCCGGCTCGCGCAGGCAGACAATCATGCGACAACCGGGCGCCAGGCGCTCGGCGAAATCGAACTGGCCCATCCAGGCGCGATTCTTGTCGACCACCAAGCGTTTTCCGGCTTCGGCATCGGAGAACCAGCCGGCCATGAAGCCGCGATAGCTTTCCATCAGGCGCCCATGCACGCCGTCGGGGTCACGATCCAGCTGCGCCAGCAGAAACTCGTTGTCGGCGGTGTGCTGACGCAAGGCGGCGAGAAACTGCGGTAACGGCGAACTCTGCCCGGGACAGTGAATCGCCGGATGATGGGCCAGAAGCTGGCACATCAAGGTGGAGCCGGCCCGCGGCAGGCCGGTCACGCACACCAGTTGTTTGTCGAACAAAGACACGGAGAAATCTTGGCCAGGGCGTTTCCGGATGGGATGCGGAAGTTTAACAAATGTCGAAAAAAAAATCCCCGGACGGAAGTCCGTCCGGGGATTGATGCGTTTCAGGCAGCTTGCGCCACCCGGGAAAAACGCGGTCTTACATGCGCTGGGTGTAGCGAATGAACGGAACGCGGCCACCCACATCATACAGGGTCAGCTCGGTTCCACCATCCCAACCCGATGCCGGATCGATCGGCGGCAGCTTGTTGGCGATGTTGCGCACACCAACCTGGATCTCTGCGTTCCACGGAGCGTTGTAGATACCAACGATGTCGTGGGTGATGAACGAAGAGTTGTTGGGCAGGTCGGAGTCCGATCCGTCACGACTGAAGGTCTCGGAGATCCAGCGCCCGGTGTAGTTGACCGTGTAGTCGGCCATCGACCAGCGTGCATTGATGTTGGCACGATGTGACGGTGAACCGAAGGACTTGGCCAGGTTGCTCGATTCGCCACCCGGCAGGGAGGTGAAATCGTAGGTCTTGATCCGAGAGTACTGGGTCCGGAAGTTGAAAGTTCCGGCATCAGCCGTATTGACCGTGTAATCGGCACTCAGATCCCAACCCTCGACACGAATCGTGGCGACGTTGGCGAATCCGGTTTCGATGAAGTCGATGACTCCGGTGTCACGACGGACGATCGAGGTACCCGGAGGCAGGTCCAGTCCTTCGCGCTCGAGGTTGAGCAACTGGCCCAGGCCAATCTGGGTGATCGAGTCATCGACGTCGATCCGGTAGAGGTCGGCGGTCAGGCTGAGGTTGTCGATCGGCTCATAGACCACGCCGAAGTTCCAGCTCTCGGACTCTTCAGCTTCGAGACCCGGGTTACCACCCGAGAAGTTGAGCACCTGACGGGTCGGGCAATCTTCCGCGTCCAGACCCTGCTGTTCGCAGAGGAACAGGTCGGTGACCGGGTTGTTCGACTCGGCAGGAACCTGGTTGAGCTCGATCAGACCCGGAGCACGGAAGCCTTCACCCCAGGAGGCGCGCAGCAACAGGGCATCCATCGGCTGGAAGCGCAGTGCGATGGTCGGCGAAAAGTTAGAACCGAAGTCGCTGTAGTCGTCGAAACGACCGGCGAAGGTCAACTCGACCATCTCGTGCAGCGGCAGCATCAGCTCACCGAACAGCGCCCAGCGATCACGATCACCGCGAGCGGTGTTACCGGCCGAACCGAGCACGTTGCCGGCCTCGCGGGCTGCATCGTAGATGTCGGTATAGCGGGTGTCTTCGTACTCGACACCGGCGGCCCAGCCCATCTCACCGGCGGGCAGGTTGCCTGCGAAGCCGCTCAGGGTCAGGTTGGTCTGCCAGGTCTTGACGCTCAGATCGCGTGAGGTCGTATGGGCCGACTGGGCAATTGCGTCGGCATTGTCCGGGCTGAGCGGATCGTTGAAGTCGTACGCACCCTGGGCGACCAGGTCGGAGATCACGCTGTTAAGAACGTACCCTTCTCCGAGATCGCTCGACTCGGCGATGAAGTAGCGCGAGTAGAAGTCGTAATCGATCTCGCCAAAGCGACCCTCCAGTCCGAGCACGTTGTCGAACTCGTAGGCGACGGTCTTGTCATCACGAAAACCGTGACCGGCGAAGCGGTGCAGGAGGATGATGTCTTCATTGAATTCATTGGTCGGAACATCAGCTCCGATGAAGAATCCACCGGCAGTAGGCGCATAGCGACCAAAGGTGTCAGCACGACTCATGACGTTCTGGAAGTAGAGCGTATGATCGTCGGTCAGCTCATAGTTGGCGCTCAGGAAGGTACCGAGGCGCTTGATGCCGCCAGTCTGGGCTGAGTCATCGGCGTACGGATAACCACAGGCCGTGTCACCCTCGATGGGCGGGAAGTCGAAAACTCCGGCGAAACCGGCGTCGGGATCACAAGGACCAACAGAGCGATAGCCGCCGGCCAACGGACCGGTAAGGATGATTGCGGTGTTACCAACTTCGTTGACACCCGTGGTGTCGACACCAAGACGCTCACCCGGAGTAAATTGGGCGGCGCTGTAGGGACGATCACGATCAAAGACCGGATCACGCTCGAAGTACTCGGCGGTGAACACGTAGTTACCGCGATCGCTCGAACCACCGAAGACCAGGTTTCCGGCGATCTCATCGCCGCCTTCACGAGTCGGGAAGGAAGCGAATGCGCTGACTTCGGCGCCTTCGTAGTCGTCACGGAGGATGATGTTGATCACACCACCGATGGCGTCGGAACCATAAATGGCCGAGGCCGAGTCGGTCAGGATTTCAACCCGCTCGATGGCGTTGACCGGAATCGAGTTCAGGTTGGCCGCGGAACGACCCGTGAACGGGCTACCCGGCTGACGGCGACCGTTGACCAGAACGGCGGTACGGTCGGCGCCCAGACCACGCAGGTCAGCCAGTGCAACCTGGCCGAACGAAGTGCCGGAACGCTCACGGAATGAACCGAAAGAGTTGAAGACCGTGGAACGCAGCAGGTCGGGAATGTTCTCGAAGCCCGAGAAATCGATATCTTCGCGCGAAATGATGGTGACCGGGCTGGCGCCTTCGACGTCAGCACGCGAAATGCGCGAACCGGTGACCTGGATTCGATCCAGTTCCGCGGCTTCTTCATCCTGGGCCAGTGCCGGGGACGCGGTCACGGCCAGGCTGGCGACCATGCCTGCGCCAAGCACGCAGTTGATCGCCGAAGCTAGGGGGTTACGGTTGTGCTTCATAAGACTCTCCAAATGTTGTCTTTTGATTTTGCATGAAAGCATTCGATACTAGTATCGACAGCGAGTGTCGGAGCGAGCCACATCTCCCGCACCCAAGCCGTTCAGGCATGGATACACGGAGCTTCGACCCGACTCTGTGCGGATACTAGCACCATCGCTCGCCAATGAAAAGGGGTTTGTTAACTTCCCGTAAATTCGCATTGAATCTTTTTTGAACCAATATCCGCTTGATCTTATTGGCTTTATTGCCGATGAAGGGGTCGTCATGGAATTTTTCGGTCATTTTCGACAATGACCGGTCCGGCCCGTCAACCCAGCTCGGAGCGCACTCGCGCCAGTTCCCGCCTCAAGGTTTCGGGGACGCGGTCTCCGAACTCGTCGAGAAACGCCTCGACCACATCGACCTCGGCGCGCCAGCCGTCCGGATCGACCTCGAGCAAGGTCGCCATGTCGGGCATGTCACCGAGCCCATCCAGATTGATGTCTCCGGACCGCGGCAGATTGCCGACCGGCGTCGACTCGGCATCGACCTCCTCGCGGGTGCGCTTGAGAATCCAGTCGAGCACGCGCAGGTTCTCGCTGAAACCGGGCCAGATGAAGCCACCCTGGTCATCGCGACGGAACCAGTTGACCTGATAGATCTTCGGCGGATGGGTCAGTTTCTCGCCGACATTGATCCAATGCTTCCAGTAATCGGCGAAGTGATATCCGCAAAACGGCTTCATCGCCATCGGATCGCGCCGGACCACGCCGACCTGACCGGTGGCGGCAGCGGTGGTTTCGGACGCCATGGCCGCGCCCAGCAGCACACCATGGTTCCAGTCCCGGGCCTCCAGGACCAGCGGGATCAGGCTGGCGCGACGTCCGCCGAAAACGATCGCGTCAATCGGCACCCCGGTCGGGTTCTCGGCCTGGTCGGAATACGTCGGACAGCGAGAAATCGAAACCGTGAAACGTGAATTGGGATGTGCAGCCGGACCATTGCGCGGGTCGAAATCACGTCCCATCCAGTCCTTGGCCGGAACCCGATCATCCAGGCCTTCCCACCAGGGCTGATTGTCGTCGGTCACGGCCACGTTTGTGAAAATCGCATCGCGATCCAGCATGGCCAGGGCATTCGGGTTGGTATCGGCGCCGGTGCCCGGCGCCACGCCGAAGAATCCGGCCTCCGGATTGACCGCGTACAGCCGACCATCCTCGCCGGGATGAAGCCAGCAGATGTCATCGCCGACCGTCCAGACCTTCCAGCCGGCCTCGCGGTAAGCCTCGGGCGGAATCAGCATGGCCAGATTGGTTTTTCCGCAGGCCGACGGGAAAGCTGCGGCCACGTAGCGAACCTCGCCTTCAGGGTTCTCGATGCCCACGATCAGCATGTGCTCGGCCAGCCAACCCTCAGTGCGCGCCTGGTGACTGGCAATGCGCAGGGCGTGGCATTTCTTGCCAAGCAGCGCATTGCCGCCGTAGCCCGATCCAAAGCTCTTGATGCTGAGTTCTTCCGGAAAATGCATGATGTAGCGCCGCTCGGGGTCAAGCTCGCCAATCGAATGCAAACCCTTGACGAATTGACCCTCGCGCTCGATGCGCTCCAGGGCCGGCTGGCCCATGCGGGTCATCAGGCGCATGTTGGCGGCCACGTAAGGGCTGTCGGTAATTTCCACACCACAGCGCGACAATGGCGAGTCAATCGGCCCCATGCAGTAGGGCACCACGTAGAGCGTACGTCCGGCCATGCAACCGGAGAACAGACCATTCATGAGCGCGTGGGCCTCGGCCGGCGCCATCCAGTGGTTGTTCGGACCGGCATCCTCCTCGCGCTCGGTACATACAAAGGTCAGGTGCTCGACCCGGGCGACGTCATCGGGATCCGACCGATGCAGGTAACAATCCGGATGGGTCTCGGGGTTGAGTGCCAGCAGATCCCCGGATTCCTGCATCAGCTCGATCAATTTCCGGTACTCGGCCTCGGAACCATCACACCAATGGACATGATCGGGGCGCGTGCGCGCAACAATTTCATCAACCCATTCGTTCAGGGCTGCAAGCTTGGAAGTCATAGATTCAGCGATACCTTAAGATCTGTACGGGCGAAAGCTGAACAGTATAGCGCCTGCCGAAAAGCTTAATGGACTCATTACCCGAATACGACCAACCGGCCGGGAACCTGGCCCCTTCAATACTTTCTAAAGGGAATGGATTCAAATTCGGGCAGGAGAGCGAACCATGCAAACGCGAATACTCGTTCTGATCGCTGCAGTGGCAGCCATGACATTGGGACCGCTCAGCGCTTCGGCGCAGGACTGGTTTGCCAGTCCTTCTCAACCGAGCGGCCATGTGACCGGCGCGATCGACCAACCAGCCAAAGGACTGTTCCGGGTCGAGATTACCGAGATCAACGGCAAGCAGGTCGGACCGGGTCGATCAGGCGGCGTCTGGCTCAAACCCGGCGAATACACCATCAAGGCGCACCGGGCCGTGTTGCGCAGTGCCCATACCCGTGCGCTGGGTGGAGCGGTCCATCAGCGACGCGAAGCGGATAGCAATGTTGTCGAGCTGGAAGTCGAGGAAGGCAAGACTTATCATCTGGCCCTGGACGCCAGTTCTCCACGCCGCTCCGACTGGAAACTCGTGGTCTGGAAGATCGAGTAACGCTGGTCGGCGACGACCCGGCCGTGCCGGCTTGATCGACCGATCTTCAATTCGGCGGCATGATCCCGCACAAATTATCGTTATAGTGAGCAAACCGACTCGAAATTCAAACCTGGATCACCCAAGGAGTCCCTTATGAAACGCATTCTCTTTCTAGCCCTGATTCTGATTTCCGGCATGGCCATGGCCGATCGCCCGGTCCTGGGTGTGGCGGAGTTCAAGAACGAAGCGACCGGCGCGGGCTGGTGGCGCAGTGGTGTAGGACGCGAACTGTCCGGCATGCTGGCCAACGAGCTGGCCGCCATCGGCGCGTTTACCGTGGTCGAGCGTTCCAACCTCGAAGCGGTGATGGCCGAGCAGGACCTGGGCGCCTCGGGCCGGGTCAACCCGGATACCGCGGCCGAAATCGGCCAGCTCGTCGGAGCCGAGTACATCGTACTGGGCACGGTCACGGATTACTCGGAAGAAACATCTCGCACCCGGGGCGGAGTCAATCTGCGCGGCGCCAATATCGGCGGTCGCAGCGCCAATATCGGGGTTGGCGGTTCGCGTACCGAGGCCTACGTGGCGGTTGATGTGCGCCTGGTCAATGCCAATACCGGCGCCATCGAGCATGTGCGCACCATCGAGGGCCGCACCTCCGACACCGGCGTGAGCCTGCGCGCCCAGCGCGGCTGGATCGGCGGCAACCTCGCCCATGAGGAAGATACCCCGGCCGGCGAAGCGATTCGCGCCGCACTGATGGAGATCACCGATTATCTCGAGTGCGAAATGGTCCTCAAGACGTCGGCCTGCCGGGCCAAGTACCAGGAGCGCGAAGACACCCGCCGCGAACGCACCCGCAGCCGCCTGCGCTTCTGATCGCGAATCGATACGGCAACGAGAAGACGCCGCCTTCGGGTGGCGTCTTTTTTTAGGGATCAGGGATCAGGGATC
>SLKT01000066.1 GCA_007134485.1 Wenzhouxiangella sp. | reverse complement strand
GGCCTATGTCGCCTTGGCGCGCAAACTGATTCGCATCGCGTTTGCCCTGATGAAAAACCGCCAGCAATTCGATCCCAATCGGCTCAGAGTTGCTTGACCTTCAACATAGAATCTGAACCCTTAAACCTGAACCCTTAAGTACCATGAAACTTTCCGAAGACATCGAACTGTTACGCGACACGGTCCGTCGCTATGCCGCCGAATCCCTCGCGCCGCGCGCGCGAGAGATCGACGAGAACAACGAGTTTCCGCAGGAGTTGTGGAGCGAGTTGGGCGAGATGGGCCTGCTTGGCATCACCATCCCGGAAGAATACGGTGGTTCCGACATGGGCTACCTGGCCCACCTGGTGGCCATGGAGGAAATCTCGCGGGCATCGGCCTCGATCGGTCTGTCTTACGGCGCACATTCAAACTTGTGCGTGGACAATCTGTATCGCAACGGCAACCAGGCCCAGCGCGAAAAGTATGTTCCCAAGCTGGTGTCGGGTGAATGGAAAGGTGCACTGGCCATGTCGGAACCGGGCGCCGGCTCAGACGTTGTAGGGTCCATGGCCTGCCGGGCTGAAAGACAAGGCGATGTCTGGGTGGCCAATGGTTCCAAGATGTGGATTACCAACGGTCCGGAATGCGACGTTGCGCTCGTTTACATGCGTACCGCCGGCAAGGACGCCGGCAGTCGTTGCATGACCGCATTCCTGGTTGAAAAGGACATGCCCGGATTCACCAAGGCTCAGAAGATGGACAAGCTGGGCATGCGCGGTTCCAACACCTGCGAGTTGGTCTTCGATAACTGCGAAATCCCCGAAGAGAATGTCCTTGGCGAGGTCAACCAGGGGGTCAAGATCCTGATGTCCGGGCTCAATTCCGAACGCCTGGTTCTGTCGGGTGGTCCGATCGGTATCATGCAGGCGGCCATGGATATCGTCCTGCCCTACATCCAGGAACGCAAGCAGTTCGGTCGAACGCTGTCGGACTTCGGGCTGATGCAGGCCAAGATCGGCGACATGTACGCCATGCTGCAATCCTCGCGTGGCTTTGCCTACCAGGTTGCAGCCGACTATGACCGCGGCGACAAGTCACGCATCGATGCTGCGGCATGCCTGCTGCATGCCTCGACCTGCTCAGTCAAGGTCGCGCTGGAATCCATCCAGGCGCTCGGTGGTAATGGTTACATCAATGAATACCCGACCGGCAGACTGCTACGCGATGCCAAGCTCTATGATATCGGCGCCGGCACCAACGAAATCCGGCGCATGCTGATCGGGCGTGAGCTGGCGCAAAACTCGTAGGTCGGGGTAGCGCAGACCGGAAGTCAGTTGCGGTTTGCCGGAGGCAAGGAGCGAATGACTATAGATCGTCCGCGCGTATCCCCGACGGACGAGGCTGATCGAGACCCCTCAGAAATTCACGCCCTCTGAGCATTAGATCGGCAAACTGCGTTGCATCGTCGCCAACGACGTGGTCGATAATCGATTGACTGGCTTCCTTGAGCAGGTCACGAGCCCAAGCGCCGTGCTCGTTCAAGTGCTGGATTTCATGGTAGAGCTCAGGGTTTTCTCCGGCCACATCCCGGGCTATATCCAACTGGCGCTTGAAGGTGGTGCTTGATATGCCGGCCAGGTGCCCGGCCTCCATCCCGGAGCGTTCCAGGGCGGTAAAGAATGCGATGTTGACCGCATGGGACAAACCCAGAACCAGTGCGACCAGACGGTCATGTTCTTCCAGATCGATTTGCCTGACCTCGGCCATGGTATCGGCAAACAACTCGCGCGCCTCTTCCACGGCCGACTCGCACCCGGCATCCATGACCAGCACATTGCGCCCCGACAACAACCGGGTATCCGGGCCAAACATGGGGTGAATGGAGCAGACCTTGAGACCGGCTCGAGCCGCCTGGCGCAGGGGATCGATCAGGGGCGTCTTGATCGAAGCAATATCAAAGACCAGTGCCGCGGTACCGATCTCGGTCAACTCGGAGATGATATTGGCGCTTGGCAGTATCGGTGCGGCCACCACGATCACGTCAGTCCCGTCGGCGATTGCACGCCAATCAACTGAACCTTCGGACTCGACCGGATCAGACACCTGGACATCAAAGCCCTGGTTGTCGAGAAACTCGACCAGCCAGCGGCCCATCAAGCCCCCGCCACCGATGACCATGGATGTCCGACCACGACCGCGACCGGCCAGCCGGCCGCGCTCGACTTCCTGGCGGGTCAGCGAAGCCTCGATCAGTGATTTCAACAAGCGCTCGGCCAGCATGGGGTCAAACCCCAGCGCGCCGGCCCGTGCGCGAACCCGCTCGATGACTTCGCGCTCGCGGCGAAAGTCCCTGAGCTGTTTCCCTTCTCCCTGCTTGACCCGACCAATCTCGGAGACAATCCGCTGGCGGCTGGCAGCCAGCTCGACCAGGCGCGAATCCACCTGGTCCAATTCTTCGCGAAGCGCCTTGATTCGCGACTCGGTGGAGTGATCGATCATGGGTGAATCCTCATCTGACCCGGATCTTGCGTTGCTGGAAAAAGCCCTTTCAATTTTGGACTTGGCGTCCATTCGTGCTAAGTTACATGAAATTACTGCATGATCTTGCAACAAGGTGGGAATTCAGCTTCATGGTCACGCTCCGCATTCTTGACGGACTGCACGAATGAAAGTGCTTTTTGTCGACCATTCCAAGGTATTTCGCTCGGTCTGGGAGCGCATGATGCTGCATGCCGGCCATGAACCGCTGATTGCCAATGATGGAATGTCCGGGCTGAAAATGTTG
>SLKT01000135.1 GCA_007134485.1 Wenzhouxiangella sp. | reverse complement strand
GGCGAGCCCAAGGATCCGGACTCGGCCTCGGTATACTCGGTCTATGCCGCGTTCGCCACCCCTGAGCAACGCCAGCAGATGCGCCAGGCCTTTGCCGACGGCATTGCCTGGGGCGAGGTCAAGCAGCAGCTGTTCGAGCTGGTCAATCGGGAGCTGCAGGCGCCGCGCGAGCGTTACGAGGCGCTGATCAACGACCCGGCCAGGGTCGAGCGTGAACTCAGGCAGGGCGCCGAGCGAGCTCGTGAACTCAGTCGGCCTTTCATCGAGCAACTCAGGGATGCGGTTGGCATCCGCCGCCTGGGATGAGTTCGAGAGTGATCGACTGGCAGCCGCCGGAGATAGCGGTCAGCGGGGGCGGACGGTTCCCGGTCCGCCACGTATGGTGCGTCGGACGCAACTATGCCGAGCATGCCCGCGAGATGGGCGAGGACCCTGAACGCTCCGAGCCGGTCTTTTTCGCCAAGCCGGCCCGATCGGTGGATCAATCGGGTCGCGTGGCTTATCCGGCCGACACCACCGAACTTCACCATGAAGTGGAAATGGTGGTGTTCCTGGGCGCAGGCGGAAAGAATGTGCCGGCTGCAGACTGGGCCGAGCGGATTTTCGGTTTCGCGGTCGGCGTTGATCTGACTCGCCGCGATGTGCAGGCGCGCCTCAAAAAAGCCGGACAGCCCTGGGAAATCAGCAAGGGTTTCGATCAATCGGCCCCGATGGGCCTGATCAAGCCCGCCAAACACGGCTCGCCCACTTCCGAGGCGCTGATCGAGTTGCAGGTCAATGGCGTGGTCCGGCAGCAGGCCAGCGTCGGCGAGATGATCTGGTTGACACACGAGTTGCTCGAGCGCTTGTCCCGGCAGGTCACGCTCAATGCCGGTGATCTGATTTTTACAGGGACTCCGGCCGGGGTCGGGCCGTTGCGGGTGGGGGATCGGGTCAAGGCCAGCGTGCAGGACTTGCCGGCCCTGGAGTTCACCCTCGTCACGGCTGATTCGTCTGCATGATGCCGGGGCTTTTGAGCTGGACGCTGGTACTGGCTGGCGGCGCGTTGGGTGCGATCGTCCGGGTGGCCATTACCCGCTTTTTCGTCCGCCATCAAGGCAGTGACTTCCCGCGCGGCACCCTGGTGGTCAATCTCAGCGGCGCCTTTGTGGTCGGGCTTCTGGCGGGCGTCATGTTCATCTGGTCACGCTGGGATCCGACCGATCCGGCATTCGTGTTTCTGGTTCATGGTCTGGTGGGTAGTTACACCACTGTATCCAGCCTCAGTCTGGAGTGGTTGTTGCTGTTGCGCGCGGGTCGGGCCAGGGCCGCCTGGGCGTATCTGGCGGCCACCGTGATCGGCGGCATGGTGCTGGTGCTTCTCGGCTTGTTGCTGGGCTTGACCGTCGTGGCTCGCGCGCTGATGCAGGTGGTTTCATGACTGCCGGGCCCCGACCACTGAAGCTCTACCTCTGGGTTGCACTCGGCGGCGCGCTTGGCAGTGCGCTGCGTTTTGCCATCTCGATTGCCTGGCTGAGCTGGATCGGAACTGGATTTCCCTGGCCGACGTTGCTGGCCAACGTTCTTGGCTCATTGCTGATCGGAGTTGTGGCGGCCCGGGCCAGCGCCCAGGAACCCTCGGCCATGCGCGAGGACATGCAATTGTTCCTCATGGCCGGCTTCTGCGGCGGCCTGACCACCTTTTCGCTGGTCAGCCTGGAATTGGGGCTGATGATGCAACTTGGCCAGTGGCAATCAGCGGGCGCTTACCTTGGCCTTTCGCTGGCCGGATGGCTGAGCGCCGTCGCTGTGGGCTATCGTCTCGGTACACGGTCGAGGGCATGACATGATTGCAATGTGGTGGATTGATTTTTTCATCATTGCACCGGTCAGCCTGTTTCTGCTCTGGCTGTTCTGGTATACCGCACCGGCGGGCAGAAGCCGCCGGCAGGGACGCATCGATGTGATCGTGGCGCTGTTTGCCGTGGTTGGCGCTGTGGCGATTCTGACTGGCCTGCATGCGGTGCTGCCGATCGAGGGAGAGGACCGACGTCTGCTCGCGGTCGCCGGGACCTACGTGTTTGTGGTGGTTGTGCTGGGGTTGGGCTGGCTTCGCCGATTCCGGAGTCAGTGACGGAATCGGGATATGAGCCGAGACCACAGATTGCCGATCGAGTGAAGTGCGGAACTCAGCCCCCCGGACTGGGGCTTCTCCTGTGCGTCGGGTTGACTGTTTTCGGTCCGAGCATCGAATACCAGCTCAACGGCGCCCATTCGAATGACATCACGGGCGCTCAGGTAGGCGCTTAGAATCTTGCGGTCATTGAGAAAGGTGCCGTTGACCGACATCATGTTGACGACTTTCCAGCGGCCGTTTTCGTGGATCAACTGGGCATGCCGACCGGACACACTCTCGTGGTCGATATCAATATCCGCCCCCTGGCCACGTCCCATTTCCCACTTGCGGGTGTCGCCCTTGTGATCAAGCTCGAAGAGCTGGCCTCGGATCGGGTCGCGCAGACCAACCAGGACGGCCATATCAGGCGCGGTCTTCAGCCGGGCATCGGCAATGGCTTCCAGGGGATGCAGTGCGCCGGACTCGCTGTCCCCACCAAAGCTCTTGTTGCGCGCAAAGACTTCGGTGTGCGACGCCTTTTCAAGCTGATCGGCATCGGCCCAGCTTCTTGGAATCGACGGGTTGTCGCTGGCAAGGTCAGGGGAGGCAGGGTCCGGTGCCTCATCATGATGGCCATCGTCGCCGACATTTTCTGGTTGCAGGTTCTCCGGTTGCGGCTTCTCTGGTTGCGGCTTC
>SLKT01000062.1 GCA_007134485.1 Wenzhouxiangella sp. | reverse complement strand
GAGAACCTGCTGAAATTCAGGGACGATCGCACCGCCCTGATCTTTGCCGGCGAGGATGGATCACTGCGTCATATCAGTCATGCCGAGCTGTATGAGCAAGTGGCTCGCATGGCCCGGGCATTGCGTGAGGCTGGGGTGGAGCAGGGCGACCGGGTGGCCGGCTACCTGCCCAATGTTCCGGAAACCGTAATCGCCATGCTGGCCGCGGCCTCCATCGGTGCGGTGTGGTCGTCGTGCTCGCCGGATTTCGGCGTGCAAGGCGTACTCGATCGTTTCGGCCAGATCGAGCCCAAGGTGCTGATTGCAGCGGCGGCCTATCGATACAACGGCAAGACTTTCGACTGTCTGGATCGGCTGTCCCAACTGGTGGAAAGAATGCCTTCGATCGAGCAAGCCGTGGTCGTGCCCTTCGTGGCCGAAGACATGGACTTGTCGGCCATAGACAAGGCGATTGGCTGGGATGAGTTCACGGCCAATGACAGCAGTGAGATCGAGTTTGCCGCGCTGCCGTTCGATCACCCGCTCTACATTCTCTATTCATCCGGCACCACCGGCGTGCCCAAGTGCATTGTGCACGGTGCTGGCGGGACCCTGTTGCAGCACCTCAAAGAGTTGATGCTGCATACCGACCTGCATCGCGACGACACGCTGTTCTATTTCACCACCTGCGGCTGGATGATGTGGAACTGGCTCGTTTCGGGTCTGGCGGTGGGCTCGACCGTGGTGCTTTACGATGGCTCACCGTTTTATCCCGACGGCAACGTGCTCTGGGACCTGGCCGAGGAAGTCGGCATCAGCGTGTTCGGCACCAGCGCCAAGTGGATCGCTGCCTGCGACAAGGCCGGCATCAAGCCGGCCGAGACCCATCAGCTCGATGATCTCAAGGCGATATTGTCGACCGGTTCGCCGCTGTTGCCGGAGTCCTTTGACTATGTCTACCGTGACATCAAGGCCGATCTGCAACTGAGTTCGATTTCCGGCGGTACCGATATCGTCTCCTGCTTTGCCCTGGGCAATCCGCTGCTGCCGGTCTACAAGGGCGAGTTGCAATGTCGCGGTCTGGGCATGAAGGTCGAGATTCGCAACGACGACGGTGAAGTACTGGCCACCGAAACCGGCGAGCTGACCTGCTCGCAGCCGTTTCCCTCCATGCCCATCCAGTTCTGGAATGATGCGGACGGCGCCAAGTACAAGGCGGCCTACTTCGAGACGCACCCGGGCATCTGGAGCCACGGTGACTATGCCCGCATGACCGAATGGGGCGGGGTGATCATTTACGGGCGCTCGGATGCCACGCTCAATCCCGGCGGCGTGCGTATCGGCACCGCAGAAATCTACCGTCAGGTCGAAAAGCTCGATGAGGTGATCGAGTCGATCTGTGTCGGACAGGATTTCGAGGACGATGTCCGCGTGGTGTTGTTCGTGCGCCTGCGCGAAGGGATCGAGCTGGATGACGAACTGCGCGATCGCATCCGCAAGACCATCCGCGCCAACACCACCCCGCGGCATGTACCGGCAAAAATCATCGCCGTGGCCGACATTCCGCGCACGGTTTCGGGCAAGATAACCGAACTGGCCGTGCGCGACGTGATTCACGGACGAGCGGTCAAGAATACCTCGGCCCTGGCCAATCCGGAGGCGTTGGAGCATTATCGGGATCTGCCGGAGTTGGGGGAGGGGTAAAGGTAAAAGGTGAAAGGTGAAAGGGGCTAATGGGCTAATGGGCAAAGGTTTTTCCTGAACCCTGAACCCTGAACCCTGAACCCTGAACCCTTAAACCGTAAACCGAATCCAGTCGTAGCCACGGAGATCGAAATGTTCAAGGCACTTGCAAGGTCGCTGCCGTTGGCAGCCCTCCTCCTCACCGCCTGCAGTCCCGCGCCCGAGGAGGCCGAATTGGTCGAAGAACAAGCTGAACCGGTCGAAGAACGAGCCGAACCGGTGCGGATTGCCGGTGAAGCCTTTTACCGGGAGCGCATCATATTGCCGGAAGGCTCCTGGCTGGAGATCGAAGTCATCGACGAAGATCGTGTGCAGGTTCTGGCTGGCGAAGTTCTGGAGGATTTGGGGGCGCCGCCCTACAAGTTTGAACTTGAGGTTGAAGCCGGTCAGTGGCGAGTCGACAGTCAGCACCTGCTCAGTCTGACGTTGTACACGGCTGACGGTAGCCCCCGCTTCTCTGCCGATGTGGGACTTGCCGCACCCGATGATGAGCTCGAACCCATTCAATTGACCGCAGTGGAGGGCAGCGAAGACAGCCTGATCGATCCGGAACGCTGGTTCAGTTACCGCTGTGGTGATGTCGCCATTGATGTTCGATTTCCCGACCCGGATGTGGCCATCCTTTCTTTGCCATGGGATGTGCGGACACTCGACGCTGTCGAGGCCGCTTCCGGTGTCCGCTACCAGGATGTGGATCATGAATTCTGGGCCAAGACGACCAATCATGCCATGCTGACCCTGCCGGATGCCGATACCGTCGAGTGCCGGGCGAGCCGCCATCTTTCGCCTTGGACGCGGGCCATGGAGCGCGGGGTGATTTTTCGCGCCTTCGGCAATGAGCCTGGCTGGGTGCTTGAGTTGATCGGTGAGGCCGATCCCGTGGTCCATCTGACCCTGGATTACGGCTCGCGCGAACTGGAGCTTTCGGATGTCGAAATCCTGCCTGACCAGGCCGGATTGATCGCGAAAGCCCCCGGAAATGAGGCTCGCGTTGATTTCATCGATGAACCCTGCCGGGATACCATGATCGGCTGGGTCTTGCCGATCACCGTCAGCATGCAGCTCAATGATCAGGCCTTCCACGCCTGCGGACGTTTTTTGGTTCTTTCAAGCGGCCTCTGAATCACTGCATGGAAGATGGGAGAAGGATCGGGTGAAGGGGGAGCATCGGGTGGTATCCGACCGATCACGGACTGACCGGGTGATCGGCTGAGTCCATCATTTCCAGATTGGTGGCCCTGGGGTCGGTAACGTCTGCGAGTTGCCGTCTGCAAGGGGAGTGGCTTCGAGCCGACTATAGGTGGCATGCATGGACCGGGTAGAACTTCCTGCCGGCCGCCGCACCCGGTCAGTCCGTGATCGGTCAAATACCACCCGCTGCGACAGGTAGGAGTAGATTGAAAGTCAAGCAGTGGCTTCGATCAAGCTCCCCCATCAACCAACTCCCAACCGACAAGCGACGAGTGGGCTTGACCGGGGCCGGGCTCAAGGTGACGGAAGCGGGCACTGCCTTCCCGTACTTTACGCGCCCGAATGCCTCACTAAAGACAAGCTCCTATCCAGCGGATCAAACGCAATTCGGTAGGCACCAAAACGCCACTAGACTCGAATAATCTACAAAGCCGTTCACCTCGAGCCCGGCAACGGGCAAGGCCGCTCGTCGCCCCGCCCCCAAAACCCTATATGCCGTAGGCCTCCAGCAAAGGTTCAAGCTGGGCCTCGCGCCCGCGGAAGGCCTGCCAGGATTCGGCCATCGGGCGGCTGGAGCCAACTTCGAGGATTTCGTGGGCCAGGCGTTCGCCGGCATTGCGGTCGAACAGGCCCTGGTCGAGAAACAGTTCGAAGGCATCGCGGGCCAGGCGTTCGGCCCACAGATAACTGTAATATCCGGCCGCGTAGCCGCCATCGAACAGGTGAGAAAAGCTCATCAAGTAGCGGTTGTAGTCCGGCATGGGCACGACGGCGACCTGGTCGTGAACCTCGCGCATGACTTGAATCGGATCGGCGCCGGGCCGACTGTGCAGGACCAGATCGGTCAGGGCGAACTCGGCCTGGCGCAGCAGGGCCATGGCACCCTGGAAACACCGATCGGCGCGCAAGCCTTCCAGCAATTCATCCGGCAGCGGCTCGCCGGTATCCACGTGACGGGCAAAGCGATCCAGCGAGGCGCGTTCCCAGGCCCAGCCTTCGAGCAATTGGCTGGGCAGTTCCACCGCATCCCATTCCACGCCGCTGATGCCGCCGACACCGGGTAGATCGACCCGGGTCAGCAAATGATGCAGGCAATGGCCGAATTCGTGGAACAGGGTTACCAGGTCATCATGGGTCAAGAGGCTGGGACGCCCTTCGGCGGGTGGGGCGAAGTTGCAGGTCAGGAAGGCAACGGGTGGTTGCTCGGTTTCGGCAATGCGCATGCGTGACCGACAAATATCCATCCAGGCGCCGCCGGATTTGCGGGCGCGGGCATACAGGTCCAGGTACATGCCGGCCACGGCTTGACCGTGCTCATCGGTGACGTGGAAGTAGCGCACATCCGGATGCCAGGTCTCGACCGAGTCGTCGCGCTCGAATCCCAGCCCGAACAGATCGCCGGCAACCGTGAACAGACCTTTGAAACAGCGTTCGAGCTCGAACCAGGGTTTCAGTTTTTCCTGGTTGATGCCCAGGTTTTTTTCGCGCAACTTCTCGGCGTAGTAGGCAATATCCCAGGGTTCAAGCGGCGTCGGCGCGCCCAGGTCGGCGGCAAATGCTTCCAGTTCCGCCATCTGCTGCTGACCGGTGGGCCGGGCCCGTCGAACCAGGTCGTGCAGAAAACCTTCAACTTGTTCGACTGAATCGGCCATACGCGTGGTTAGCCGGATCGCTGCATGGTGATCAAGACCGAGCAGGCGGGCCTGTTCATGACGAAGCGAGAGCATTTCGGTGACCAGCGGCAGGTTGTCGAATTGCCCACCCTGCGGTCCGGTCTCTGAGGCCCTCGTGACATAGGCGACATAAAAGCGCTCGCGCAACTGGCGGTCATCGGCATAGGTGATGATGGCGCGATAGGCCGGGTAGGACAGATTGGCCAGCCAACCCTCTTGTCCGGCCTGGCGGGCCAGTCCGGCCAGTTGCTCGAGCTCGCTGTCGGGCAGGCCGGCCAGTTGCTCGGCCTGGTCGAAGGATTCACTGTAGGCCTCGGTGGCATCGATGACCTGGTTGCCGAAACGGTTACCCAGTTCGGAAAGCCTGAGGCTGATCTCGGCAAATCGTTGGCGCTTGTCTTTGGGAAGGTCGACGCCCGAGAGGTGGAAATCGCGCAGCTCGTGCTTGATAGTGGACTGGACGGCAGCCGACTGCTCGCTCAGGTCCGCACGACTCGACAGCGCCTTGTACGCTGCACACAGTGCGACGTTTTGACCTCGCTCGGTATGAAAACGGGTCAGAAGTCCCAGGCAGGCCTGATAGGCGCTTCGCCAATCATCGGTGTTGTTGACGCCGTGCAGATGACCAATGGTCGACCAGGCTCGCGACAAGGCGTTATCAGCCAGTGTTTCGGCCTCGACCACATCGGCATAGCCGACATCATCACCCAGCGCCTCAATGCGCTTGATCACGTCGCGATACTCGGCCAGTCGGGTCTCGATGGCCTCGACGGCATGATCGGGTTGAATGGCGCCAAAGCGGGGCAGGCCGTTGGCCAGCAACGGATTATCATTCATGGATGTTGTGCTCATTGCGCCAGGCTGACGCGTTCGGGTTCCTCGGCCAGCTCCTCGAGCAGGTCGTCGATGCGCCGGAAGGCACGTTCCAGGTCCTCGGCTTCCGGCAGAAGGGTGATGCGGAAGTGGTTGCGGGCCTCGATATTGAAGCTCGAGCCGGGAACGATGAGGATGTGTTTCTGTTCGAGCAGTTCGGCGGCAAAGCGATGGTCATCGAAGTCGGGCATCACATCGGCTCGCACCGAGGGAAAGGCATACATCGCACCCATGGGCCGGACCATCTCCAGGAATCGACTGCGCTCGACGGCATCGATGACCGCCTGGCGTGATTCATGCAGGCGCCCGCCGCGGGCGACCAGGTCGGCAATCGACTGGTATCCCCCCAGCGCGGTCTGAACCGCCCATTGACCGGGGACATTGGCCGACAGGCGCAAGGCGGCCAGCTTTTCGACCGCCAGCATGTAGTCCTGTGCGCGATCCAGCGTGCCGGTAAACACTGCCCAGCCGACCCGCCAACCACAGGCGCGGTAGACCTTGGACAGGCCACCGAAGCTGACGCACAGGGTGTCCTCGGCCAGCGGCGCCATCGGCACGAAACGCGCCTCGTCGTAACAGATGGAATCGTAAATCTCGTCGGAAAACAGGATCAGGTCATGCTCGGCGGCCAGATCAGCCAGCTCCTGAAGCACCGGTTCCGGGTAGACCGCGCCGGTCGGGTTGTTGGGGTTGATGACCACCAGGGCGCGGGTTTTCGGAGTAATCAGGCAACGAACCTGCTCAGGGTCGGGAATGAAATCATCTTCGGCCCGGCAGGGGTAATGGACCGCCTTGCCGCCATTGAGTACCACGGCCGCTGTCCATAGCGGATAGTCCGGCGCCGGTATCAGCACCTGATCGCCGGGTTCGAGCAGCGAGCGCAGCACCAGGTCCACCAGTTCGGATACCCCGTTGCCGATCATGACCTGGTCGTAACGGGTCTCGGTCATGCCGCGAGCCTGGAACTGCATGGCCACGGCTTCCCGGGCCGGAAAGATGCCGGTCTGCGGGCCATAGGCCTCGCTGTGCTTTAGATTGCGCACCACCGCCCGCCGCATGGTCTCGGGCGTGCGCAGGCCGAAGGCGCCGGGATTGCCGATGTTGAGCTGCAGGACATCGTTACCCTGCTGCTCCAGCTCCCGTGCCCGCCGCGCCAGCGCACCACGAATCTCGTAGCGAACGTCATGGACGCGGGTTGCGGTTTGGAAGGATGGTTTCATAGGACGGATGATAACGGTTTCCGAGTTCCGGGTTCCGGTTTCCGGGTCAGGGGTCAGTCCACACCGTCTCCCGTCTTCCGTCTCCCGTCTCCCGTCTCCCGTCCCTTAACCTTGAACCTCCGGTTCAACACCCCCACAATCTAGAATCAGGACCAACTCACTCCGGATTGAAAAACATGACTCTTGACCCTGCCGTGCGCGAGCGAATTGAAACCCAGGTGGCTTCCCATGATGTTGTGCTGTACATGAAAGGCACGCCGAAGATGCCCCAGTGCGGGTTTTCGGCCAAGACGGCCGGCATGCTGGATAGCCTGCTCGATGGTGATTACGCGGCCTTCAACGTGCTCGAGGACGAGTCGATTCGCGAGGGCATCAAGGTGTTCGGCAATTGGCCGACCATTCCGCAGCTCTACATCAAGGGCGAGCTGGTCGGCGGCTGCGACATCGTCACCGAAATGTTCAATGACGGTGAGTTGCATGAAGTGCTCGGGCTGGAAAAGCCCGATCGCACGCCGCCCGAGATCGAGATCTCCGACAAGGCCGCCGACAAAATCCGTGAATTCATGGATGCCTATCCGGACCAGTATCTGCACTTCTCCATCGGTCCGAGCTGGGATGCGCAGTTCAATATCGGACCGCGCCAGGGCAATGAAATCGAGAGCGAAAGCGCCGGCATCCGGGTATTGTTCGATCTGGCCTCGGCGCAGCGCGCCCGTGGCGCGCGCATTGACTGGACCGAGACGGTTCAGGGCGAAGGCTTGACGCTGGATCTGCCCGGGGCTCCTGCGCCGGTGCAATCGATCACGCCGGCGACCTTGCAGGAACGCATTAACTCAGGCGAACGCATACTGGTGATCGACACCCGCAACGAGTCCGATCGCCAGTCCGAGCCGCTGGATTTCGCCAGGGCCCTGGATGCCGAACTGATGGCCGAGCTCAAGGATGCCGACCGCAATATGCCGCTGGTATTCGTCTGCGCCCAAGGCATCTCCAGCCAGGCGGTGGCGGAGCACTATCGCAAGCAGGGCTTTACCCAGGTTTACAACCTCGAAGGCGGTGTGCAGGGCCTGATGAATTAGTCCAGATCGAACTCGGCGACTACCGGCGCATGATCTGAGGGGCGTTCGAGTTTGCGGGGTTCCTTGTCGACATAGCTGGTCGTGCAGGACTCGCGCAAGGCCTCCGAGCATAGCACCAGGTCGATGCGCAATCCCATGCCGCGGCGGAAGGCGGCGGCACGGTAGTCCCACCATGAAAAAACTTTTTCGGGCTGGTCAAACAGCCTGAAGGTGTCGTGCAGGCCTAAACCGAGCATGCGCTGATACGCTTCGCGTTCCGGGGTCGAGCACAGGATCTTCTCGTGCCAGGCTTCCGGGTCATGCACGTCGCGATCATCCGGGGCGATGTTGAAATCACCCATCACCACCAGCTTGTCATGCTCGCGCAGCTCGGCCTCGACCCAGGCGGTCACGGCCTTCAGCCAGTCGAGCTTGTACTGGTACTTGTCGGTGCCGACCGCCTTGCCGTTGACCACGTACAGGTTGATCACTCGAACACCACCCACCGTCGCGGCGATGACCCGCTTTTGCTCATCCGGATAGTCGGGGATCTCGGTGATCGGATCGCCGAGCGCCGAAGAAGCGATCAGGGCCACACCGTTGTAGGTTGGCTGGCCGGCGAAACCGACGTGATAACCCAGCTCGGCAAACGCGTCGGAAGGGAAGCGATCGTCGGTCAGCTTGGTTTCCTGCAGCCCGAGTACATCCGGGCGCTGATGGTCGAGCCAGTCCAGCACCTGTTCCAGGCGGACTTTGAGGGAGTTGACATTCCAGCTTGCGATTTTCATGGCGGGCAGTGTACCCAAATTCAATGATCGGCTCCCGTACAATGCCGCGATGGATTGGATCGAAGCTATCATTCTGGCCCTTATTCAGGGCCTGACCGAATTTCTCCCCGTCTCCAGCCAGGCCCACCTGGTGCTGTACTCGGTGTTTACCGGGCGCGAGTACCAGGGGCTGGACTTCGACATCATTCTGCATGCTGGCTCCCTGATGGCGGTGGTGTTCTACTTTCGCAACGAACTCATCACCATGACGCGCGACTGGCTGGCCAGCCTGCGGGGCGCACAGGCCAGCGGTGATTCCCGGCTGGCCTGGTGGATCATCATCGGTACCATCCCAGCCGGGTTCTTCGGCTTGTTGCTCAAGGACTACGCCGAGGAAGCCTTACGCAGCCCGCTGATCATGGGCAGCGCCCTGATCGGTTTCGGCATTCTGCTGGGCCTGGCCGATTGGCGTGGGCGCGGCCGGCGTGACGAATATTCGCTGGGCTTAAAGGATGTGCTGGTGATCGGCTTTGCCCAGATACTGGCCCTGATTCCGGGGACCTCGCGGTCGGGCATCACCATTACCGCGGGCCTGTTTCTTGGCATGAGTCGCGAAGCCGCGGCGCGTTTTTCCTTTCTGCTGTCGATTCCCATCATCGCCGCGGCAGGCGTGCTGGGCACCCGCGATCTGCTCGCCGAGGGTGTCACGGCCGACTGGCCGGTGCTGCTCATCGGCCTGGTCGTCTCGGCCATCAGCACCTATGCCTGCATCCATTATTTCCTGGCCTTCATCCGACGCATCGGCATGCAACCCTTCGTCGCCTACCGAATCATCCTCGGAGTGGTATTGCTTGCATTTTTCCTTTAAAAAAGTTCGCGTCGAGCAGATTCCATCGTCTGACCTGAGCCTTACAAGAAATTTCCTCTCGCAGAGTCTTCAGTCCCGGTTACGGGCCCGCTGTCGCGAGGCAAACAGAAAAAAGCTCACTCGCGCAGAGACGCAGAGACGCAGGGAAGAATGAATTTAGTAAGCTGAAGCAATTTTTTACTCTGCGTCTCCGCGCGAGAAACTTTTTTTGACGACCTAAAACTCCTGCAACCACTCGACAATGATTTCAATGGCCGGGGGTTCGGTTTCGGTCAGGGGCAGGGTGACCAGCAGGCCGCGGTGGGAGGCGGGGACGATGACCGGCTCGGGTGCTTCGGGTAGGGGCAGGGATTCGACCGGGACCACGCCGTCGCCCAGGTCCCCGCCGAGTTGTGACCACATCTGTTCGAGCTCATCGGCCAGTTCGGGCGCGTCCAGGTCATCGGCCAGCGCCTCCACGCCGGCGATCATGCCGGGGGTGGGTTCGCTGAGCTGACCGCCGATGATCCGGATCGGAATGTCTTTGGGCCATTCACGCTCATTGAGTTCGGCCAGGAAGCGGCTGTCGGGGCGAAGGTCGATCTTGGCAGCCCCGGTGCCGTCGCGCAGGCCAGCAAACAGTGAAAAGCGTTGCGCACGAATATCGGCGATCCACTCGCGAATCTCCAGCCAGGCGCGCAGGCGCGCCCAGTCCGATCCCTGATTGGGTGGGGCGACCTGGATGACGGCGCGCACTGAAGGACCGTGAATCTCGGGGTCGCTACCTTGGGGTTCGAGGTGGCGGGTGACGAAGTCCCGGATCACCAGCCCGCCCATGCTGTGTCCGATCAGAACCGGGGGCTGAGCGGAATCCAGTTCGGGCCAGTGTTCGGCCAGCAAATCGGCGCTGCGGTCGATGGCCTGGTCATTGGGATAGCGAAATTCCCAGGCATTGAAACCGGCCTCATCCAGGGCCGGCACCAGCTCATCCCAGATGCCACCGGGTTCGTCCAGACCATGCAGAAGAATGGCATCGGGTGGATGATCATCGGGAAATTGTTGCGAGCGTGGAATCCAGCCCAGCAGTTCATCGGGCAGGGTCATCTGTTCGGGAAAGCGTTCGAGCAGGAAATCGTGGACCTGCTCGCGCAACTCGCGTTCGTGCTCCGGGTGGCGTTCGGTCCACTGCCACCACCCGAAGCTGGCCAGCAGCATGATCAACATCGCGCTGAGCACCAGTTTCCAGCCGCGCGGTCGATGCCGCGGGGTTTTGGTCGTTCCGGCGCTCACTGTCGGGACAAGATCTATTCGCGGACAAAGACCACGTGCCCCCCCAGCACGGTCATGTCCACCTCGGTGGCGGCCAGCTCATCATCATCAACGGCCAGTATGTTTCGATCCAGCACGACCAGGTCGGCCAGCTTGCCTGGGGTGATGCTGCCCAGCAGGTCTTCCTCGAACACCGCTCGCGCGCAGTCGATGGTGTAGGACTTCAACGCTTCCATTCGATCCATGGATTGTTCCGGAAAGAACTGCTCGCCGTCGTCCATCTGGCGTGTGACCGAGGCATGGTAGGACGCGATCGGCGAGATCGGTTCGACCGGCACATCGGTGCCGTTGCAGATGGTGGCGCCAGCATCGAGCAGTGAGCGCCACACGTAGGCCCGTTCGCGGGCCCGCTCCGTGCCAAGGCGTTGCGGCACCCACGGGCCGTCGGAAGTGGCATGAATGCCCTGCATGGAAGCGATCACGCCCAGCTCGGCAAAGCGCGGCACATCGTCAGGGTGCAGGTTCTGAGCGTGTTCGATTCGCCAGCGCAAGTCGGTCTCGTCATGCTCGGCGAACAATTGCTCGTACAGATCCAGCGTCTCGCGGTTGCCACGGTCTCCAATTGCATGAGTATTGAGCTGGAAACCGTGACGCAGGGCAATCTCGGCGGTTTCACGCAGTTCATCCAGGGGCGTTTGCGGCAGCCCGGCAGTGTCGGGCTTGTCGCTGTAGGGCTCCAGCAACCAGGCGCCATGGGTGCCCAGCGCGCCGTCGATCTGGCGCTTGATGGCGCGCACGGTCAGAAAATGCCCGGCATGGCCGACCATGCGGTAGTCGGGCAGCTTGCGGTCCATATCGGCATTGGATTCACCGCGCACGGCCACGTGCAGACGAATCGGCAAGCGTCCCTGTTCGGCAAGCCGTTTGAAGCCCTCGATATCGGCAAAGCTCGATCCCTGATCATGAAAGGAGGTCACTCCATGGGCCAATGCCTCGTCGCCGGCCAGTTCAACCTGGCGTTCGAACACCGCCTGACGTTCCTCGTCGCTCATGGCCTGCTCGGCCTCACTATGGGCGCGGCGCACGTCGAGCTGGGCGGCCTGGCGCAGAAATCCGGTGGGCTGTCCTTCGTCGTCGCGGACAATGGTGCCGCCGTCGGGGTCTTCGCTGTCGGCATCGATTCCCGCTGCAGCCAGGGCGGCGGCATTGGCAAAAGAGGCATGGCCGCTGGCATGGGTCAGCAATACCGGGTTGTCTGGGCTGACTTCACTCAATTCATGATGGCTGGGCACGCCGTCGTAAGCGATTTCCGGGGCCGGGTCCCAGCGTTCCTGGTGCCAGCCACGTCCAATAATCCAGGCGCCGGGCTCGGCTTCCGCCACGGCTTCTGCAACCTGGTCGACGATCTCGTCGAACGACCTGGCCGGGCGCAGGTCCAGCATCATGCGCGCGTTGCCCAGTCCGAGAAAGTGACCATGGCCCTCAATGAATCCGGGAGTGAGGGTGCGACCGTCCAGGTCGATGACTTCGGTGTCTTCGCCAATGGTGAGCTCGATTTCCTCGGCGCTGCCAACGGCGAGAATATGTCCTTCGAGTATGGCGACGGCCTCGGCCTGGCCAATGTCGTCATCGACGCTGATCACCGTGCCACCGGTCAGCACCAGGTCCGCCTGGGACTCCGGCTCGGCGGTCGGTTCCTCGAGCTCATCGGGCGACGGCGAACAGCCGGTCAGCATCATGACCAGGGATGTCAGTGCAATCAGTGTCAGTGTCTTCATTGAAATTCCTCTCATTCCTCTTCGTCCCAGCCGTAGTCGAAGGTGATTTCCTCGCCGCGGGCGATCGGGCGGATGGCGTATAGATCATTGCCCCACCAATCGGCGTTGGGGTCGGCATCGTGATTGAGAAAGCGCATTTCGTTGTTGCCGTTGATGCCTTCCCAGCGCTCACGCTCCTCGTTCCACAACCACAGCACGTGCATGCCGTCGCGCTGGGTGGCTCGTCCTTCATAGGTGCCGATGTATTCATCGAGTTCGATGTCGCGACGGGCGAACAGTCCGCGACCGTGAATCGCTGAGCGATCCACGTAGGCCATGGGGTTGTTGTCGTAACGTTTCCGATTCATGGAGCAGGGCTCAGGGTTCCTGTGTCCTTATCGTAGTGCATGTTGCCGCGTCGTTCCGGTAGACAGCGTGGATCATCGCGAAAGGCGCGCTTGAGAATGTCGAATCCGCCTCCGGAAAGCGGATAAATGTTGGTCTGGCGGCCCTTCTCAACCACCGTCCAGGCGATCAGGCCGCAAGCTTGATGGACCTGTTCGGTCACGCTGTCTGGCGCATCGCCAGTGCCTGAATGCTCGATCAGGCATTCGCGCTGATGATCCTGCTGCAGTTCGGAGTCGGCCTTCCAGGCGATGCCGTGGCTGTCCAGCAACGCGCTCATGGAACGAAAGGCCCGAATCCAAAGGGCGTACTCGACCGGTGTGCGAGCCGATTCATCGAAGGTCAGAAAATCCAGGCTCATCACGGCCTCTTCGGCCTTCCAGGTCAGGCTCAGGCCGCCCGGCAATTCGAAAGACTTGTCCTCGTCAGCATCCAGCAAAGCGTGTTCGACGGGTGGCCAGAACGCGCCTAGACCGGCTGTGTCGAGCTGAATCTGATGCAGGGCAAGCTGATCGGCCAGGGTCAGGAATTGTCCGTGGGCGGTATCCAGGCCGGCTTTTTCGGCCAGAATGGCGCGTGCCGGTGGCTGAATGCCGCCACGTTCCATCAGCACCGACTCCAGGCGGGTCGATAGCGCATCAGCTCCGGATTGTTCAACGATCAACAGTATCGGCAATCCAAGCATTGACCCCTGCGGAGCGTGTTCGGGTGGACGCAAGCGCTCATCGGGTAGCCGTCCCTGGTGGCTGCCGATGGCCAGGACGCGCGCCAGGCTGTCCTGCTCACGAATCACTGGATCAGCCAGATCCTCAAGCGCTTGCCAGGCCCCGAACCCCGGCCTGAGCAGCTCACCGGGTTCCAGCAGGCCGCCACCGATGACCAGCAGTCCGGTGCTGGCCTCCGGTGCAACGCTCGCCAGATCTTCAGCCAGTGCGCTGGACAGCCTCTGGCAGTCCTCGCGACTGAATGTTCGCCGACACGCATCCGGATTCCGGGAGGGTCTGGTTTCGAATCCGGCAACAAGGCGGATATGATGAAGTCTGGAATTCATGCTCGCAAGGGTTGGGAACCGGTTTGAATCAGCATCAGGTCATCTGGCAGGCACTGCCATATCGGCAGCTTTCGCGCGATCAACTATATGCGATTCTCAATGCCCGCGTTGCGGTGTTCGTGGTCGAGCAGGATTGTCCCTACCAGGATATCGATGGAATGGATGCCGAAGCCATTCATGTGCTGGGGACATCACCGGCCGATCAGCTGCTCGCCTATGCGCGGATTCTGCCGCCCGGCAAGCGATTCGCCGAGCCTTCCATTGGCCGGGTGCTGACCACTGCGGCTGGAAGGGGCAGGGGGTTGGGGCGTACGTTGATGGAGCGCAGCCTGCGTGCGGCCGAGCAGCATTTCCCCGGCCAGGCCATTCGCATTTCCGCCCAGCAATACCTGGAAAGTTTCTACGTCAGCCTGGGCTTTGAAACGGTGCGGGGGCCGTACCCGGAGGACGGCATCCCGCACCTGGAAATGCTCAGATTGGGCGCCTCTGAATCACGATCAGAACAGCGAGAACGGTGACCGGCCTCGACGGCTTCCGCCCCCTCCACCCCCGGGACGTCGCCGGCGCATGCGTGCCAGCAAGGCATGTTCGCGCTTTTTGAGAAAGTCGCTTCGATTGAGTTCAGAGGGTTCCACGCCCATGCGCTTTGCAGTGGACTTGCGGTACTGGACAAAGTCACGGTAGGCGTCGATCTCCGGCTTGAGTTCGCGGCAGAGCAGCTCGACCATGATGGCATCGTCAAGAAATCCGATGCCGGGAATGTCATCGGGGATCAGGTCATCCGGATTGTTGAAATAGGCGAGTGCGGAAAGGACCCGCTTCTGGCCAACTTCCTTCATGCCCCAGCCCTCGTCTTCGAGCATGTCGATCAGGATCTGGAGCTGCCTCAGTCGTGAACGGATGTAATCCGATTCGACCTTCTGATCGACCTGGTCAAGCAGCTCGCGAGCTGCTTCGATGATGGTCTCGCGGGATTGCTCCTCGGCGCTCTCCATGGCCAGTTTGGCCCGTTTGCGAAAGTGCTCGAGGTCTTTTTCGGTAAATTCCAGGTTGACGCGCAAGCTCATGGGACCATTCCTTTGTCTGAAGATGACGTGGATTCAGGATGAAAATCGAGTGCACTATAGACTAGATGGACCCGGGGCTGGGGTCAATGTTCCTGAAGTCATGGATTGCCGGTTTTCGGTTTAGAATGCGGTTTTTCGCAATGCATGCCTTTGATGTCCGATCCATCCAGCGAAATCGATCCACGTCTCGAACCGTTCATTCTGATCACCGAAGTGGATCGGGGAGACCGGCTCGGCGATGCTATTTTCCGACGCAAGTTCGGCCAGCCGGTTCCTGATTTTGGCCACCATATCCTGGCACTTTACCGGCAGGACGAGCTCAATTGGATTCCGGTGACTTACGTCAAGTACTGGGAACATGGCGAGGTCATGCTTTCGGGCGGAGCTTGCACCGATGGCCGGGTTCTGCGCGCGATGAGCGTCGAGGAGCAGGCGGCTGTGCGTGAATCGGGCGGCATCCTGGTTTCAGCCATGCGCTATGCCGAGCAGCGTTTTTCCGCCGACAAACCCGGGACCTTTGGGTATTGCGGAGATGCACGAGCCTGGGAGGTGTTTGACCAGGTCGGCTATGAACGCCTGGATCATCCGCATCTGATCGTGCGCTGGCACAACCGTCCCGGATCGGAAAGGATCGCCGACCTGATTGCCGAGATTTCAAAGCTCGGCGCTTTCTGATTGGGGAGCCTCTGAACAGCCCTCCGACCAAAATGCGCTCCGCGCAGAGCTGTTGAGAGGTTTCTTAGAGGTTTCGCAACAGGCTTGCCAGTTCCTCCGGACTTTTCCAGTCCCGTCCGCACACGTAGCGCGGCAAATGCCAGGGATCGGAGGCCAGCGTGACCGGTTCCGGTTCACAGCCCAGGGCGGCCTTCAGCCCGATGTCAGGCCCGCGGCGCGGCAGGTAGTCAAAGCGAATATAGTCACTGGCTTGTCCGTAGGGATAGGCGAAAAAAGCCGGCCGACGACCGCTTGTGGTTTCGATGTAGTCACTGGCCTGGTCGACTTCGGCACGACATTCCTCGAATGTTTCGATCCAGCGGAAATCGCCGCGACGATTTTCACGCTGGACGGTCCTGGCCAGGGAGCCATGGTTGTGGTCCCAGCTATGATTCTCGATACTGATCAGTCCGGACTCGTTGGCCGGGCGCCACCAGCGGTCTGGCCACACATCGAGGTCCATGTAGTCGGTGCGGTCCAGTTCCGCGCGAGCCTCGGGCGAGGCGATCACGAAACAACTCAGGTGCAGTTGATGGCGTCGGTGGTCGGTTGCAGACAGGAACTCACGCATAAGACCAACCATGCTGTTTTGCGGTCCACAGGTCGGGTGGTCAAACTCCTCGAAGTCCATGCGTGAGCCATCGTCGGCGGTCAGGGCTACCGTTCTGGAAGGCAGCTTGCCGTGGGCCAGTTGATCGAGGGCGGTTTGCAGGGGCAGCATGGTCCAGCCCAGGCTGTCCAGCAGTTGCAGATCTTCTGCAAACGCGATCAGATCGCTGCCGGCATAGGTGTTTTCCAGCACGTTGATCGAGTGCCAGGTCAGTATGGGAAATCGGTCATGCATCGGAGTTATTACCGGAATCGGTCAGGGTGACCGGGCACTCGGTGCACGAATCCGGTGACCTCGGTCTGCCGGGTGCGTCGACCATCAAGGCTGAGGTCAACGTCCATCGACCACGGCAGGCTGGCCCGCTCATTCTCGGCCAGCAGATCGAGTTTCTCATGTGTCTTGCCGTCGCCTTGCCCCACGAGCTGGATGACTTCGCGCCCACGGGCGCCGATTTTCAGATCCAGTTGCTCATCATTCAGATTGGTTGCTGGCATTTCGTCAATGCTGAGTGCGATTTGAATCGAGTCGACTTTCAGGGAAGCATCGTTGTGATTACGGATACCAATGGTGACTTCAATCTGATCATCGACCCGGGTCAGCGAATCCAGGCTCAGGCTCGGCAGTTCGCCACGTACCTGGCGGGAATGCGGGCTACCGCAAGCGGTTACCAGCACCAGCAGCAGCGCCATTATCGTGATGAGTGCCAATGGCAAACGCAGAAAGGAATGTACGGGCATGTCGGCCGTCGCGTTTGTTCGTCGTTTGATGTCCGAACATGATACTCAAGACCGACTCGGAATGCGCTTGCAACGCGGACAAGTTCCGAACTGGCTGAAGATTTGTGCCGGAATGCGGCTCAGGGGGTTGCAAAACCCTATGCAAGCCTGTAGGGTCTATGACATTGAAGGGCTAACGCCCCGGAGGTCTTCGTGTTTTCCAGCCCGATTGTCACCGCCAGGCAGGCAAGCAGCACCGACACTCTTTCTCAGGCGAACCTGATTTCAAGTCTGGCGTGCCAGTTTGCTGTACAGGGCATTTGTCCGATCTGCAAGATATCCGGGGGTAACTGGGTGGAGTTGCTATTGCGACCGGCCGGGAAACTGGGTTGGATTTCTCCGGAGCGCCTGGTCAAGGCGCTCTACCAGCGATCAGGCGTGGCTCAAACCGACCGGACCATCATCGAGCTGGGTTTGACCTGGCTGGGTCGTCAGCCCAGTGCAATGAAGTTGAGCATCAATACCCACCCTGAGACGCTGCTGGACAGGGATTTCGCAATCTGGCTCGACAGCATGATGATTGACCGTGGCATCAGCCCGGGTCAGGTTGCGCTCGAAATCATCGAATTTGCCGATACGGTCGACCTGGCCGGATTCCTGGGAGAACTGCGCAGAATCACGGAGTTGGGCTGTTCGATCGTTCTCGACGACTACGGAAACGGTTCGACCAACCTCGCGTTGCTGGCGGAAGGTCTAATCGACGTGATCAAGCTTGATCGGGCCATCATCCGACACGTGGAGGCCAAGCCGGCCTATGCAGCTTTGGCGGAAAACATTTGCAGAATGGCCAGTGATCTGGGGGTGGAAACCGTTGCCGAAGGGGTGGAAACTGCCGCCGATCACCGAAAACTTGAAGAAATTGGTGTGCATTGGGGCCAAGGCTACTATCATTCTAAACCGGAACTCGTTGAAATCTGACTCGAGAGGTAACAGCCATGGCACAAAATAACGCCAAAGCGGCAAAAAACATGGGCTGGCTGGTCAAGGCCGCCGAACTCATGTTGCAACCCATCGCCCGCCTGCTGGTCGGCAAGCTGTCCTGCACGGTGGCCATCAATCTGCTCAAGCAGGCATACATCCAGGAAGCCCGACGAATGCTTCGGGCCAATGACCCGAACAAGCGGATCACCATGTCGGCGCTGGGGCTTTTGACAGGGCTTGACACTCGTGTGGTTGCAGCGCTGGACGGTGAACCCGAACGTGGTCCGGTCAGTGCAAGCGACCTGTGCCCGGAGGCCGCAGTACTCAATGCCTGGTACACCCAGAAGATGTACCACGATCAGAAATCCGGAAAGCCCCTGGTGCTGCCCATCTACGGACGCGGGGTCAGCTTTCAGACCCTGGTGACACGTAATGCCGGGCGCAACGTGACCTGTCCGACGGTGCTTGAACGCCTGACCGAAAGCGGCAATCTGGCCATCGAGCGCGAAAACCACGTGCGTTTGATCAGCCCGCACTACGTGCCGGTCAACCGTTCCGAGCAAACCATCATCGAGGTCGGCAGTGCCTCCATGAATCGTCTCGGCAAGGCCATTGCGCACAATCTGGATGCCGGAAAGTCTGAACCGAAATGGTTGCAGCAGGATCGCTGGTCCAGGCGGATTCCGCCCGATCAGGTCGAACCCCTGCGTCAGCGACTTCGAGAGGTTTTGACCGAGCAAATCGATCAGATCGAGTCCGAACTCGATGCGACCGAGGCGCCGGTCAAGCAATCCAATCATCAGGCCGTGGGTGTCGGCTGGTTTTACTGGGAGGATCCTGACCAGTAGGACCTGGACTGGTTGACTGATCGCGATCCTCCTTTTTCCACGCACTAACCTTTGAGGAGGTTCATCATGTCAATCCATTCACAGTTTCAATCCGTCGGTCATGACGTCGAGCGCAGTGGGACCGGACTATCCCGTGCCGGCCTGACTGTTGAAAAGTCCGGAACCGGAATCGATGCAGAGAAATCCGGGACCGGGATCGACGTCGAAAAGTCGGGTACCGGCCGAAGGTTTCTGACGACAGGAGTTTTTCTGGTCGCGTTGGCGCTGTCCTTTCCGGTCATTGCCTCGGATGTTTCGGTCGGACTGGTCGAGCATCACGACAGGCTGGCGTTTGTGGGCCACGGCGATGCCGAAATGCTTGTGGGTTCCTCGGCTGGACATCGTGGCTACTACATGATCCCCGTTTATTCGGTTCCACTTGTCGGTACGTTGTCCGAAGGCTCCGGAAGCGGAACCACCAGCGAGGGTTCCGGCAGTGGAACGACCAGCGAGGGTTCGGGAAGTGGAACCGCCGGCATGGCGCCTTGTAGTGGCACCACCAGCGAGGGCTCAGGGTCAGGCACCACCAGTGAAGGGTCCGGATCAGGCACTCTGAGCGAAGGGTCCGGGTCGGGCACTCTCAGCGAGGGGTCTGGATCAGGCACCACGAGCGAAGGATCCGGGTCCGGCACGACCAGCGAGAGCTGTGGTTCGGATGACCGGAACGGGCTGGTTTTCTGGGGTTTCGCCGAGGTGCTCACCTCACCGCGCGGCGCCGATGTGATCTTGCACCGAGAACGTGACGGTCAACTGATCGAACACAGCGTACATCCCGGTGTCCAGTTCTGAGTCTCGTTTACGAATATATAAACAGGAAGCAAGTCCAGACGCGTAGTTGAAAGGCCCATTCCCCTTTCCAGTTCCGGGCCTTTCGCCTGCGTCGGGCAATGATCCCGGCATCGTCACGATGCCGGGATCATTTTCATCAGGGTTTTTGAATGGCGATGACGGCAATGGCCAGAAAGACCGTCAACGCCAGCCAGTACAGCATGATCCCGGCGCCCCGGGAGCGGGACCGTAAAGCCCCGATGCCCAGCAGGATATAGACCACCACCAGGGCCAGTTTCAGCCCGAACCACGACAGCAGGCCGTGACGCACCTGCATCCATAAGCCGATGCCCGAGATCAACAAGAGGGTATCAATCACATGCGGACCGATTCGGATCAGAGGGCCGGGTGGGTGTCGATCAAGGACCAGCCTCAGATAGCCGCGCAGGGCGAAACCGATTCCACTGATCAGCGCGAGGCCGATGTGGAGATTTTTCAAAAGCAAGTAGACACTCACCGAATCTGTGCCCCGGTCGACATGCGGACGGGGATTTTACCAGCCCGCGCAACGTTCCAGGTACTCGGGTTCGCGGTTGTGGTCCTTGAGCAACCAGTATCCGGCATGCTGACCCGCGGTGGCGCAGGCATGGTTGGGCAGGATGCGCACACGTGTTCCGATCGGGAACCGCTTGAAGTCGACCGGTTGTCCACTGCGATGACCGATCAGGCCGTGTTCCTGGTTGGCGCCCTGCACGATCAGTTCACCCAAATCACCATTGTTCAGGTCTCGAACCAGGCCATAGCCCAGATCCGGGCCGGCGGGTGCTCGGCCACGATCACGAGATAGCGCCATCCATCCGGCATCGACCACAAGCTGGCCGGCGTGCGGTCGATGTCCGATTACTTCGCAAAGCACCGAAAGCGCGATATCGTCCGTTCGGCATACGCCAAGACCGGCCATGACCAGATCCTGGAATACGTGGACGCCGGCGCGCACCTCGGTTATACCTTCGAAATTATCACCGAGCAGGGCCGTGGGCGTTGACCCGATGCTGACCATTTCGAGCTCATGGCCCGCGGCACGCAGGCGTTCGGCGGCCAGCACCGCAGATGCCCGTTCCCGCGCCGCCATGTCGCGAATGCCATCGGGATCCCGGCACAGGTAGGAGCCCCCTGCATGGACCATGACACCGGCCACCTTGCAACCGGCATTGGCCAGAATGCCTGCAGCTTCGAGCAAGCCGTCGGAATCCGGCTTGAAGCCGGCGCGCATACCATCACAGTCGATCTCCAGCAGCAATCGAAACGGGCAGTCGAATTGCTCTGCGGCATTGGCGACGGCCCGGGCGGTCGCTGGATGATCAAGCACCAGGGTCAGTTGCATGCCTTTTGCGATGCGGTCGGCGACTCCAGACAGCTTGCCCGGAGCGATGCCCACTGCGTACAGCAGGTCCTTGATCCCGTGCTCGAAGAAGTAGTCGGCCTCGGCCAGGGTGGATACGGTCGCGCCTCCCGATCGAGGATCCAGCATGGACCGGGCAATCTCGATGTTCTTGCAGGTTTTCAGGTGAGGCCTCAATGCCACCTCGTGCTGATCCAGGTGGCTGGCCATGGTGTCGAGGTTGTTTTGCATTCTGTCGGCCTCGACCAGCAGACAGGGGGTTGGCAACGATTCCAGCATGCGTACATTTCGGTAGAAGCGATCGGTTATTCTGCCACTTCCAGTTCGACGAAGTGATGCGGAGGTCGCCTTGAACACATCCAGTACACTTGAATCGGTGGTCGAACAGGCGTTGTCTCGACAGGGCAAACACGTTGTCCTGGGCTTGCCGCTGGGCCTGGGCAAACCCAATCGACTGGTCAATGCCTTTTACGAACGCGCTCGATCGGATCCCTCCATTCGGCTCGATATCGTCACGGCGCTCAGTCTCGATATTCCGCAGTCCAGCCATTGGCTGCAGGACCGGCTGATGAGCCCGATCATCGAACGTTGGTTTGGCAGCGACTATCCGCGCCTGGCCTACATGGTGGACCTGAATGGGAAAGGGCTACCGGACAATATCTCCGTGACCGAGTTCTACTTCCAGTCCGGGGCGGCGCTGGGCAAACCGCTCATGCAGCGTCGCTATATCTCCAGCAATTACACCCATGTGGCAAGAGACCTGATCGATCGTGGCATCAACGTGGTCGCCCAGTTCATTGCCGGGCCCGAGCAGGATCAATTCAGTTTGTCGAGCAATCCCGATGTCAGCCTCGATCTCAAGCGCCTGGCAAGACGGTCGGGTCGGGAGTTGATGTGTATCGGTCAGATTCATCCCGACCTGCCTTTCATGCAGGGTGATGCCGTGGTCGATGGCGACTATTTCGATCGCATCCTCGACGAAAATCCGAACCAGCCATTGTTCGGACTGCCGCGCCTGCCGGTGTCGGCACAGGATCATGCGGTGGGTTTTCACGCCTCGCGCCTGGTCGCCGATGGCGGAACCTTGCAGATCGGTATCGGCTCGCTCAGCGATGCGCTGGTGCACAGCCTGATCTTCCGTCACAAGGACAACCAGGCTTACCGCCAGTTGGTCGATTCGCTTGATTTCGAGCCGTGTGCACTCGATGAATCCGGACGCTTCGAGGAGGGCTTGTACGGGGCCAGCGAGATGTTCCTGGATGGTTTCATGCACCTTTACAAGGCCGGCATTCTCAGCCGCGAGGTCTTCGATGACATCGAGCTGCAACGGCGCGCCAATGCCGGTGAAACCCTGGACCAAGCCGGACAGGGGACCCTCATGGATGGCGGGTTCTTTCTAGGCAGCAAGGTGTTTTACGAATTTCTGCGAAATCTCGATGCAAGCGAGCGTCCCCGTTTCCGCATGCACGGGGTCGGGCGCATCAACCAGCTCTACGGCGGCAGTGAAGCCCTGGAAATCGAACAGCGCCGCCACGCGCGCTTCATCAACACCTGCATGATGGTCACGGCCACCGGTGCGGCTGTCTCCGATGGCCTCAAGGACCACCAGGTGGTCTCGGGGGTGGGCGGTCAGTACAATTTCGTGGCCATGGCCCATGCCATGGATGATGGTCGTTCCGCGCTGATGTTGCGCGCCGCGCGTGAATCCGATGGGGGTTGGAACTCCAACATCGTCTGGGAGTATCCGCATGTGACCATTCCGCGCCATTTGCGCGATCTGGTCGTGACCGAGTACGGCGTGGCCGATTTGCGCGGCAAGACCGACGAGGAATGCATCCAGGCGCTTATCGGCATCATGGATGTCGAATTTCAGGACGAGATGGTCGCCCGTGCCGTCAAGGCCGGCAAGCTCGGTCACAACTGGCGGGTTCCGGACCGGGCCCGAAACAATCGACGCGAACGCATTGAAGAGGAATTTTCAGGTGACCGCTTCCCGACCTATCCATTCGGCAGTGATTTCACCGAAATCGAGCAGCGCCTGATCCCCGCCCTGGGCACACTCAAGGATCTTTCGAAAAGTCGTCTCAAGCTGGCCGGCGCAGTGCTGCGCGGCCGGCCCGATCGCTTCCCCGAGGAACTCGACCGGCTGGGTCTCAAGATCCCGAAAAACCTGCAAGAGCGCCTGTACGCCCGGCTAGTTGCATCAGTCCTTTCTTGAGCCCGACCCAAGCACAAGACTGCCTCGAGCCCGGCCCCGGTCAAGGCGACTCGTCGCCCCGCCCCCACCCCCTATTCAGAGCAAGAATCCCGCCAACGCCGAATAGCGTCAACGGTGACTTCCGGTGATTTCATCCAGCTGTAGTGATCAGCCTCAATACCCATGTCATTTGACGTAACGATCTCGACGCTTTTCCGACCACCCCCCAGCTTGGCCATCAACCACTCCAGCGAATCTTCGGGTACGAACCAATCCGCTTCCAGTCGCAGGCCCAGTATCGGCACATCAAGCTCGGCCATGGCGGTCTCGAGGTCGTGGTCAATATCGGGAAATGCATAGCGGCCGGTTCGCCCGGTGCGCGCCCAGTCGGCCATGACGCGGCGCGCTTCGCGACCGGCGAAACCCAGTCGACGACCGGGGTAGTGCCCCACGACATTGGCAATGGCAGGCATGGCCCAGAATCCCAGGTACAAGGGCAGGCCTTTCAACAAAGGAAAACTTTGCCAGCGTGGCGCACCGCCGGCGACAAGTACGATGCCGGAAACATGATCAGGCCGTAGTCCGGCCATCATGCAGGCAAACTGCGAGCCCAGGCTGTGTCCGGCCAGATAGAGCGACGGCGCGTTCGAGACCTGCAGGGCCTGGTCCAGCGCGGCCATCAGGTCCAACTCCAGCAATTCCCGATAACCCCAGTCACAATCTCGACCGGCGCGCAGGCTGGATGAACCCAGGCCGCGCCATTCGTGGATGAATACTTCCGAGTCTTCATCGGCCAGTGCACGGGCAAAATCAATGTACTGGCGGGCGGTCATGCCCATGCCGGGCATGAACAGCCAGGCTTGCCGGGGCCTGTTGGCCCGGACATGAATCAGTTCGAAGCGATGGCCATCGGCGGCCTCGACCTCGACCACCGGCTGATCATGGGGCATGTGACCAATCCGTTGGTGTCAATCGTCGTTGGCCGCGGGCTCGGTCAACCCAAGTTGCTCTTCCATGAACTGAGCCTCACGGCGATGGTAGAAGAGGCGGTTGGACATGCGGCGCCAGCCGTGGCCCTCGTCGCGGAAACGGATATAGGGGGCATCGATGTCATTGGCGCGCAGGGTCCGCACCATGACCTCGGTCTCGTAGATCTCGACCCGACGATCATTGACGCCATGCGAGTACAGGACCGGAACATCAATCTTGTCGGCCTGGCGAATGGGCGAATTGACCTTGTAGAACTCGCGCCATTCGGGATCTTCGATGTCGCCATACTCGATCAGATCGGTGGCCTTGAGTGACGGGGCAGCTACCTCCAGCGCGGTGACCCAGTCGGCGACCCCGTAAAGAGAGACGCCTGCGATGAAGTGCCCGGGGTGATTGGCCAGTACCGCGTTGACCGCGTAACCACCATACGAGCCGCCGCGCACGATCGCCCGGTCGGCGTCAACCCGGCCGTCCTCGCGCAGGTGTTTGAGCATGTCAACCAGGTCGCGGATGCTGTCCAGGCGCTTTTCACGGTCATCCAGGGTGACATAAGTATGTCCGAACCCGGTGGAGCCACGGATATTGGGTCGGAATACGGCAATGCCGCGGTTGAGCAGATACTGCATGGCGCCGTTGTACTGGGTCATGGCCTGCGCGGTCGGGCCACCGTGAACATCGAACACCACCGGAGGGGGACGATCATCCACGCGCGCATCCTCGTGCGGCAGGAACAGCAAACCCTGCAGGGTCACGCCATCGCGCGCCGGCATCCGGATGCTTTCCGGACGCACCAAGCGTTCCGGATCGAGCCCGGCCAGATTGCTGGCCCAGACCGTGCGGGTCTGGCCCGATTCCAGGTCCCACACGACCAGATCACCGGGCGTGGCCCAGCCATTGACCACGATGCTGACCATGGCGCTTTCCCCGGGGCAGGACAGTGAGTAGACCCCTTCGGCCAGATCCGGAATATCGAGCTCGCGATCCGCTTCCAGGTCGCGACCGTGCAGGTGATAAAAGCCATCCTCGTTGGTTGTCCATAACAGGTAGCGTCGGTCCGGACCACACAACTGGACATTGTCGATGTCGTGATCGGCTTCGACCAGTATGTCCACTTCGTTGTCGGTCAGATCACGACGCACCAGGGCGCGGAACTCGCGGTCCTTGTTGGAGGTGTGATAAACGCTCTTGCCGTCACCACTCCAGGCAAAACCGCCATCCTCGGTATTGGCGCGTCGCTCCGGCTCGGCCAGTACCCGCTTGTCACCGGATTCCAGGTCGAGCAGGAACAGATTGTTGGAGTCCTCGCCGACGGCCTGGGTCATGATCAGGCGCTGTCCATCGGGAGACAATGAACGCGGCCACCAGGCGTATTCGCCCTCGAAGACCTTGCGTTGCTCACCGGATTCCAGCTCCAGCACGTAAATGTCGAAATGCAGGCCGGTGCGCTCGGTGGACGCGAACACGATGCCGCGATTGTCCGGCAGCACCGCGCCGAACTGGCGAAAGGCGCCGGGCTGGGCCGGCAACACCCGTTGCTCGCGCTTTCCGTCCAGGCTGATGCGGTAATAGGCTTCCTGTTCATCGCCGTCATTGTCGGCTCCATAGAACAGGCTTTGACCATCGTATGCCCAGTGGAAGAAGGTCACCCCGTTGCCAAAAGTCAACTGTCGCGGCTGGCCGCCGGATGCCGGCACGACCCAGAGCTGTGGTTCGCCGGTCAGCAGTGAACTCACGGCCACGTACTCGCCGGTTGGCGACAGGGAAGCGCTTTGCACTCCCTGGGCGAGCAGGAAGCGGGCGATGTCGGCCGGATAATCACCGGCCAGACCCACCCGTAGCGCTTCAGCTTCCGGTTCAATGGCCTCAAGGTCTTCGTCCGGGCCCTCGCCGGGCCCGGGCTGGGCGAGAGTGGGAGAGGCAGGCAAAAGCAACAGGGGCGCGAGCAGAATCAAGAGCCTGAAAGGCATGAAGTGAACTCCGGACCGATCATCGGAAACAAGGGTTGAAGCGCGCAGAGTATACCCGAGTTGCGCTTTTCAAGCCGATAGCCGGTCAGCCGAATCGGGCGTGCCGGATGCTCAGCGACGATACCCCGCGTAGCCCCGCCAGATCTCATCGACCTGCTCATGGGCATCCTGTCGAAGCTCCATGACCTGGTCCAGCACCGAATGAAATTCACGCTGGTCGTCGGCAAACTCGAAGTGGATTCCATGAGCGGCTACCGTCCAGTGACCCTTGGTATCGCTCAACACTTGGTACATTTCATTGATCAGAAGCGAAACCATTTCCAGCTGCCTGACCAACTCGTCCTGGTGATTGAAACTACCGGCAAAGGCCTCGACCAGCAGAGTCAGCAAATCGGGATCCATGCTCGTCGCATCGTGCAAGGCGGCATAGGCCTCCCGATCTTTTTGAGCTTGTGCCTTGAACTGCTTGATACGCGAAAGAGATGCATCTCGCAATGATTGCAACTGATCGGATGTGATCTCGTCGTCCGGTGTGATCGGCTTGTTTCCGGGAAGCACAAGGGACATCAAATCCGCGGGCGATGAAGGGTTACGTGTTTTTTCAAAATCATCCAGCACAGTGCGAATGTAGCCTTGGTGAAATCGCTCCACTTTTCCAAGGTCTCCCTGGAACTGAGGCTGCAAGGCGGATTCCATCTCTTTAAGTATGTCCTGACTGTCCGGATTCACGAACAGCTCGGCCAGTAACGAATAGGCCGATCCCATCGCGGACGCAAATTCCAGATGTTCTCCCTTCAATTTCTTCGCGGCGTCGACGCAACCGGCCTTGACACCTTCTTCAAGTTCAAAATCGATAGCGGTCTTTTGCTGATGTTCGACCGCCTGGCCATCGACACAGCGGGGCTGGTAGAGCCATCGGTCGGTGGTCTGAATGGCGGCCTGCTCAAAAATCCCCTCAGGTTGAGCGCTCAGTACTTCAACATTACTGACCAGACCATCCACCCCGACGGTGAATTCAATGATCACCGTGCCTTCCAGGCACAGCATGCGTGCCGGATGCGGAAAGGCAGGGGCGGTACGATGAATCGGTGTGGCGTCGGAGTCTTGGTCATCGCACTGATCGATCCCCGCTTGCGCAGCCGCATGGGTGGTCAACAGCAACCCGGCGAGCAAAACGAAAAGAATGAGATGTATTCGCATCAAGCCTGAGTTCCTGTATTGATTTTTGGCTAATTTCGGAAGAATACTAGCCTAGCTGCAATCTTGAGCGGGTTCAAGGGGTGCCAAAGAGATCCACTTTCACCATCTGTTGGCGATTGCCGATGCGGAGGAGGTCGCCTACCCAGCCAGCGCCAGCAGGATGAAATGGGCGGGGATATAGAAGACGATCAGCAGCCCCAGCATTAACAGGCCGAGAAACTGCCACGTCTGTAGTCTGGAATGTAAGGAATGGTCAGCACCCAGTCCGTGAACCCAGTTGATGTTCTGCTCCGGGCGCGTCAGGAGGCGGGTCAATGGCATGACCATCCAGCCCATCACGGTGGCGGCGATCAATGCGCGTGGATCGTAGCCCAGCGTCCAGACCAGCCAGACCAGCAGGATGGGCAGGGGGAGGTGAAACAGCGACAGCGCCCTTAGCCAGGCCGAGCGCGTGCGATCGAACATGTAATCGAGCAGTCCGCCGAGGCGGTAGCCGGTTACCAGACGAAGGAAATAGGCCACGATCCAGACTATCTCCGGCACCAGCACCAGAACGGCAAGCGTACTGGCCAGTGGTGCCGACTCCAGCCACAGGGCGGGAATGGCCAGGATCAGCGCGATATCGGAAAACCACAACAGATTGCCCGGGCCAAGCTTGCGCCAGTAGACAACTACGATGGCCAGTGCGACCAGCGAGTAGATGATCTTTAACCAAAGTGGAACCATCACTCTTGAGGAGAGTGATGGTTGTCGGTCGGGGTTACATCTCCAACGGACAATGCTGAATCATTCTCCACCGAATTGTTCACCTGTTCGGTCCTGCTGGTCATTCATATAGGGTTTCAACCACCCCACAATCAGCCCTGCCCCCGTATTGACCGCCCAGCGCGACGGTCGCGTCACGCACTGTCCGGCGAAGCGCAGGTTGTCCGCGTAGATCGTACCGGCTGCTCGCACCAGGCTGACCGGACCACGCGCGGACTTCAGACGTCGAAAATTGGTTCGGGTCAGGTCGATGGCCTCGTACATCAGCCCACCATACAGGTCGGTCAGGGCCAGCACCTGCAGTCGCAACTCGTTGCTGGATGAGCGTTCCGGTCGATTCAGGCCGAGGTGACTGGTGGGATCGTCCAGGCTTCTGGCCAGTGCCGGGTAGGAAGCGCGCATTGTCCTGATATCGGTGATCGGATCGTCGGGTCCGTCGTCGGCGGTGATGGCCAGCCAGTCTTCGTCCGTCAGAACGCGTTCGGCACGGCTGTAAAAGACCGTTTCTTCGTGACGCATGTGCGTGCGGGTGTGACGCAGGTAGTCGTTGATGCGATTGACCAGCGCGGCTCCGTACTCGCCGGCCAGGTCCTCGCTGCTGGCGTGGGTCAGGTCGTCGGCCAGGCGCTCGGTTTCCTGCTCGCCAGACTCATGTTCATGGCTCAACTTCTGAAGTGTCTGTTCCAATTCGTCGTCCCGGGCGCGAATGTGGGCAAACAGACGGTCTTCTCGGGGATGGTGATAGGCGTGGTGATAGCGCAACAGGTAGCGAAAGGCATCCACCAGGATGGCGCGCGCGCCTTCGGGATCCTCGGTCAGGCGATGGGCCTGCGTATCGATCTCGCGCATGACCCGGGATAGCCCGACATGGTCCTGCCGGAGCGCGCGCATGAATGCGTGGCCCGGATTCGATGGCTTGCTTGATTGTGTGGTGCTCATGGACAACGCTCCCGAATGAAGTCAGCCAAACGTGCAATGGCGCGTCCCGACTCGGGCGCAAATGACAGCGCCTGCCAGCCATGCGGCATGCGATCCCAGACCTCGACTTCGGCGGGCACGCCGCAAGCCCGCGCGCGTTCGGCACAACGATGCGAATCGTCAAGCAGAATTTCGCTGCCGCTGACCTGAAAGAATAACGGCGGCAGGCCGGTATAGTCGGCCAGTACCGGCGAAATGTAGGGGTGGTTGGCCAGTTCGACATGTTCGCCAAGGTAGAGTCGGCGAATTTCATCGCCTCGTTCAAGGCTTAATACGGCATCGCGCGCGGCATTCGCCACTCGCGAGCCATCCGTGGATTCATCGGTCATGTCGGCCGCCGGCGACATCAAAATAGCCCCGGCCGGCATGGGCAGATCCAGATCGCGAGCTTTCAGCAGCACACTCAGCGCCAGGCAGCCACCGGCCGACACGCCACTGATGATCAGGTGCTCGGGCGGAATGCCCAGATCGAGAATCTGCTGGTAGGCTTCCATGCAGTCGTCGAGACCGGCCGGATAGGGGTTTTCCGGGGCCAGTCGGTAGAACACCAACCGTCCCCGGGCATTGGTGGCCCGGCACATCCTGGCCAGCAACAGCCGTTCGGCACGCACGAAACGGGTCATGAACGCCCCGCCGGGCAGATGCAGGATGACGCGCTCGGTCGGGCCGGAGCTCGGTGTCAGCCACTCTGCGTCGCAGTGACTCAGGCCGGGTTCATTTTCGATGTGAATATCGTCCGGAACGCTGGGAAAAAAGCGCTCCATGGATCGAATGCGCTCGCGCATGTCGGCAATGGACAATTCCCGCTTGAGTGATTGTCGAATCGTCAAGCGGCTCAATAGTTTGGCCGTGCGCGTTTGCCAGCTGACCACGGCTTATCGAGTGGGGTTCCGGTTCATCAGCACTTCATGATAATCGAAGCCGCACCTCAAGGTGTCGTACTTTCATACAGTTCCTGCCAGGCCTGTTCGACATGACTGGCCAGGGTCGGGAGTTCGTGCAGGGTGGCCCCATTGCCGACGAATCCGAAGTCCATCCGGTCATTCGACGAGAACATCGTGACATTGAGCCCCACGCCCACGGCAATTGCCGAAATCGGGTAGGCGCCTACCAGTGGAGCGCCGTTGAGATACAGCGGCCGTTCCCAGCCCGGGATGTTGGAAATGACCAGATTGGCCGATGGTGGCGCGACCCGGTCTGCATAAGTTACCGCGGTCAGTCCGGCAATGCCCATCAGGCCGGCGGCGTAGCCCAGCGCGGTCTCCTTGGACATTCTTCGAACCTCATCCTTGGCCGTGTTCATGGACTCGGAAACCTCGGTCAGGCGCTCGATGACCGTGGATTCCGGGTTGCCCAGGCGGGCGAACACCGCCGAAACCTTGGTGCCGGTCGAGTTGTCGCCATCCTCGCGCACCGAAACCGGACACATGGCCACCAGCCGATGTTCGAACGGCTCGTTCTGCTCGAGAAGGTAGCGATGGACTCCGGCATCGACCAGTGTCATGGCCACATCATTGAGAGTGGCCCCGCAAGACTTCCCAACCCGGCGCATGTCATTGAGGGGCAGTGAAAGGGTGGCCACGGTGCGTGCATTCATCACCCGCTCATTCATGGGGCCGCGATGGGCTGCAAAGGGCACGCTGCCGCCGGTCTTGCCACCCATCCAGTTCCACAAGCCCTTGCGCAGGCCGCCCAGCAGAGCCAGGTACTGGCTGGTGGCCGTGGAAGTCAGGCCCAGCAGTCGTTTGACAAGGGCTTTCGGGGGGTGTGATTTTCGCACCGGCAGGTCGGTTGCGAAAAATGGTTTTGGTGTTCCCCGGTGACGAGTTGTACGCAGACTGGCATTGATTCGCTGGGCAGCACTGACTCCGTCAATGATGGCGTGATGCACCTTCAAGAGAAGAGCGAAACGTTGCCCGGGCACATGATCGATCAGCCAGACCCGAAACAACGGACGATCACGATCCAGCATGGTCTCGTGCAGATCACCGACCAGGTGCAAGAGGTCATCATAATGCGCGCCCGAGGGCAGGGCGATATGCTGGACGTGGTAGCGCGGGTCATAGTGAGGCGCTTCACGCCAGCGTGGCGCGTGAGTTCCACCCAGGTCCGGGATGCAGTCGAATGGGGGCGTCGGCTTGGCCTTGCGATAGGCCCTGACGATTTCGCGAACGATGTCCGGACGCCCCTTCGGTTTATCGAACAGCATCAATCCGCACACATGGATGGGGCTGGACTGGCTCTCGGCCAGCAGCCACATCAAGTCCATCAGTGCGATTTTTTTGTCCAAGTAACCCGTCGGCTCGTTCGTTCTTCGTTCCAGTATACGGAATCGCTTGGTTGCATGCTGGTTTCGGTATAGTAGTCCGGCCCCTTTCCGAGTCCCGATGGTGCCTGATGTTGATGAATGTCCTCTCCCGTATGTCAATCGGTTCCCGGCTGATCGTGTTGACATGTTTGTTGTGGCCAATGGCTCTGCCAGCAGCCGAGTTGACCGCCCGCGAATTGCGCGTCGCCGATTCCGAGCAGGGATTGTTTACCGTCTACACCCTGGATGAGCGCATCATCTTCGAGAT
>SLKT01000187.1 GCA_007134485.1 Wenzhouxiangella sp. | reverse complement strand
TGGTACTGGCCGAGGGTGAAGAAGAAACCGTGCTGCGCGCCGTGCAGACGATTGTTGATGATGGCCTGGCCAAACCGATCCTGATCGGGCGACCCAAGGTGGTCGACATGCGCATCGAGCGTGCCGGCCTGCGCATTCGGCCCGGCAAGGATTTCGAACTGGTCAATCCCGAGTCGGACCCGCGTTTCAAGGAATACTGGCAGACTTTCCATCAGATCACCAAGCGCCGCGGTGTGACCCCGGATTCGGCCAAGGCGATTGTCAGAACCCGCAATACCGTGATTGCGGCGATCATGGTGTATCGAAACGAGGCCGATGCCTTGATCACCGGCGTGGTGGGCCGTTACCAGAAGAAACTGCAATATGTCACCGAGGTGCTGGGCACACGCAAGGATTGCAATACGCTGGGCGCCATGTCGGCGCTGACCAACGAAAACGGCACCTGGTTTGTCTGCGATACCCACGTCAACCCGGATCCAACGGCGGATCAACTGGCCGAGTTGACCATCATGGCCGCCGAGCGGGTGCGCATGTTCGGCATCACCCCCAAGGTGGCGTTGTGCTCACATTCCAATTTCGGCAGTCATGTCAATGCCTGTGCATCGAAGATGCGCCAGGCGCTCACAAAGGTGCGCGCGCTGGACCCGGAGCTTGAGGTGGAGGGCGAAATGCGCGCAGATGCCGCATTGATGCCCGAAATCCGCGAGCGGATCTTCCCCGATTCACGCCTGACCGGCTCGGCCAATCTGCTGATCATGCCCGACCAGGACTCGGCCCATATCGCCTTTTCCATGGCACGCATCATCGGCAAGGGCGTGACCATCGGTCCCATGTTGATGGGCGCCGGCCGCCCCGCGCATGTGCTCACCCCCTCGGCCACCGTCCGGCGAGTGGTCAACATGACCGCCATCGCGGTGGTCGATGCCCAGCGTTACGAACAATCCCGGCAAAGGACCGGCGAGCTGTTCGAATAGAGTGCACTTGTACGAGTCCGCTCGAGTGCGCCTGATCTTTGCGGGATGCTCAGGGATTTTTCTGGTTTGCAATGGCTTCCCGCATGAACTGCTCGCTCCGTTGATGAGTCGGTCGATCCTTGAGCCCATTCCAGTACTCGACGAATTCCGGGCGTGAGTCGATGGTGCCGAACTGCATGCCCCAGCCGATATGGGATCCCACGTAAACATCGGCGGCGCTGAAGCGATCCCCGGCGATGTAGCGATGGTTCGTGACAGCGATGGCCAACGTATTGAGAGTGGCTTTCAATGAACCGAAGCCCAGGGTGGCCTGCTGCTTTTCGTCGGGGTCCAGTCCGCAAGCATGTGCCCCCACCGCCGCTTCCAATGGCCCGGCGGCAAAGAACAGCCAGCGATAATAGTCGGCGCGCTCGGTCGGCTTGGGCGCCAGTCCGGCTTCAGGAAATGCATCCGCCAGGTAGGCGCAGATGGCCGCTGCTTCCGTGACGATGCGATCGCCGTGGCATAGTGCCGGCACCTTGCCCATCGGGTTGATGGCCAGATATTCGGCTGACTTCATTGCCGGCCCATATTCGACAACCTTGACTTCATAAGGTTGTCGAATCTCTTCAAGCATCCAGTGAACAATGCCGCCACGCGACATGGGGTTGGTGTAAAAGGTGATCTGTTCGTTCACGAATCGGGCCCCGCTGAGTGAGAGTTGCGAGCAATCTATCAGGCCTGAATGGTCGGCAACAGTGCCAGAAGTTGGCCGCACTTGTTGAGCACTTTCCGACTCGCTGAATGCTTCAAAAGGTGAGAGAGGTTTGAAAGGCAGGGTGGTGGCGCCGTCTCCTTCCTTGTTTTCAATCTACTCCCACTCACCACCGTGCCCCCACTCATCCCACCTATCTCTGCGCCGGGCAAGGTTCGGCAATTCGTGTTCAACTGCGTTAATCTGCGCTTCCTTGTCATGCGAACCAAAGAAGCGATAGTCATGCTGAAACTCATTCCCGTCGCGATCTTCCTGCTGCTGGCCGTACCGGCGGTGGCTGATGAGAATTCCCCTGAGTACCAGCGCGCACTCGAACTACTGGCCGAGACACCGTTGATCGATGGTCACAATGATGTGCCTTGGCAGTATCGAGCCCGGGTCGACAATCGCATCGACGAGATCGACCTGGCTGGTGATACCACCGAGCTTGATCCACCCATGCACACTGATATCGCTCGCCTGCAAGCCGGGCGCGTGGGTGGCCAGTTCTGGTCGATTTTCGTGCCGCCGAGGTATTCCGGTGATGAGGCCGTGCGTGTCCAGCTCGAGCAATTCGATATTGCCCGCCGCCTGATCGAAGCCCACGACGAACTGAAGTTCGTCACCACCGCTGATGAGCTCGAGGCGGCATTCTCTGACGGCTACATCGCATCCCTGCTCGGCATGGAGGGCGGTCATGTCCTGAATAACTCGCTGGCGGTGTTGCGCATGTTTCACGAGCTGGGTGCTCGTTATCTCACCCTGACCCACTGGCAGGGACATGACTGGGCCGATGCGGCCACCGATGCTCCGCGCCATGACGGACTCAACGAGTTTGGCAAGGAAGTCGTGCGTGAAATGAACCGGCTCGGCATGCTGGTTGATCTTTCACATGTCAGTCCCGGGGTCATGCGTGACGCCCTGGATGTGACCGAGGCGCCGATCATCTTTTCTCATTCCTCGGCCATGGGGGTGACACCGCATGCGCGCAATGTGCCTGACGATGTACTTGACCGTCTGCCGGACAATGGTGGAATCGTCATGGTCACCTTTGTGCCGAGCTTCGTCAATGAAACCCTGCGCCAATGGGGCGCCAATCGCGCCGCCGAGCGCGGACGACTCGAAAGTCTGCATCCTGGCGAGCCCGACAAGGTCGAGGCCGGAATGGATCAGTGGCTGCAGGCCAATCCCGAGCCAGTGGCGACGCTGTCCGACGTGGCTGATCATGTTGATTACATCCGCGACCGAATCGGCAGTGACTACATCGGCATTGGCGGCGACTACGACGGCATTTCCACATTGCCCAAGGGCCTGGAAGATGTCTCCACCTATCCGGCCCTGATTGCCGAACTGGTTCGCCGCGGCTATAGCGACGAGGAGTTGGCCGGAATCATCGGCAATAACGCGCTTCGGGTCATGCGCCAGGCCGAGGCCACGGCCGAAAGACTCCAGGCCGAACGCCCGCCCTCTGATGTGCGCATCACCGACCCGGAGTGAGCTCGCGAAGCAAAAGAGAAAAGCACTCTCGCGCAGAGACGCAGGGAAAGAAACAATATAGAGTGTAGGTCGGCCCGACGTGGCCGACGGTCGAGAATGAATCCATCGACATGGCCGGGTTCACGTGTCCGAGTAGCGTGGCGCACTTTCTCCGCAAAATTATTTCGCTCGCGTTTGCATTGCGACACCGGGCCCGGGCACTCTGCGCGAGGAAATTTGTTGTATGGTTCAGGCCAGACGTTGAAACTTGTTCGTAGAACGACACGGAGTCGATAGAGAAAGATTGATGAGCCAGCAACCGACCGAACCCAAATTCAGCATTGGCCAGATCATTCATCACAAGAAGTACGATTACCGTGGCGTGATCGTCGATGTCGATCCGGTCTATTCAGGCACCGAAGAATGGTACGAGCAGATGGCGGTCAGCCACCCTCCCAGGGACCGTCCTTGGTACCACGTCCTGGTCGATGGTGGCCAGCATTCGACCTATGTGGCCGAACAGCACCTGGAGCCTGATCCCTCCGGCCACCAGATCAGCCATCCGGCGCTTGGGCAGTTTTTCGACCAGTTCGAGCGTGGGCGATACTCTCGCTCAAGCCACTTGCATTGAATGGGCCGCCATGGTCAAGCCAGCCGCCGCCAGGCCCATTCCACCGGGCCTTGCCTGAACCAGCGCAGCCACAGCGCCATCATGGCGGTGTAGGCCAGGGTGATCAGCAGCCAGGCCATCAGTGTGCCGGGGGCGTTGAATTGGCCCTTCAGGCCCAGTCCCCAGCCGTAAAAGACGATTGCCGCCAGCAGGTTCTGCAGGATGTAGCAGGTCAGTGCGGTGCGTCCGACCACTTCCAGCGCTCGGGTGATCGGGCCGCGAACGGCCTGGAGCAGCAGCACGCCCAGGCCCAGGTAGGCCAGTGACATCAGCGGGGCGAAAAAGTAGCGGGCGGCCATGGCCACGCGTGCATCGGGGTAAAAGCTGGCCAGGTTGAGCGGTACCCCGATGGCCAGGCCGATGATCACCAGGCGGCGGGCCAGTTGTCGGCCATTCTCCTGTCCATCGAACAGGCCGGCGCGGGTCAGCAATACGCCCAGTCCCATCAGAACGGTATTCAGGCCGAGCAGGGTGATGACTTCGAAACGGAAGTAAAGCGCCAGGTTGAATCGCGTCCAGACCGTTTCACCATAGCTTCCGGTGGCCAGCACCTGGCTGACATGATCGGAGATCGGGTCATGTCCGGACGGATCCATGACCAGGCAGACCAGGCCGTAGATCAATACATGCAATACCAGCGCGACGATGATCCCCGAGATCAGATGTATGCGTCCGCCGATGGCCAGGCCTATGACCACCAGCGAAGCCAGCGCATAACCCATGAGGATGTCGTAGCCGTAGACCAGGGCAAAGTGAATGAATCCGATGCCCAGCAGCAGGATATTGCGCCAGGCGTAGCGGGGGGCGAAGCGGGCGCCGCGCCTGACTGCCGAGCGCAATTGCAGTTGCAGCCCGACACCGAACAGGATGGCCAGCAAGCCCAGGAATTTGCCATTGGTCAGGTACAGGGTGAGCGCCAGTAGAAAATCATTGAGGTCCGACCACCACTCCTTCGGACCGAACAGGACCTCCAGGTCACCACCCAGGTAGGAAAAGGTCCAGGTATTGGTGCCCAGGGTGCCGACAATGGCCAGACCGCGCAAGCAGTCCAGGCTGGTGATGCGTGACATGCCTCCTGACGCCGCTGTTGATTGTGCTGCCGGTTCAGACATGGGTACTGTTTGGATCGTGGCTGCGCATGTGTGATCTCATGCTACTCCGAATGAATGTTGAAGACTATGAGACTTGCCCCGGCAGGACCAGTGCCAAAGGGCCTGTCTGGCGACTTGCCAAGGTTGGGTAGAAAATGAGAATGTGGTCTTTGCTCAAGAATGCCCGGAATTTCGAACCAGATGAAAGCACTCGAACTGAAATTGCCCCCGCCGCTGGTTGCGGCCTTGGCGGCGCTGTTGATGTGGGTCGTGGCCAGGCAGGGCCCGTTGCTGGAATTGGCATTTCCGATGCGTCTGTCGCTGGCGATCCTGGTGGCTCTTGCAGGTCTGGCAGTCGCAGTGGCCGGGGTGATGTCCTTTCATCGCGTCGAAACCACGGTCAATCCGTTGACACCCGAGAAGTCCTCGGCGCTGGTCAGCTCGGGCATATATCGCATCAGCCGCAACCCGATGTACCTGGGCTTGCTGCTGGTGTTGCTGGGTTGGGCGCTGTGGCTGTCCGCGCCCTGGGCGCTGGTCGGTCCGGTGTTGTTCGTCGCCTGGATCACGCGCTTCCAGATTATCCCGGAAGAGCGCGCACTGCTCGCCCGGTTTGGTCCGGAATTCGAGATCTATTGTCGCCGGGTGCGGCGCTGGCTGTGAAGCCGGTCTGCGGCCTCAACACCCCCGTGGTTCATTTCTGACCCGGGAAGTCCAAGCAAACAGTCAGTACAATAGGAAACCGGGAAGCTCATCAATTGCATGATCAAAAGGATTGGCATGGTTCAACAACACCCTCATCCCGAAGACTTGGACCCGCAGGAAACCCGGGAGTGGCTGGAGTCGCTCGCCGCCGTGGTCGACCGTGACGGTCCCGAGCGGGCGCATTTCATTCTCGAACGGCTGGTGGAGCTGGCGCGCCGCAGCGGGGCACACCTGCCGTTTGACCTGACCACAGCCTATATCAACACCATACCGCCGCATCGCCAGGCCTCGATGCCGGGCGATGGCGCCGTCGAACACCGCATACGTTCCATCATCCGCTGGAATGCCATGGCCATGGTGGTGCGGGCGGGACGGCGAGGTGGCGAGCTGGGTGGTCACATTGCCAGTTTCGCATCGGCGGCCACGCTCTACGACGTGGGCTTCAACCATTTCTTCAAGGGCCCGGATCATGAGGATGGTTCCGACCTGCTGTTCATCCAGGGCCATTCCTCGCCGGGCATCTACGCGCGCGCCTTTCTCGAAGGGCGAATCAGTCAGGACCAGCTTGACCGCTTTCGCCAGGAAGTCGATGGCGAGGGATTGAGCTCTTACCCGCATCCCTGGCTGATGCCGGACTTCTGGCAGATTCCGACCGTGTCAATGGGCCTGGGCCCCATCATGGCGATCTACCAGGCGCGATTTCTGAAGTACCTGAACAATCGCGAACTGATCAATGCCGAAAAGCGCAAGGTCTGGTGTTTCATGGGCGATGGCGAGTGCGACGAGCCCGAATCCCTTGGTGCGATTTCGCTGGCCGGACGTGAAAAGCTGGACAACCTGGTGTTCGTGGTCAATTGCAACCTGCAGCGCCTGGATGGCCCGGTGCGCGGTAACGGCAAGATCATCCAGGAGCTCGAAGGCGTGTTCCGTGGCGCCGGCTGGAACGTCGTCAAGGTCATCTGGGGGTCCTACTGGGATCCGTTGCTGGCCCGCGACACCAAGGGCCTGCTGCGCAAGCGCATGGAAGAGGCGCTGGACGGCGACTACCAGAAATACAAGGCCAATGACGGCGCCTACGTGCGCGAACATTTCTTCGGCGCATACGACGAGCTCAAGGAGATGGTCGCCAATCTGTCCGACGAAGATATCTGGCGCCTGAACCGCGGTGGTCACGATCCGCACAAGATCTACGCGGCCTATCACTCGGCAACCGGGCATGAGGGCCGGCCCACGGTCATTCTGGCCAAGACCATCAAGGGCTACGGGCTGGGCAAGTCCGGCGAGGGGCAGAACATCTCGCACCAGCAGAAGAAGCTCGACGAGGAAGGCGTGAAGTACTTCCGTGATCGCTTCAATGTGCCGATCAAGGATGAGGATATCGCCGAGGTGCCTTATTACCACCCCGGTGAGGATTCCGAGGAAGTGCGCTACATGAAAAAGCAGCGTGAAAAACTCGGCGGTTATCTGCCGCAACGCCGCTTCGAGCCGAAACCCCTGGAGATTCCGGATCTCGATGCCTTCGAATCCATCACCAAGGGTTCCGATGATCGCGAAATATCGACCACCATGGCCTTCGTTCGTTGCCTGGCGGTGTTGCTCAGGGACAAGAACCTCAAGCAGCACATCGTGCCGATCATCTGTGACGAGGCACGCACCTTCGGCATGGAAGGCCTGTTCCGCCAGATCGGCATCTATGCCCCGGAAGGCCAGCTTTACGAGCCGGTCGATTCCGATCAATTGATGTATTACAAGGAAGACCGCAAGGGTCAGGTCTTGCAGGAGGGCATTACCGAGGCCGGGTCCATGAGCTCATGGATCGCCGCGGCCACCAGTTATGCCTCCAACGGCTTGCCGATGATTCCGTTCTATGCCTTCTACTCGATGTTCGGTTTTCAGCGCATCGGTGATCTGGCCTGGGCGGCCGGCGACATGCGCGCCCGCGGTTTCCTGATTGGCGGTACTTCGGGTCGGACCACACTCAACGGCGAGGGCCTGCAGCACGAGGACGGTCACAGCCATGTGCTGGCCTCGACCATTCCCAACTGCGTCTCCTACGACCCGGCTTTTTCCTACGAGCTGGCCGTGATCCTTCAGGACGGCTTGCGCCGCATGTACGTCGATCAGGAGGATGTCTATTACTACATCACCGTGCTCAACGAAAACTACACGCATCCGGCAATGCCGGAGGGTAGCGAGGACGGGATTCGCAAGGGGATGTACTTGCTTCGCGAGGGCGCGAAGCGGGAGACGGAAGACGGGAGCGGGGAGACGCCCCGGGTCCAGTTGATGGGTTCGGGCGCTATCTTGCGCGAGGTGATTGCCGCTTCGGAGTTGCTGGAGCAGCATTATGGCGTGAGCGCCGATGTCTGGTCGGTGACCAGTTTCAATGAACTCAGACGCGAGGCCCATGCGGTGACTCGTGGCAACCGGCTCAATCCGGAAGGTCCGATGACCTCGCCATATCTCACCGCACTCTTGAAGGGCAGGCCCGGGCCGGTGGTGGCGGCCACCGATTACATCCGCGCCTATGCAGACCAGGTCCGCGAATACATCCCCCAGGAGGACTACCTGGTGCTCGGCACCGACGGATTCGGACGTTCGGACACGCGCGAGAACCTGAGACGCTTTTTCGAGGTCGACCGCAATCAGGTTGCCTGGACAGCCCTGGTTGGTCTGAATCGGCGTGGCCAGTTTGATGACAAGGACCTGATCAAGGCGCGCAGTGCGCTGGACATTGATCCCGACAAGCCATTGCCGCTGTCGGTTTGACTGACCCCTGACCCCTGATCCCTGACAAGACCAACGAGACAACGAGTATGAGCAAGACACAGGAAATCCGCGTCCCCGATATTGGTGACTTCGACAAGGTGCCGGTGATCGAGATTCTGGTTGCCGAGGGGGACGAAATCGAAGCTGAGCAATCGCTGGTTACGCTGGAATCGGACAAGGCGACCATGGAAGTGCCGTCCACTTCGGCCGGGAAGCTCGTGGAGTTGAAGGTCAAGGAGGGTGATGAAGTGGGGGAGGGGGATGTGATTGGGGTGGTTGAGGTGGCCGGTGATGAAGACGGGGAGACGGGAGACGGGAGACGGGAGACGGGGCAAGATCAGGATTCAGGGGAGGATCCTGACGGTGATGATGATGACGGGGAGACGGGAGACGGGAGACGGGAGACGGAAAAAGACGAGGGGTCAGGGGTCGGGGGTCAGGATTCAGGTCCGGAAACCGGAAACCGGAAACCGGAAACCGATTCTTCACAAGAGGATTCCCGCCAATCCGTCCCCGGCTGGGAAGACGACCTTCCGCCGCCGCCGGTGCCGTTTGATGAAATGGATCATGATCCGGGTTCGCTGCCGCATGCCTCGCCTTCGGTGCGCAAGCTGGCGCGCGAGCTGGGTGTGGATCTTGCCTCGGTCAAGGGCAGTGGGCGCAAGGGTCGGGTGACCGAGGATGACCTCAAGGGCCATGTCAAGAGCGCCATGGAAACCGGTGGGACTGCCACCGCAGGGACAGGGCTGGACATTGCCGCGGCGCCGGAAATCGATTTTTCGAAGTTCGGCGAAATCGAGGAAGAAAAGCTTTCCCGCATCAAGCGGATTTCCGGGCCCAATCTGCATCGCAACTGGGTTTCGATTCCGCATGTCACCCAGTTCGACCAGGCCGATATCACCGAGATGGAGGCCTTTCGCAAGGCCAGCCAGAAGGCCGCCGAGGCGGCCGGCACCAAGCTCACGCCACTGGTGTTTCTGATCAAGGCGGTGGTTGCCGCGTTGCGCGAGTTTGGGCACTTCAATGCCTCGCTGAGCAACGATGGCCAGACCCTGATTCGCAAGAAATATTTCCATATCGGCGTGGCCGTGGATACCCCCAACGGACTGGTCGTGCCGGTGCTCAGGGACTGCGATCAGAAAGGGTTGATCGAATTGTCGAAGGAACTGGCCGACCTGTCCGAGCGTGCTCGCGAGGGCAAACTCAAGAGTGACGAAATGAAGGGTGGCTGTTTCACCATATCGAGCCTTGGCGGTATCGGCGGGACCGCGTTTACCCCCATCATCAACGCGCCCGAGCTGGCCATTCTCGGGGTCTCACGCGCCGAGATGAAGCCGGTCTGGGATGGTGAACAATTTCAGCCGCGACTGATGCTGCCGTTGTCGCTGTCCTACGATCACCGCGTGATCGACGGGGCTGACGCGGTTCGCTTTACCCGCTTCCTGGCCGATCAGCTCGAGGATTTGCGTAGACAGCTATTATGAGTCGCAATCCGCAACGCACCGGTTTCGGCATGATGCTGGCCGCGGCCGTTGGCATGCTGGTGCTGCTGACCTGGTTCTTTTCGGGCCAGATCGATGATCGAAGCCACCCCAACCGCCAGGTCCAGAGCCAGGTGCTCAATGGCATGATCGAGGTCAACCTGGCGGCCGACCGACAGGGCCACTTCATTGCCACAGGACAGATCAATGGCCGAGAGGTGACCTTCCTGGTCGATACCGGCGCCACCCTGGTCTCGATACCGGAAGGCCTGGCCGACCGGATGGGCCTGGAGCGCATGGCGCCGATTCGCCTGGAAACCGCGGCCGGCAATGTGCAAGGCTGGCTGACCCGCCTCGACGAGGTGCGCCTGGGGGATATCGTCCAGCGTGATGTGCGTGCCGCGATCAATCCGGGTCGACACGATACCGTCTTGCTGGGCATGAGTTTTCTGCGCGAGGTCGAAATGACCCAGCGCGATGGCGAACTCCGCCTGGTGGCAGAATAGAAAAAATTTACCGCAAAGACGCGAAGGACGCGAAGAAGGGCTTCCAGTAGGTCCCATTGGCAACACTTTAGGCACAAGCGGTCTAATTCACATCGGGCCGGTTTTCCTGCCGACAGGTTTTCTTGGCGATCTTTGCGTCTTGGCGGTTAGTCGGTTTTGAATAAAACGGAAACCCAACATGAGCAAGAACCAAGAAATCCGCGTTCCCGACATCGGCGACTTCGACAAGGTGCCGGTCATCGAAGTGCTGGTATCCGAAGGCGACGAGATCGAGGCCGAACAGTCATTAATCACCCTGGAGTCGGACAAGGCGACCATGGAAGTGCCATCGTCTGCGGCCGGCAAGATCTCCGAGCTGAAGGTGAAGGAGGGCGATGAAGTGGGGGAGGGGGATGTGATTGCGGTGGTGGAGGTGGTCGGTGATGAAGACGGGGAGACGGGAGACGGGAGACGGGAGACGGGAAAAGACGAGGGGTCAGGGGTCAGGGGTCGGGGGTCAGGGGAGGATTCTGATGGCGGTGGTGGTGACGGTACATCGGGCGACTCCGAAAGGGCTGACGAAGGCGCCGCACAAACCGTCTCCCGTCTTCCGTCTTCCGTCTCCCCGGCCGGTCACGGCCACGACTTCGACCTTGTGGTCCTGGGCTCCGGCCCCGGCGGCTACACCGCCGCCTTCCGGGCGGCCGACCTGGGACTGAAAGTCGCGCTGGTCGAGCGTTACCCGAGCCTGGGCGGGGTGTGTCTGAACGTTGGCTGCATTCCGTCCAAGGCCTTGCTGCACGTCGGGCAGGTGATTGATGCGGCCGATCACCTGGGTTCTCATGGGGTGAAGTTCGGCAAGCCCGAGCTCGATATCGACAAATTGCGCGAGTTCAAGGATGGCGTGGTCGGCAAGCTCACTGGCGGGCTGGCCGGCATGGCGAAGAAGCGCAAGGTCGAGGTGATCGAGGGTGAGGGGCGCTTTGCGAGTGAACATGAGTTGACCATCGAGCATGACGGCGAGAACCAGTCGTTGAGCTTCAATCAATGCATCATCGCCGCCGGTTCCCGGGTGATCGAGATCCCGGGTATTCCCTGGGACGATCAGCGGGTGATGGATTCGACCGGTGCGCTTGAGTTGGCCGATGTGCCCGAGCGGTTGCTGGTGATCGGTGGCGGCATCATCGGCCTGGAAATGGCCTGTGTCTATCGAGCCCTGGGCGCCAAGGTGAGCGTGGTTGAGTTGATGGATCAACTCATGCCCGGCGCCGATCCGGACCTGGTCAGACCGCTGCAGCAATATCTTAAAAAACAGGGGGTGGAGATCCACCTGAAAACGAAGGTGGAGAAAGTCGAGGCGAGCGATGAACACCTGCGCGCGCATTTCGATGGCGACAAGGCGCCCGACCCAATGGATTTTGACCGTGTGCTGGTGTGCGTGGGGCGCCGGCCCAACGGCGATCGCATCGACGCCGACAAGGCCGGTGTAACGGTCGACGACAAGGGTTTTGTGCGGGTCAACGGCCAGATGCGCACCGATGCCGATCACATCTTCGCCATCGGCGATATCGTCGGTCAGCCCATGCTGGCCCACAAGGCCAGTTACGAGGGCAAGGTGGCTGCCGAGGTGGCGGCCGGAGAAAAGCGCGCGGCCGATGCGCGCGTGATTCCTTCGGTGGCCTACACCGATCCGGAAGTCGCCTGGGTCGGATTGACCGAGTTGCAGGCCAGGGAAAAGGGCCTGGATTACGGCATCGGCAAGTTTCCCTGGGCCGCCTCCGGGCGTGCCCTGGGCATGGACCGATCCGAGGGTTTTACCAAGCTGATCTTCGACAAGAACACTGACCGACTGATCGGCGCCGGTGTGGTCGGCCTGCATGCCGGTGATCTGATCGCCGAGCTGGCCCTGGCCATCGAGATGGGTTGTGATGCATCCGATATCGGTCTGACCATTCATCCGCATCCAACCTTGAGCGAATCGGTCATGATGGCCGCCGAGGTCTACGAGGGCACCATCACCGACTTGTATCTGGGCAAGTGAAGTTCGCCGCTTCGAAGGTGGTAAGCTTCGCGGTCGGTTCAGTCTGACGAGACACACAATCATGCCAATTTCGCGAATTTTCCTTGGCCTTGCGGTGGTCGCTGGTGTGATCGCCTGTGGCGAACGGGAAGCCCCTGTCGACGAGGCGTATGATGCGGCCATAGAGGCCGTCGCTGACGCCAATGCCCATGAGCAGGACGAGGCAGGACCGGATGAGTCCCTGCACGAATTTTTCGAACGCATCGAAGAGGAACGGCGCAAGGACAATCCGCAAGCCATGGCTCGCGCGCTCGCGGGTAGTGAGCGCGAAGAGGAGTATCTCGGACGTCTGAACATTCCCTCGGTTGAGCGGGAAAAGGCCGAACTGGACATGGCGCGCCGCCACCGCGAGGAATTGCGGGCGTTCGAGCATCTCGACCTGGAGAAACAGGATCGATTGTCGGTCGACATTCTTGCCTGGCAGCTTGATCAGAAACTGCGAGGTGAAGCGTTCATGTGGCACGATTTTCCGGTCAACCAGTTGATGGCCATTCACAACATGCTGCCCGGATTCATGACCGGACAGCATCCGTTGCGAAACGAGCGCGACATTGACTTCTACATGGATCGGCTGGATCAGTTCCCGGAAGCTTTCCAGGGCACCGTTGACATCGTCGAGCACCGGGTTGAACAGGGCATCATGCCGCCGCGTTTTGCCGTGGAGAAGACCATTCGCGACAGTCTCGCGTTCATTGATGGCCCTGCATCGGAAAACCCGCTGGTCACCGAGATTCTCGATCGTGTCCAGCGCGAGGATGTGGTCTCAGACGATCGCCTCGAAAGCCTTGAAACCGAATTGGCCGAGGCCGTCGGGCGATCGGTGGTGCCGGCCTATCGGAGCCTGATCGATTACCTGGAATCCTTGCTGGACAAGGCCGAATCCAACGATGGTGTCTGGCGTCTGCCGGAGGGCGATGCGTACTATCGCTGGTTGCTCAGGGGGCATACAACCACGGATATGGGGCCGGACGAGATTCACGAACTGGGCTTGAGCGAGGTTGAGCGCATCAGTGCCGAAATGGATGAAATTCTTTGCGCCCGAGACTATTGCGAAGGTTCGGTCGGTGAACGCATGGCCGCACTGAATGCAGAAGAGAGATTTCTGTTTGAAGACTCGGACGAAGGGCGCGAGCAGATCCTGGAGGCCTATCGGGAAATCGTCGCCGAAATCGAACAGGGGCTGGACGATTGGTTTCATGACGGCCCGACCGCCGATATCGAAGTCCGCCGGGTGCCCGAGTATCGCGAAGCCACGGCGTTTGGCGCCTACTACATGCGCCCGGACCCGGACGGATCGAGGCCGGGCATATTCTTCGCCAACCTGCGCTCGGTCGACGAACACCCGCGTTTCGGGTTGCGCACCCTGGCCTACCACGAATCCATTCCGGGGCATCATCTGCAGATCACCCGCATGCAGGCCATGGAGGATGTTCCCGAATTCCGTCGCACCATCAGCCTGCATGCCCATGCCGAAGGCTGGGCGTTGTACGCCGAATACCTGGCCTGGGAGATGGGTTTTCACGAGGACCCCTACGACAACCTGGGTCGATTGCAGGCCGAGCTGTTCCGGGCCGTTCGCCTGGTGGTCGATACCGGCATGCATCATCGGCGCTGGTCGCGTGAGCGGGCCATCGACTACATGCAATCGATCACCGGCATGCCGATGAGCGATGTGGTTGCCGAGATCGAGCGTTACCTGGTCATCCCCGGTCAGGCCTGTGCCTTCAAGGTCGGTATGATACGCATGCTGGCCATGCGTGAGCGAGCCCGTGATGCCCTGGGCGATGATTTCGATATTCGGGACTTCCATCGGGTGATTCTTGACAATGGCGCCATGCCCCTGGAATTGCTCGACCGCGTGGTCGATGACTGGCTCGAAGAAGAACTGCGCGCCTGAATCCGCGGATTCAGGGTCGGACGCGCGCGAGCTTGAAGTCCGCGCCTTGCGAGCACGGGTCCGGCAACTCGAGGATCGCATTGACCGCATCCACGCTTCTCGCCTGTGGCGCTGGAGCGCACCTCTGAGAGCACTGGGCGATGTGCTGATCCGGTCGCGTCAGCGACTGGGGCGATCGCTGATTTCGACCGCTGCCGGGCGACGCTTGTATCGGCGCATTCGTGGTCGTGCACCGGGCGAGGAATCTGCCCGCGAGCCCGGCTTTGATCGCCGGGCATTCGTGCATCGCGCCGAGCAGGACCTCGATGAGTTTCTTTCAAGTGGGCAACGCCTGGTTCTCCCACGGCCGGACCCGGTCCGGGTTTCCATCGTGGTGGTGTTGTTCAATCAGGCGGCGCTGAGCCTGCGTTGTTTTCGTTCCATTCTCGCCCATGCAGGTGATCAGGCCGAACTGGTGGTCATCGACAATGCATCCACCGATCGAACGGGTGATTTGCTCGAGCGCGTCGATGGTATCGAGCGGGTCGTCAATTCGGAGAATCTGGGGTTTGTTCATGCCGTCAACCAGGCCGCAAGCCGGGCACGCGGCGAGTTGCTGTTGCTGCTCAACAACGACGCCGAGCTCGGTCCGGGCAGCCTGGAAGCGGCGATCGCCGCATTGCAATCAGCCGAGGATATCGGCGCCGTCGGCGGCAGAATCGTGCTGGCCGATGGTCGCCTCCAGGAGGCCGGCGGGATTGTCTGGAAGGACGGCAGTACCAGTGGCTATGGACGTGGCTGCGCGCCGGAGGAGCCACGCTTTCTGTTTCGACGCGAGGTCGATTACTGCTCCGGGGCTTTCCTGCTCACACCCGCCCGATTGTTCGCCGAGTTCGACGGGTTTGATACGGCTTATGCGCCGGCCTACTACGAAGAGACCGATTACTGCTTTCGCCTTCAACAAGCGGATTATCGTATTGTCTACGAGCCGTGGGCGTGGGTTCGACATCTGGAATTTGCCAGCAGCAGCGATCCCGAGGCGGCGCTGAAGCTGCAGGCCAGGCATCGGAAAGTGTTCAGTCAGCGGCATGCCGGCGCCCTTCAGGATCGGCCCGAACAGGGCTTGGTCGATGAACTCTTGGTTCGAACCGCCCGCTCACATCGCAAGGTCCTGTGGATCGACGACCGGGTGCCGCACGCCAGCCTGGGCGCCGGGTATCCGCGAGCGCGCAGGATGCTCAACACCCTGGCCGAAAACGGCTTTGATCTGACCCTGTATCCGTTGCAGATCGAAAACGACGACTGGTCGAGAATACGAGCCAGCCTGGATCCAGGCATCGAGGTCATGACGGGCTTGGGCATCGAACGCCTGGGTGAATTTCTGAATGATCGGCGCGGATTCTATGATCGGGTAGTGGTCAGTCGGCCAATCAACATGAAGGTCGTCAACACGCTATTGCAGGGCCGGCGCGAGGTGCTGGGCAAGGCGCGCCTGATTTACGATGCCGAGGCGATCGAGGCCGAACGTGAAATTCAGCGTCAGCGGATGGCGGGTCAGTCATTGAGTCAGGATCGAGTTCGCCGCATGCTGGCCGAGGAGATCGAACTTTCGCGCATGGCCGATGCCGTCATCACGGTCTCGGAGGTCGAGGCAGAAGTGTTCAGGGCTGCCGGTCACAAACATGTGGCCGTGATCGGCCATGCGCTCGAGGTGGACCTGACCCCGGCGGCGTTCGATGATCGCCGTGGCCTGCTGTTTGTGGGTGCGCTGCGAGAAGCCGAATCGCCCAATGTCGACGCCTTGTGCTGGTTCCTCGACGAGGTGGCCGATTTGTTGAAAAGTGAAATGGGCGATGATTTCAGTCTCTACATCGCCGGTGACGCACCCGTCGAACTGGTCGATCGCTACCGCAGTGATCAGGTCCATTTTCTCGGACGTGTGGATTCGCTGAAGGCGCTGTACTCGGCCTGCCGGGTATTCATCGCTCCGACTCGTTTCGCGGCCGGAATCCCGCACAAGGTGCACGAGGCGGCCGCGGCCGGCATACCGGTGGTTGCCACCAGCGTGCTGGCCGGGCAACTGAACTGGCAGCATGATCGTCAGCTACTGGTGGCCGATCAGGCTGAGGCATTCGCTCGGTCCTGCGCCAGGTTGTATCAAGACCGGCAGTTGTGGCAGACCATCCGCGATCAGGCCGCCGCTGCGGTGGCTGCCGACTGCAACCCGGAGGGCCTCGTCAAAAATCTTGTAGAGCTCCTGAGGTAGAGCAAGGGGTCAGGGTTCTGCACCGACCACCGTCTCCCCTCAAAACACCCGCCAGCCGATCCAGATCAGGCAGAACAACACCAGGAAAAAGAACCCGGTCCAGGCCAGGGCGCGCATGCCCGGCCCCGGCTGATGCTCGAGCGGGGTCAGTGGTCCGGTCAGCAACTTCAGGCTCAGCCAGGCAAGCACCGGGGCCGCCAGGAAGGAAACCGTGGTCGTGAAATCAATCAGCACGGTGAAGTGATCGCCGAAGAAGTTGATGATGATCAGCGCACCGATGGTGACCAGCAACAGCGCGCTGACATAACGGCCGCGATGCAGGTTGGGCGCCTCGTCCTTGTCATCGGCCACACCGCTGACTTCGATCAGTGCGCGCACCACGCGCGGGTAGGCGTCGGTGACCGCAAGGGTCGTCGAAAACATCGTGGTCAGGGCGGCCACGGCAATCAAGGGTCGTGACCATTCGCCCAGGCTGGCGGCATACAGCTCGACCAGACGCGCCGAAAAGCCTGCAGCCGAGGTCGGGAAGCTTTCTCCCGAGCCGTACATGACCAGGGCGCCCAGCAACAGGAAAAGGACGGCCAGCAAGGTGGCCGCCAGGTACCCGAACCGCACATCGAACACGGCATGCCGGACACTCGGCGCCTGGCCGGTCTGTTTGGCTCGCTCCAGGGTCCACAGCGAGTGCCATGCGGCCACATCCAGCGGGATCGGCATCCAGCCGAGCAGTGCGAGAATGAAGGCAAACCCGGCCGCCGTCCAGGCCTGCTCCCACCCGATTGCCGGATTCAGGGCCTGCCAGTCCGGTTCGGCGCCGAACGCCAGCGCGACCGCGGCCAGCGTCGAGACAGCCAGTGCCGACATGATCATCTTCATGATCAGGTCGAGACCACGATAGTGGCCGACGGTCAGCACGATGATGCACCCGACCAGCACCAGGAACGACAGCATGGTGACCGACAGGTCCAGTCCGAATACCAGCCCGGCCAGGCCGGCGGTAACCACCGTCACGCTGGCCTGGATGAAGAACATCGTGGTGATCGTGATCAGGCTGAACAGGCCGAGCGCATAACGGCCCATTTTCTGATAGCCGCGAATCATGCTCTCGCCGGTGGCCGCCGCGTAGCGCGGGCCAAACTCGATGAAGGGCCATTTCAGGACGCAGGCGACCATCACCAGCGCCAGCAGCGCCACACCATACTCGGCCCCGGCCCGCGTCGCCTGGACCAGATGAGACACGCCGACAGCAGCACCGGCCATCAGCAGGCCCGGCCCGATGGCTGCCCTCAGGGGATGATTTTCGAATTTCATGCGTTCGGGTATCGCTGAAGTGGCCGTAGGGCCCGAATTCTAGCGGCGATTGACCGTGATCGCCAGGTGTCGAACTGCCGTTCGTCCGAAGCAGGTCAGACTGTGCTTGCAAATTTTAACGCTATGTTCATATCATACGGGCAGCGCCGAGTGTGGCCCGTGCCATACTCGACAGTATCCAAACCACAAAGCAAAAGCTTCGGGGAGTAAACACATGAAGGTACGCCTGACTCTGGCTCTTGTACTTTCACTGCTATGGCTGGTTGGCTGTGGCGGTGGATCCAGCGTGGACCGGGCCACGCCACAGGAGCCGGCCACTGATCCCGACGACACTCCGACCACCCAGGTCATGACGGCCGTTTTCGATCCGGCCGAGGGAGAGTTGCCGTTTCCCACCAACCTGTTGTTCGCCGAGTCGACCGATCTGACCCTGGCCACGCCGGCTGAAGATCCTGAGGACTTCACAGATCCGCTGGCGGCGCTGGGCACCCTGGATGGGTTCAGCACTGTTGCTCCCTGGAGTTTTCAGTTTACCCAGCAGGTTGATCCCGACACCGTGATTCCGGGCAGCACCGTTCGTTTGTTCGAGGTGCAGTTTTCATTTGGCACCATCGCGGTCGAAAGCATCAATCAAGAGTTGGTTCCGGGCCAGGATTACGTGGCGACGGTGGCGCCCACCGACCCGACCGGGCAAACGGTGGCGATCATTCCGCTGCGACCGCTCGATGAGATGACCGGCTACATGGCGGTCGTGACCAACGGCATTCTCGACACCGAGGGTACCGCCGCGACCCCGGATCAGACCTACTTCCTGGCCAAGCGCACTGACCCCTTGATCGACGAGGCGGGCAATAGCACCGAGCCGCTCCTGGATGATTCAACAGCGCAGGCGCTCGAGCCGGTACGCCAGTTGACCAATGCCCAGGAAGCGGCGGCCGCTTCGGTCGGGATTGATCGCGATGACATCGTGCTGTCATTCACCGCGACGACCCAGGCAGTCACCCCAGTGCTCAACGTGGTCCGCTCCATGGCCCAGCCGACCTCCAGCCAGATTGGCCAGGCCTGTCCGGCGCCCGGCGTGTGCCTGACGACCGCAGACATCTTCGAGACCTCACCCGGCATCGCCGATTTGTACGTCGGGGTCATGGAGTTGCCGTATTACCTCGGCATTCCCAGCGAAGATGATCCGGAAGCGCCGCTGTTCGATTTCTGGCGCGCCAATGAAGGTGCCTATATGCCGCCCTTCGACGAACTGGGACTGGATCCGACCTCCACGAACATTACCGTGGCCAATCCCATCCCGGTCGAAACCGGTCGCCTGAATGTGCCCTTGCTGATCACGGTGCCCAATGAAAATTCCGGCCTGACCCGTCCGGTCTCCGGCTGGCCGGTGGTGATCTTCCAGCACGGCATTACCGGAGACCGCTCGCAGATGCTGGCCCTGGCCGACGCCATGGCCTCGATCGGGTTCGCGGTGGTTTCAATCGATTTGCCCCTGCACGGCATCACCGATCAGACCAGTCCCCTGTACGTGGGCAACACGCCTTTTGCCCCGATTGCCAGCGAAAGAACCTTTGATCTGAATCTTGACGATCCGGAGGATCCGGAGCTGGACAGCTCGGGTAACTGGTTCATCAATCTGCAGAGCCTGCTGACCTCGCGTGACAACCTGCGCCAGGCCCAGGCCGATTTGTCAGTACTGGCCATGAATATCCCGTTCATGGATCTGACCGGCGATGGTCTGGGTGACATGGATGGCTCGAACATCAACTTCGTCGGGTTGTCGCTGGGCGGCATGACCGGATTGCCGTTCCTGGCCGTGGAGCCGACCGTCAGCAACGCCGTGCTTTCGGCGCCTGGTGGTGCAGTTGCCTATCTTTTGAACGGCTCGGATACTTTCGGACCGGTCATTCGGGATGGGTTGGCCGATGCTGGCGTCGAACCTGGCTCGCCGGATTTCTTCCAGTTCCTGCTGGTAGCCCAGACGGTCCTTGATTCGGCTGATCCGATCAACTGGGGTGCGGCCTCACTGACCAATAGCATGTTGTTGCAGCAAATCGCCGGTGATACGGTCGTGCCCAATGCCGTTGAGGGGGCTCCCCTGGCCGGCACGGAACCACTGATTCGAGCGCTGGATCTGGATGCCATCACCGAGACCACCGAGGACCCGGCCGGAATTCGCGGTGCGGTTCGACTGCTGCAAGGTGGTCACGGTTCACTGCTTGATCCGTCGGCTGGACCGGCCGTGACTGCAGAGATGCAGGGCCAGGCCGCCAGCATGGTCGCTTCCGGCGGCGCTGCGGTGATCATCAACGATCCTTCACTGATCCAGACCGACGACTGACAGGGAGACAAGACAATGACACGGAAAAAATCAATGACTCGCCGCCAGGCAAGCACCGTGCGCCCCTGCCTGCTGGCTTGCGCGATCGGTCTGGCACTTGCGACTCAGCAGGCCCAGGCGCTGGAAATCCGCCAGGGTGACTTCAGAATGAGCCTCGATACCACGTTGAGCTATGGTGTCGGCATGCGGGTAAGCAGTCGCGATGATGACCTGGTCGCCAAGTCTCATTTCGACCCGACCATCGGCGGCTTTCCGCTCGAGGCACAGATCGCCGCTCCGGGACGGTTCTCGGCCAACTCTGACGACGGCAACCTGAACTTCGATCGCGGCGATCTGATCTTCAATGCCGCTCGAATCACCTCCGAGGCCATGATTGACTACCGCCAGTACGGCGCGTTCATTCGCGGCAACTTCTTCCATGATTTCACTCTCAACAACATGGATGAGTTGTCCAGTGACGCCAAGGACCGGGTTGGTCAGCGGGCACGCCTGCTCGATGCATACGTGTTCGGCGATTTCAATATCGGTGATCGCGTCCTGTCACTTCGGGCCGGCCGCCAGGTGGTCAGTTGGGGTGAAAGCACTTTTCTGGCGGGCGGCATCAACACCATCAACCCGGTCGATGTCACCGCGCTGCGTACCGCGGGTGCCGAGCTGCGCGACGCTTTCCTGCCCCTGAACATGCTCTGGGGAAGCATTGACCTGACCCAGAATCTTTCGGCTGAAGCCTTGGTCATGTTCGAGTGGGACGCGGTTGAGGCCGAACCTTCTGGAACATTCTTCGCGACCAATGACTTCGCGACGGCCGGTGGCCGCTATGCCATGCTCAACTTCGGTCTCGTGCCGCAGCCCGTGCGCAATACCGACCTGTACGAAACGGTTTGCTTCGACGGCAATTTTGGCGCATCCGATGCCACCATCGCGAGCGGCGATCGATTGGCGCCCGAGTTGGTCGCCCTGGGCTGTTCCGCGGCCTTCCCGCGCGGGAATGATATCGATGCCCGCGATCGTGGCCAGTGGGGAATGACGCTGCGCTATTTCAGTCCGCAACTGAACGATACCGAGTTCGGACTGTATTACCTCAAGTACCACAGCCGTCTGCCGGTCCTGTCCGGTCAGGCGGTGACCAGCCCGGATGTATCCACTGGTCGGGTGATCGTCGAGTACCCCGAGGACATCAGTCTGTGGGGGCTGAGCATGAACACCAACATCGGGGCGTGGTCGCTCGGTGCCGAAGTCAGCTATCGGCGCAACCTGCCGGTCCAGATCGACGATGTCGAATTGCTGTTTGCCGGACTGTCGCCCCTGAATGCAGTCTTGCCGGCGGAGTATGAGCGTTTTCGCAGCCAGCTTGGCGAATACGCCCCGGGTGAGTTCATCCCGGGATACGAGCGACGCCAGGTTTCGCAGGCCCAGGCAACTTTGACCAAATTGATTGGTCCCAGTAACTGGGTTGGCGCCGACCAGGTCGCAGTGGTTGGTGAAATCGGCGCCACTCACTTCTGGAATCTGCCCGGTCGGGATGAGCTGCGCTTTGAAGGTCCGGGCACCGATACCGGAGGTGGACCCGACAGCCGAAGCGGCGCCGGACGCAACCCGGTGACCACCGAGGATGGATTCGCCACGGCATTCAGCTGGGGCTATCGCCTGGTGGTCGCGCCGACCTACAACGCGGTTTTCGGAACATCATGGAACATGACGCCGCGATTGGCCTTCAATCACGATGTCCAGGGTGTTACGCCGGGACCGGGCGGTAATTTCGTCAATGGTCGCAAGCAGCTCACTCTGGGATTGACGTTTGATTACCAGGCCGAGTGGAATGTCGGCCTGGCCTATACGAGCTTTTTCGGCGCCGGAGCCAACAACCTGCTGGGAGACCGTGACTTTGTTTCGGCCTCGGTCAGCTACTCCTTCTAGGGCGGAGGTCCAATATGAATCAATTGAGTAACCCACTGAAAATCCTCGCGGCATTGGCGCTGGCCGCAGTCCTTGCCGGTTGCGGAACCGGGCCGGTCATGGAAGACGAGCCGGCAGCCGAACCCGAAGAGCCACGCATGGCCGACCGCTTCGAGACCGAAGAGGAAGCGCGTGAAGCCGAAGCCGAGGCTGAACGCCAGGCTGCCGAAGAAGAAGCGGCCCGCCAGGCCGAAGCCGAACGACTCGCTGCCGAGGAAGAAGAGGCGCGTCAAGCCGAAGAGGAGCGTCTGGCCGCCGAAGAAGAAGCGGCCCGCCAAGCTGAAGCCGAGCGTCTGGCTGCCGAGGAAGAAGCGGCCCGCCAGGCCGAAGCCGAGCGATTGGCCGCCGAGGAAGAGGCCGCCCGCCAGGCTGAAGCCGAGCGACAAGCTGCCGAGGAAGAAGCGGCCCGTCAGGCTGAAGCTGAGAGACTGGCTGCCGAGGAAGAAGAGGCACGTCGAGCCGAGGAAGAACGCCAGGCTGCCGAGGAAGAGGCTGCACGCCTTGCCGCCGAGGACGAAGAAGAGTCGGCAGTGGAAGAAGACGCGGTCGAGATTGCCACAGAGGATGTCGATGCCATCATTCCACGGACCGAGGAAAATATTGCCCGCCTGGGCAATGATCTGACGCCCATGGGCTCCATTCGCGCGGGCGGCGCTGATGGTCGCATTCCCGCTTGGGAAGGCGGAATCACCGAAGATGACTGGCCGGCCGGACTCGAACCGGGCGATCGTCATCTCGATCCGTTCGCCGACGACGAGCCGCTGTATGTCATTACCGGCGAAAACTTCCGCGAATACGAGGATCGTCTGTCGGTTGGCCAGATGGCCACCTTCGAGCGTTACCCGGACACCTACCGGATGAAGGTCTACCCGACCCGGCGCAGCGCCTCTTTCCCGGAGTTCATCTATGAAGCGTCCATTCGCAATGCACCCACCGGTCGCTTGATTGCCGATGGCGAAGGGGTAGCGGATGTGGCCGAAGGCTTTCCCTTTCCACTGCCGCAGAATGCCTACGAGCTGATGTGGAACCACAAGCTCAAGTACAAGGGCACCGGTGGCACTCGCTACAACAACCAGGTCGCTCCCACGGCTCGCGGCAGCTTCCAGCTGGTTCGCCTGCGCGAGGAATTGCTCGGGCTGTACTATGCTGAAGGTAGCACCATCGAGGACACCAATAACATCCTCCTGTACTTCTTCCAGGAAGTCGAGTCACCCGCGCGCCTGGCCGGTAACATCCTGCTGGTGCACGAAACGCTCAATCAGCTGGCCCAGCCGCGCCAGGCCTGGATCTACAATCCGGGTCAGCGTCGCGTCCGGCGTGCGCCCAATGTTGCTTACGACAACCCGGGTACGGCTTCGGATGGCCTTCGCACCAATGACATGACCGACATGTTCAACGGCGCCATGGATCGCTTTACCTGGGAAATCGTGGGCAAGAAGGAAATGTACATTCCCTACAATTCCTACAAGGTCCACAGTGGTGATCTGTCTCCGGACGATATTGTCCAGCCGGGTCACTTGAATCCGGAATTGATGCGTTATGAACTGCATCGAGTCTGGATCATTGACGCGCATCTGCGCGATGGTACTCGTCACATCAATTCGCGTCGAACCTTCTATCTCGACGAGGATACCTACCAGATTGCGTTGATCGACCATTATGACCAGCGTGGTGAGTTGTGGCGCGCTTCCGAAGCGCATACCATCAACTATTACGATGTTCCAACCTACTGGTCCACCATTGAAACCCATATGGACCTCCAGTCCGGTCGCTACGTCGCCACTGGCCTGGATAACGAGGATCCGGTCAATACGTTCAACGTACCATTGAGCCCCAGCAGCTATACGCCTCAGGCCTTGCGCACTCGCGGGCGTCGCTGAACCGATCTTGAGTGGCTAACGGAAGCCGGCCGATTCATAAGCTGGCTTCCGTTATTTTTTGAGACTATTACAGACATTTGGCTAGACCGCCAGGATAGAGAACTATGGATCTGACCAACAAAAGTCTTCACGCCGGCCTGACAGCAAGCCTTGCTTTCGGAGCCGGATTGGTTGCAGTATCTGTAACCATGAGCCTAGCGCCCATGGCGCATGCAAACGACAGTGCGCCCCCACCGCAAGAAGTTGATTCCATCATTCCGCGTACCGAGGAAAATATCGCTCGAATCGGGGAGGATTTGACGCCAATGGGATCGGTGCGCGCCGGCAATGATGATGGAACCATCCCTGAGTGGACGGGTGGCATTACCCGAGATATGTGGCCCGATGGTTTCGAGCCGGGTGATCGTCATCCGGATCCCTACGCAGATGACGAGCCTCTCTTCGTGATCACTGCTGATAACTTCAGGGAGCATGCTGATCGGCTGACGGCCGGGCACAAGGCGGCATTTGAGCGTTACCCGGATACTTATCGGATGAAAGTGTATCCGACCCGCCGTAGCGCATCTTTTTCCGATCGTATTTACGAAATGACCAAACGCAATGCCTCATCAGGTCGGCTGGTTGCCGACGGAGAGGGTGTGGCTGATGTTGCCGAAGGTTTCCCGTTTCCGTTGCCGCAGAATGCCTTTGAGCTGGTTTGGAACCACAAGTTGAAGTACAAGGGCACAGGCGGGGTTCGCTATTGGAACCAGGCGGTTCCGACGACACGCGGCAGTTATCAGCTTATTCGCCTTCGCGAGGAGTTTCTGGGTCTTTACTACATCGAAGGCAATACGATCGAAGATACCAACAACATCCTTTTGTACTTTTTCCAGGAAGTTGAATCCCCGTCACGCCTGGCCGGCAACATTCTTCTGGTGCATGAATCTCTCAACCAGGTTGCCCAGCCGCGTCAGGCCTGGATCTATAACCCGGGGCAGCGCCGTGTGCGCCGAGCGCCCAATGTGGCTTATGACAACCCGGGAACGGCCTCCGATGGCTTGCGCACCAATGACATGACCGACATGTTCAACGGAGCAATGGATCGCTATGACTGGGAAATCGTTGGTCTGAAGGAAAAGTACATTCCCTACAACTCCTACCGGGCTCATAGTGGAGACATCGACGCCGATGACCTGATTCAGCCAGGCCACATGAATCCGGATCACTTGCGTTACGAGCTGCATCGCGTATGGGTCGTCGACGCGACTCTGCGTGAGGGTACTCGCCATATCAATCCCCGTCGAACGATGTATATCGAAGCCGACAGCTATCAGATCGCAGTCATTGATCATTATGATCAGCGAGACAACATGTGGCGATTGTCAGAAGCACACTCGATCAACTTTTATGACATTCCGACCATTTGGGCGACGTTGGAGTCATCCCTGGACCTTCAGTCAGGGCGCTATATTGTCAACGGTCTCGACAACCAGGACCCGGTCGCCACCTTTACGGAAACTTTGAGGCCGTCCAACTATACCCCGCAGGCCTTGCGAACTCGCGGCAGACGTTAAGAGGCTTTCCTTGGGATCGAGTTGCTCAGCGAGGACACGGAGAAGACCTGCATGTTCGGCAACCTGAGGTTTCTTGTTCTTCCACTGGTGTTGATGCCGATGGGCGTCTTGCTGGCCGAAGACACTGATGAGTACCAGGCGCGACCAGCCTTTCACGCTCCGTTGGCATCCAAGTCCCTGACTTTGGATGTGGTTCGGGCAGGTCAGCGTTATGTGGCGGTCGGAGAACGTGGGCATGTTCTGCTCTCCTCGAATGGTCGTGACTGGGAACAAGCCGAGTTCGTCCCGGTTCAGGCAACCTTGACGCGGGTGGATTTCGCCGGCGGCAGGCTTTGGGCGGTCGGGCACGATTCCACCATCATTCACAGTCGTGACATGGGCCGGACCTGGTCCATTCAGCATTTCGAGCCTGAATGGGAGCAGCCTTTGCTTGATGTCCACTTCTTCAATGCCAATGAAGGCATTGCGATCGGTGCATACGGGCTGTTCATGCGTACCGAGAACGCAGGACATGATTGGGAAGTGCTCGACATGGCGGATCTTGTCACCTCCGAGGCGATCGACTGGGAGGAGGCCGCTGAGGCCGCAGAAGAGTATGAAGATGAGTCTGACGAGGATCCGTACAATGACTTTGATGACGATCCGTTCAATGGCTACGAAGACGATGAAGACGCATATTATGACGCTGACCTGGATTTTGATCGCGGCTGCTATGAATTCATGGAGTGTCACCTGAACGCATTTCTCGAGCTCAATAACGGCCGGCAGATGATTGCCGCGGAGCGCGGTTACGGGTTTCGGTCAACGGACTCTGGTGAAACCTGGGAAGCCTTTCGATTCCCGTACCCAGGCTCGATGTTCGGTCTGCTGCACCTGGGTGATGGAGGCATACTGGCCTTCGGTTTGCGTGGCAACGTGCAGCTTTCGACCGATTTCGGTGATAGCTGGGAGGTGCTCGACACCGGGCTTGAGTCCACCCTCAAGGGTGGAACGGTATTGGGTCGCGGACAGTTCCTGATGGTTGGAAATGGGGCGGCCAGGCTTCGCTATGACCACACGACCGGATCACTATCGCTCAGTGAGGATCGTCTGGGCAGCTCCTTCGTCTCGGCACTGAAGGCAGAGGACGGCACCATCATCCTTGCCGGTGAGGACGGATTGAGTTATGAGTGAAGCCAGTTCCCTGACCCACCGCATCGCCGATGCGGTCTTCAAGATCCGTCCCCTGATCCTTCTGGTGTTCCTGGTTGGAACCGTGGTCATGCTGTTTTTCATGTCCCAGCTGCGAGTTGACGCCGGGTTCATGAAACAGCTACCGCTCGATCATGAGTACATGCAGACCTTCATGCAGTACGAGCGGGAGTTTGGCGGCGCCAACCGGGTAATGGTGGCCTTGGTGGCCGAAGACGGCGAAATGTTCACGCCGGAATTCTTCGAGAAGTTTGAAACCATTACCAACCGGGTCTTCTTTATCCCGGGCGTGGACCGCGCCAGTGTGCGTTCAATATTCACACCCAACGTGCGGTTTGTCGAGATCGTCGAAGATGGCTTTGCAGGCGGCAATGTCATTCCGGCTGACTTTTCGCCCAGCCGCGAGATGTTCGAGAGGGTTCGGTCGAATATCGTCAAGTCCGGTGAAGTCGGTCGGCTGGTCGCCGAAGACTTTTCTGGCGCCATGGTCTGGGCCAACCTGCTCGAAACGGATCCGTCGACCGGAGAAAGGCTGGATTATCAGTTCGTGGCCAACCAGCTTGAATCCATTCGAGCCGAATTCGAGGATGAGAATCATACCGTTCATATCGTCGGCTTTGCGAAGATCGTTGGCGATATCGCCGATGGCGCACGTGGGGTGGTTGCTTATTTCGGAGTAGCCTTCCTGATCACCGCGCTGTTGTTGCTGATCTATTCAAGATCCATCTGGCTGACCGTGTTGCCACTGGTCTGCTCCGTGACCGCGGTCATCTGGCAGCTTGGGCTGTTGCACCTGATGGGCTTCGGCATTGACCCGATGAATATTCTGACGCCGTTCCTGGTGTTCGCCATCGGGGTCAGCCACGGCGTCCAGATGATCAGTGGATGGAATGCCGAGAAGTTGTTCGGTGGTTCATCACCGATGGGAATTGTTCAGGACGGCAAGCATCTCGAAGACGTTCCCATCGCATCCAGCCTCGATGCTTCAAAACGAACCTTCGCACGATTGCTTGCACCCGGCTCCATTGCCTTGCTCAGTGACACCATCGGCTTTTTGACCATTCTGCTGATCAACATCCGGATTATCCAGGAGTTGGCACTGACCGCGAGTATCGGCGTTGCAGTCATCATCATCACCAACCTGGTCCTGCTGCCGATCCTGCTGTCGTATGTCCGCATGGGCAACGCGGAAAAATTCCGTCAGCGCCAGTATGAAGCTGGGCAGAAGACCAGCATCATCTGGTCGTTCATCGGATCGTTCACCCGTCCGCGCGTGGCAATCCTTGCCGTGACGGCCGGAATCGTGTTATTCACCTTTGCCTGGCACAAGTCCCAGGACATGCAGATCGGCGATTCTCAACCCGGCGTGCCCGAGCTGCGTGCTGATGCTCGTTACAACCAGGATGCCCGCTTGATTGCCGATCGCTTCTCGCTCGGGACCGACCTGATTTCCATCATCGCCGAGACTGTACCCGAAGCCTGTACCGAGTCCTATGCGGTCATGGAGGCGATCGACCGATTTGCCTGGAAGATGGCCAATGTCGAAGGCGTCCAGCAAGTGGTGTCACTTCCACAGGTTGCCAAGGTGGTCAATGCCGGGTGGAACGAGGGCAACTTGCGCTGGAAGATACTGCCGAGAAATCATTTCATCATGCGGCAGAATCTGCAGGACATTGAAACCGGTACTGGTTTGCTCAATGAAGATTGTTCCGCCATGCCGATCATGGTGTTCACCGAGGATCACAAGGCCGAAACGATCATTCGCGTCGTCAGCAGAGTTCGGGAACTTCGCGGCGAAATCTTTGTGGAAGGACTGGACTTTGCCGCGCCCGGAGAAGTGCTGGATGATTTGATCACCCAGGAAGATGAGCCGTGCGAGGAATGTCTGAAGTTCAGGCTGGCCACCGGCAATGTCGGCGTCATGGCGGCGACCAACGAGGTCGTCGAGGCAGCCCAGACGCCCATGCTGCTGTATGTCTATTCGGCCATCATCCTGCTGTGTCTGCTGACTTTCCGCACCCTCCTTGGCACTTTGTGTATTGTCCTGCCCCTGGTTCTGGTCAGTTACCTGGCCTATAGCCTGATGGCCTTCATGGGGATTGGCCTGAAGGTCAACACCTTGCCTGTGGTCGCTCTGGGGGTCGGTATCGGGGTTGACTACGGCATCTATATCTTCAGTCGAATGCGAAGTTTCCTGCAGGAAGGCTACAGTCTCGACGAAGCCTACCTGAGAACCCTGCGCCTGACCGGTAAGGCCGTATTCTTTACCGCCATTACACTGGCCGTTGGCGTGGGAACCTGGCTGTTCTCGGCCCTGCAATTCCAGGCTGACATGGGCATTCTGCTGGCCTTCATGTTCATCTTCAACATGATTGGCGCCATGCTCCTGCTGCCGGCACTGGCCCGCATCCTGCTGTCCTGGAATGACGGCAAGCGCATCGCGGCTTCGGTGAGAAAGTCCAAGTGATCATGGATGCTGGATTCGGCAAGCGTTGGCTTGTCGAATCCGTCCGTTTAGCGCACTTGTGATGGCGCAACCGGTCATCGTGCTGTCATCCGGCGGCAAGGATAGTTTGTTCATGCTCGAACGCCTGCGCGCCGATCCGGCCTGGGATGTGCGTGGGCTGTTGACCACCGTCAATGAAACCAATGGGCGGGTGGCCATGCACGGCACCTCCGAGGCACTCATTCGCGCCCAGGCCGAGTCGCTTGGGTTGCCCATCGATCTGGTCGGGCTTCCGGAGAATTGCAACAACCAGGTTTACGAGCAAAGGCTGGCCGAGGCCCTGAGTCATCACCGTCGGCAGGGCATTGACCACGTCGCCTGCGGCGATCTGTTTCTGAAAGACATCCGTCAATGGCGTGAAGCCTTGTTCGAGCGGTTGGGATTGCAGCCAATCTTTCCGATCTGGGGCGAACCGACCGATCGCCTGGCCCGTCAAATGGTTGAGGATGGCTGGCTGACTACCCTGACCTGTATCGATTCCGACAAGTTACCCGAGCGTTTTCTGGGTAGACGCTTCGATGCATCGTTTCTTGAGGATTTGCCACGGGGCGTCGATCCGTGCGGGGAAAACGGTGAGTTCCACAGTTTCGTGCATGGAGGTCCGGGATTTTCCCGGCCGATCGGCATCAGGCCCGGGCGGACGGTGTGGGTCCATGATCGCTTTGCCATGCTCGACTTGTATCCGTCGACCTGATCTTCGGGAACTCACTGTTATCATTGACCCAGAATCCATCTGGGAGCGTTCCATGAATCTTCGATCGGTACTAGTTGCGGTGTCATTGTCCATGGGGGTGTCGCTTTCGTCGTATGCATACGATCAGTCACCAACGGTCGAGCTCGATGGCCTTCAATGGGTGACCACCACCAATGGTGAGGACATTTCCTGGCCCGAGGCCATCGAGTATTGCGAGGCCCTCGAACTGAAAGGCTTGAGCGACTGGCGCTTGCCGAGCATGGACGAGTTGCTCTCGCTGCATGATCCTGAAGCGCCCGAGGGCATACGTTCACCCTTCCGGCTCGAGACCTGTTGTGCCTGGAGCGGTGAATCCCTTGAAGATCGCGAGGCAGAAGATGGTGATGAGACGGGCGGGCCGAACCATCGTTATCACTGGGGGTTCATGTACGACGGTGGTCTGGAGTACTACGCCGTGCACATCTTCGATGACGGCCAGGCACTGTGTGTGCGCGACCTCGACTGAGCGCACTTACCAGTATCCAATCATCCGCCCGCAAACGATCACGGTTAGCCAGATCAGCAGTGAGACCGCGCCGGCGATGGCAAGAATACCGCGGTCATTGCCTTGCGCATCCTGGCCGGCGATGGCGCGTCGCCAGGCGGGCAGGCGGGAGATGATGGCGACGTTGATCATGCCGACCAGCACCACCGGAATCTTGATGTAGAAGAAGGGATTGGCGTGGTATTCGCTGGCGTTGAAGCTCAACATCATGATGCCGCTGGTCACGGCCAGCACGAATCCGATGGCTGCCAGCGGTACGGTCGGGCGCGCCATGACGGCCACCGGGATGTCGCGCCACAGGCCGAGCAAGCGAAGGTCAAGCAGGACAATGGCGCCGAACAGCGTGGCAATGCCCAGAATATGGGCCAGGTTGAGAATGCCGTAGGTCCAGATGCCCAGCCCGCGCAGCGTATCGGCCAGCGCCGAGGCCTCCAGCCAGGCCAGGATCTCAACCATGGCGGATCAATTACTTGGTGGGTAGACGTCGAAGACCTGGTCTTCCCAGATCACCCGGCGCACCTTGGCCTCGTACACATCGGGGTCTTCGTGACGCTCGCCATGGACCGTGACTTCGGCGCCTTCCGGAATGGTGTCTTCGCGCAGGCCGGCGCGATGAGTGCGCGGGCCCGGCGCCAGGGTGACTTTCCAGACCTTGCCGTCGGCGTCGCGAATCTCCATGGTGCCGTGAGCACCGGCCAGACTGACGCCCGAGACCACTTCGCCGGTGATTTCGATATCGCCACCGGTATTGCCCGACCAGCCGTGGTGGGCGAAAACCGGGCCTGAAGCGACCAGCGCATAAACCATAAGCATATATATAAGCCATTGAATTTTCATTATAAGTCTCGCGAAATTGAGGTTTAGTTCTCGATTGTAGCACTCGCCCGGGAAAGTCGCGCCAAAGCCACGCCCGCGCATTTGCAGTATTCTTGGCTGCCTGACGGTGCGGAGGATTTCAGGTGACGCTGGAAATCGCCATTGTTCTGATCGTGATCGGCATCGTGTTCGTGAATTTCATTCGCGAGCGATTCCCGCCGGACGTGACCGCCATGATCGGCGTGGTCGCGCTGTTGATCGCCGGCGTGCTGACCCCGGGCGAAT
>SLKT01000031.1 GCA_007134485.1 Wenzhouxiangella sp. | reverse complement strand
TCAGGTCCACGATCGCGCGTGGCACCAGCGCGGTTTCGCTGCTGCCGCGCGGACTGGTGCGGGCCCGGTTGTCGCTGTGCTCCAGGCCCAGCTCCAGGTCCAGCTCGTAGAGTTCCGGCGTCGCGACCGGGCCAGTGTCCTGCGCGAATGTGGCCTCGCTGACCACGGCCAGCATCAAGACGCCAATCGCGGCCCTGATGATTTGGATGCTGTACTTCATGGCAGGTGGTTGAATACCACTCCAGCCAGGCGTTCGCGGGGAAAAACCTTCGTTGCCCGACGGATGGTTTCGGCGCGATGGCGGGCTTCACCGGCCACGATCACGATCAGATCGGCATGCTCGGCCAGGATGCGCGCATCGGGTGAGCCCAATGCCGGTGGCGCGTCGATGACCAGGCAGCGATCCTCGTAACGATTGCTCACTTCATGAATGACGGCGCGCATGCGCACCGAGGCAAAGTATTCGACGCCATTGAGAACGCCGTTACCTGCCGGGATCAGCCTCAGTCGTGGCACGCCGCTATGGTGAATGATCCTGGCCAGGTCCTGATCACTTTGACCGAACAGGTCCATCAGCCCGCTGCTCCTGTCGGCCAGGCGAAAATTCCTTGCGACAGCCGGCCGGCGCAGATTGCAATCCATCAGTAGCGCGGTGCGGTACTCATCAAAGGCAATCGAGACCGCCAGGTTGCGGGCGAGAAAACTGGTTCCACAACCCGCACCGACACCGGTCACCAGTATCACCGGGTTGCGATGGGCGCAGGAGTGAAGCACGTTGGCTCGAAGCTCACGAAATAAATCAAGCTGGCGATAGTTGCGCGAGCCCGAATGAATTACGCCTTGTTCGAGGAGCTGGTCCGGTGCCAGCGCTCGGTCTTCCGGCATTCGCGCGATGGACTGCTGTGACGAGACCAGTTCCTGGTCGCTGTCGACGTTGGAACCGTCGTTGCCCGAAATATTCATCCTGCGAAGGCCGGTTTTCATACACTCATCATCAGGCGCCACCAGCCTGCTCCCACGTAGGCGAGAATGATCAGGAATACGGCCAGCACCGCCCAGCGGATCCGGGCCCACCACTGACGTCGATCCGTGTCGGTCCAGTAGCGCGGCATGGCAGTCAGCAAGGGCAAGTCGGCGGCCCGCTCAAGCGCCTCGGGCGAGCGCACCCGGGGATCAATCCGGACCAACAACAGGACCAGCCCCAGCGGCATGGCAACAGCAGCCATCAGGCCGCCCGTGGCAATGTGCAGAAAGCGCAGGCCCGATGGACGGGCGGGTTCGATGGCAGGTTCGTGAAGGCTGAAGGTCAGCCCATGGCCCGTTTCATCCATGCGCATCGACAGGCGGGCATTTTCCATCCGGTCGAGCAGGTCGGCATAGATGGACTCGTTGACTTCGTGATCGCGGCTGAGCTCGGCCAGTTCCATATCGCTGTCGGCTACCCGACGACCACGCTGGCGCTCTTCGGCCAGCAAGGCCTCACCGGCACGAATACGCGCTTCCTGACCGGCAATTTCCCGCTGCACCCCGGCCAACTCAATACCCAGTTCCTGGTGCAGAGGGCTGTGCAGGGTACGGCTGATATCTTCGCCGCGGCGAATGCGATCGGCCGAGGCGGCCAGTTCTTCCCTGAGCGCTTCGATCCGGTGGCGCGAACGAATCACGTCCGGGTGGCGCGGGGTCAGATCCAGCATCTGACTGTCAAGCTCATTTTGAAGCCGGGCGATCTGTTGGCGAAGTTGGTTCTGGTAGCTGTCCAGTTGTGTGTCCGAGCCCAGTTCACCGAGTTGGCCCTGCAAGGCAACCATGCGTGAGCGCAAGTCCTCTTGCTGCATGCGCCAGGTGGCCAGGTCACGTCGCAATTCGGCCACCCTTGCGCTGACCTCAAGGCCGGAGCCGGGCCGGGCCTCTTCACTGGCATCGCGAAACTGCTTCAGGCGCATCTCGGCCCCGATCAGCCGGCTGTGGTACTGGGCCACCTGGGCGGCAATGAACTCATAGGCTTCACGGCTTTCCCGGCGCTTGGCCTCGGTACTTTCATGCATGAACAGCTCGGCGAAGCTGTTGGTCACCGTTTTGGCACGGACCGGGTCGGTATCCGAATATTCAATAAAAATCAGGTTGTCTCGCCGTGAACCGATCGTGGTCCGCGACTCGACGGCCCGGGCAATGCGGTCTCGTTCGGCCTGTTCCGTATCGGGCGCCAACCAGCCACCGGCTTCCAGCACCTGGTCCATGACCTTGCGGCTGAAGACCACTTCGCGGACGATTCCCGCCCGGTCATAGACGCTGGTGGCCACCGCCCGGCCGTCCATCAACTGGCGAATGATGTTGTCTTCGGAAACCAGGATGGTGGTCGAAGCGTAGTAATGCTTGGGCCAGGAATAGGCAATCCCCAGACTGATCAGAGCGATTACCACAAAAAGGGTTACCATCCAGGTCAGCCGGCGATCCATTTCGCGCAGACTGGCCGGGATAAGTTCGATCAGGGGCAGAGACTGCGGGCTGTTGGGTAGCTGATTCATGATCGGTCCGGCTCTAGAAGAGTCGTTGGGGCACGACGATGACATCGCCCGGTGCCAGCGAGTGATTGGCGCTCAGATCACCCTGTTCGAGCATGCGCTTCAGAGGCAGGCTGTAGTCGGCGATTGCGCCATTGTCCATATGACGATGCAGTGAGGCTCGATTGGCGGCGGCAAACTCATTGGGGCCGCCGGCAGCGAGAATCGCATCGAGAACCGTCATGCCCTGGCGATGAGGCAGGGAGACCGGTGTGCGCACTGCTCCGGTCACGCGTACCCGGGACAGGTATTCATGGCTGCGCAATTCGG
>SLKT01000112.1 GCA_007134485.1 Wenzhouxiangella sp. | reverse complement strand
TCGCAGCGGTGGCTTGTTGACGCTGCGCGACTCGGTGATCAGCGAGGGTCGGCGCGTGGGTATCGAGATCAGCGGCGGCAGCGAAGATCACATCATCGAGCGCACGATCGTTGAGACGCACCAGGAAGAGGGGATTGTGCTGTCCGCCACCAGCGGGTCAATTCAGTTGACCGACAACACCGTGCGCGACAACGGCAGCCATGGCCTGGAACTGAGCAATGTGACCGGCCCGGTTAGCTTGGCAAATAATCAGATCACGAATGGTGGTGGCCACGGTATCGTGATATCGGGCAGCGGCTTGCCCGAATCTCCGAACGGATCTTCGCCGCTTATCGGGATCAGTGGCAACCGCATCAGTACCCAGTCACAGGATGGTTTGCGAATCGTCGACAGCCAAGTGTTCGTCGAACGCAATCGTGTTTTCGACAATCAGGGTATCGGCATTTCCCTCGATGGTGAAGCGACTATCCCTGATGTGTTCGGCAACTGGGTCAGCAGCAATGCCGGCGGTGGCATCGATGCCTCGGACCAGGCCAACCCGTTGGTCGGCGGAACTCGAGACACCGGCAACGACATCGCCGGCAATTCAGATTTCGGGATTCGCAACCAGACCGCCGAAGGCGTGGTTATCCAGGCCCGGTGCAACTGGTGGGGTCATGAAAGTGGGCCTTTCGAGCCGAATGAAAACCCGCAAGGTCAGGGTAATGCGATCGAGGGCCCCGGCGGTGTGGAGTTTCTTGACTTCCTGGATAAGTCAGCCATTGATGGCGTATTCCGGGATCGCTTCCAATGGTTGGATGGTGAAAGGGATAATGGCTGCTGAGTGTCCCTGGTCTGGTAACGATGACGGCGCGTTGAGTCCTGTCCGTTAGACTCGCGAGAGTTTCTACTCGGAAGTGTTCTCGTGAGCAACTCCACCGCCATCGTCTGGTTTCGGCGTGATCTGCGTCTGGCCGACAACCCGGCCCTGGATCGGGCTCGCAAGGAACACGACCACATCGTGCCGGTGTTCATCTGGGACCCGCAAGCCGAGGGCGAGTGGGCGCCGGGTGCGGCCAGTCGTTGGTGGTTGCATCATTCGCTGGCCGAATTGTCCGATCGGCTTGAAAAGCGCGGCAGCCGCTTGATCATCGCTAAAGGGGATACGGCCGAAGCGCTGTCTCGGATTTGCAACGCCACCGGGGCCCGGGCCGTTTACTGGAATCGGCTCTACGACCCGGCCTTGGTGGAGCGCGACCGGGATCTCAAGCAGTCGCTGCGCGATGACGGCATCGAGGTTGAAAGCTGCAATGGCGCATTGCTGTTCGAGCCTTGGGAATTGCTCAAGGAGGACGATTCGCCTTACCTGGTATTCACTCCTTTCTGGAAGCAGATGCAACGCCGCTGGCGGCCGCCGTCAAGCTGCCCGGAGCCGCGCAAGCTGCAAGGCCCCGATCGCTGGCCGGCCTCGGTGGGACTGGACAGCCTTTCCCTGCTGCCGACACTGGACTGGGCCGACGGCTTCAGCAAGCGCTGGAGCCCGGGCGAGCTCGGCGCCAGGCGGCGGCTGGAGAAGTATTGTGCAAATGGGGCAGACGACTATGATCGCACCCGTAATCTGCCCGACCGGGACGGGACTTCACGCCTCTCGCCCCACCTGCACTTCGGCGAGATTTCGCCGGTCCAGGTGGCGCTTGCACTCGACGAGGCCGGGGAGCTGCCGGCCGGCAAGGGGCGGCTGTCCCTGTTGCGCGAAATCGCCTGGCGGGAGTTTTCCTGGCACTTGTTGTTCCATCATCCGGAAACTCCGCTTGAACCGCTAAAGGCGCAGTTTTCCAATTTTCCGTGGCGGGATCGCAAGGATTACCGGGATGGTCTGAAAGCCTGGCAACAAGGCCGCACCGGTATACCACTGGTCGATGCCGGCATGCGCGAACTTTGGGCGACCGGCTGGATGCACAACCGGGTCCGCATGGTGGTGGCCTCGTTTTTGTCCAAGAACCTGCTGATTCCCTGGCAGGAGGGGGCCAAGTGGTTCTGGGATACGCTGGTCGATGCCGATCTGGGCAACAACACCCAGGGCTGGCAATGGACGGCCGGTTGCGGCGCGGATGCCGCCCCTTATTTTCGGGTCTTCAACCCGGTGCTGCAGGGCGAGAAATTCGACCCGCAGGGCGAATATGTCAGGCGCTGGTGCCCTGAACTGTCCGAGCGCTCGCCAAAAGAGCTACATCATCCGATTCAGTCCGGCGAAGGATTCGGTGATTATCCGCCTGCCATGGTCGATCTGAAGGGCAGCCGGCAACGCGCCCTCGAGGCCTACGAGCGAATCAAGCGTGACTGAAATCGGCTGACCGGCCGATTTCTACAATCCCGGACGATGATGATAACGCCAGTGCCACGGTTCCCAGGCAATGCCGTGGCGGTTGTCGCGCGGGTAGGTTTCCTTGAATCCGTAGATGCCGGCATTCGAGCGCAACCAGCGATAGGCGCGGGTTTCACCGAACTCCTGTTCCAGCGGCTTTATACCCGGGGTGGTCACGTCGATCGCCTGGCCACTGTGATGTTCGCTGTAACCGGGCGGGGCGGATACCGCAAGAATTTCATCTATGGACTGACCATGCTCAAGCTTGCGCCGGAACAGGTTGGCCTGGTAGGTCACGCCACGGAAAGCCGAAACCAGCTTGAGTTCGATGGCGTGACCGGAGGCGGCGGTTTGCAGTCGGGTCCAGGCCGTGGCCGCGGCCGGAACCAGTCGCTGATCACGATCGAAGATATCACGACCCACCGGGATCAGTGTCTTGGCTTCGGTTTGCAGGCACATTCGGTGGCGGACACCGTAATCAGCGGGAATTCCAAGTTCATCCTGCAGCTTGATCAGGGCGACCAGTTCCGGATCGGCGCCCTCCAGCAGGTCCTTGGAAAGGACGGGTGTTTTATCCTCGGCATGATCAGCAGCAAGTGAGTAGCCCATTGACTGGATGAAGCCGGAGACCTGCTTCTTGACCTGGCACTCCAGTCGGCGAATGCCGAATGACAGGGCCAGCTGCTCGACTGCCTTGAACAGTTCGCGAGGTGTTTCAGGAGATGCGGTTTCCGGGTCCAGATAACAGGCCAGGATCCGGGCGTGATCCAGATCGATTGCGGTCAATCCGGCAAGCCGATTGCCACGGGTAGCCAGAATCAGGGACTTGTCGGGGATGAGGCTGGCCAGATGCCCTTCGATGTTGTTTGGGCGCTTGCGCCCGGCCATCATGTCAGGAAGCTGGTTTTCTATCAGCCGAGCAAGGGTCGGCAGTTCTGCATTCCTGGCTGGTCGAATTCTGATGCCATTATTCATACACGCTCCGGCGGATTTTTGTCTTTACGCCTAGTTTTCACCCCCGGGATACAGGCGATGCATGCACGAATTCTAAGCGATTGTTGCGTGAGCGTACAGACTTGCCTGATGTCCCCCCGCTTGGTTAGCATGAAAATGTGATGATGTCCTGGATGATCCACTGGCTTTCGAAATCGTTCCTGATGGTTGTGCTTCTGGTCGTCATCGCACTATTGCTCCTGGTTCCGGCTCGACATGTGCTGCTGCCGCAGTGGCCATGGCCGGTTGAAGAACGAATCATGGCTGAACCGGTTTCGAACGGTGTTTATCGCAAGTTTGTTGCCGTTCATCCTGACGATCGAGATGAGCGCTCCATGATTGCGCGAGATCGCCCCATCACGCTGGCAGCGGTGGAAAAGGATGGCGGCGAAACCGTTCACGGCTTCGTGGTCGGTGTCAGACCCGAAGCCGGCGCTGAGTTGATGGACCGGGTGCCGGCGTGGCTGTTTGATCTGGAGCCTGATGGGTCTCGTCCAGCGAATGCGGTTTTGGTCATGATGCTGTCTGATGAAAGCATCAGCGAGTTCACTCTTGGAGAGGTCGTTCGAATCTATCGACCCAACCAGCTCTCGCTGGTCGAACGCATTGTGCTGACCGGACAGCGTATTGCCGAGTCCTGGAGAGCCCGGCAATGGTCCCTGGATCCGGTTTGAGAAGCGATCAAAAGGCTGTGACCTGACTGATGTCATCGGTTCCGGTGGCGATCATCAGTAATCGCTCCAGCCCCAAAGCGACGCCGGAGCATTCCGGCAGTCCGGCATCAAGTGCTGCCAGCAACTGCTCGTCCATGGGCATGGATGGACGGCCGAGCTGTCTCCTGCGCTGATTGTCCCGAATGAAGCGCTGCCGCTGTTCCCTGGGGCAGGTGAGCTCGCGATAACCGTTGGCCAGTTCAGTGGAACCCCAGAACACCTCGAAGCGTTCGGCGATGCGTTCATCGGCGGGGTCCAGTCGTGCCAATGCCGCCTGGCTTGCCGGGTATCCGTGTACGACGGTCAGACGATTGTCGGGGAATGCCGGCTGAACTTCCGTTGCAAAAAGGTAGTCGAGGCGCATATCACGATCACAGTCCGCCGGCAGACTGGTGGTGAAATGGACCAGATCTTCGTTATCGCAGGTCAATGGATCGCATGAGATCACGGTTTTCAGGCACTCGCGCCAGGATAGAAATTCGGCTTCGAATTGCAGGGGGGATGGGTCTGGACAGCATGAATGGATCAGTTCGATGACTTCTTCGGCCAATGCTCGCCAGCTCCAGCCGGTTCGGTACCATTCCAGCATCCAGAATTCGGGGCGATGGTGACGGCCGCTTTCGTGGGCGCGAAAGACCGGGCCGAGTTCGAACAGGTCGCCGATGCCGGCTGCCAGCAGACGCTTGTGGAAGTATTCCGGCGATGTGCGAAGAAATCCGGCCTGGTCGGCCAGGGCCATGCTTTCGATGTTGGGGTCAGTGACTCCGGATTTGCTGATCACCGGCGTGGTGACTTCCAGAACCTTGCGACTGCGAAAAAATTGCCGAATCGAGTCCAGCCATTCTGCGCGTCGTTGCATGGCCTCGCTGGTGATGTCCGGATGCCAGTTCATCAATGATTCAGCGCTGCGGTTGCGATGACCTGGAGATCGAACGCCCGGTCTTAACGATTCCGGCTGGCCACGCGCATGTGCTCGGAGCGAAGCTCGACAAGGCGAGCATTGATCCGCGAGCGCTGATAATAGTCCAGGTCCTCGCGATCACTGACCCGTTCAAGCTGTTCGATGGCTTCCTTGATTCCGCCGCGCAGGTAGTAGCTGTCGGCCAAAGCCTCGGCGGCTCGCACCTTGTCGCCCACCCGATCGGCTGCCCGGGCCAAGAACTCGGTCATCTGCAAATCATTGGGGTTTCGGCGCAGATGCCGACGCAGGATCTCCATGGCAAGCTGAGCTCTTTCAGGATCCGACTCATGCATGAGCGTCTCCACGTATTGGGTGGTGACCGCACGCGTTCCCGGGTAGTGCTTGTAAAGCTCGGCGAGAATGTTCAGGGACTCATCGAGTCGATCTTGCGCCAGGCGCAACTCGGCCAGCAGCAGTCGATAAATCTGCCGATCGGGTTCGGCCTCGAGCAGCGGGTGAATCGTCTGCTCGGCCGCTTCGAGCCGGCGCGCACGGATCAGCGCCAGCACCAGCCCGTAGCGCATCGCTTCGGGCGAACGCTCACCTTTTTCCAGTCGCTGCCTGAACCACTCGGCCGTGAGATCGGGTCGATCGGTCATCATGACTCTCAGGCGAGACTGAATGAAATGGAATTCGTCTCCGTCACGAGGATTGCGCGTGGACATGCGCTCGGCCCGGTTGCGCGCTTCGGCGATTCGATTGACGGTCATGGGATGGGTGCGGAGGTACTCCGGAGGCCCTTGTCCCATGGCTCGGCTATGGACATTGAGCCGCTCGAAGAAGCGCGACATGCCCTCGGGGTCGTAACCGGCGCTGCCGAGCAGGCCGATGCCGACCCGGTCAGCTTCAGCTTCGGACTGACGCGTATGATTGATCTGGAACTGGGCAGACAGTCCCATGCCGCTGACGAGCACCGCCTGGCTGGCTTCTCCCGCGCCGGCGGCGGCAGCGGCCATTGCCAGGCCAAGGCTGGCAAGCATGGTGGGCAGGGAAACCTGCTGCTGCTTTTCCAGCGCGCGAGCCAGGTGATCCTGGGTCACGTGTGCAATTTCATGGGCCACCACGCCGGCAACTTCACTTTCGTCGTGCGCCATCAGGATCAGACCCGCATGCAGTCCGATCACTCCTGCCACTGTGGCGAAGGCATTGATGCTGGGCTCTCGCAGGACGAAAAAGTGAAATTCTGCATTTGGCCGCGATGACTGGGCAACCAGCCTGAACCCCATGTCCTCGAAATAGGATCGAATCATGGGGTCTTCGACCAATACCCCGTGGGCGCGCATGTAACGTTCGAAATCCCGGGCAAATGTGCGTTCCTGCTCGGCAGACAGCACGCGCGTTGCGGTGCCGCCCATATCCGGAAGCGAGACTCGGTCCCCTGCCGCCACCGGAATGGCAATCAATGCAATAATCAGGGTCAGTGCGAGCTTGCGAATGATGCTGTCCATGCCAGTCTCAGACCCGAATTCGTATCGGTTGTTTCATCGATCCCAGTGTACAGTGTGATGGGTCAAGGCGATTCGGACAAAGTGATTTTTCTGATCCGTGCCGCACCGGGCTCGACGTCAGCCGTTGCGACTCAACGGGCGATTCGGGCGACTTCGGCCGTGCCCAGCCGAGCCGTGACCGTTTTTTTTCATGGTGAGGCAGTCGCGGCCGCCAGGGGGCCGGCGGCGGACTGGGGAGGTCATCATCAGTCGACCGCAGTCCAGCTTCTGGTCTGTCAGGCAGCCTGGACAAGAAGATTCGATGACGAACCGGCCGCCGGCTTCCGGACGTCCAGCCTGGTGGAATTCTGGACCCATGTCCTGGCGGCCGATCAGGTGGGCAGTGTCGGGGACGAGGCGCTTTCCGAGTCCTGTGTCCTGCGCATCCGGGATATTTCGAGTGATCGGGACGCCACCGAGATGCTGGAGATTGTTCTGGCCGGCGCCAGCCTGGAGATCGATCTCGATGTATTGTTCGAGGCCGAGGCGGTGGCGTTTCTGGGTGCGAAACCGGCTCGAAAATGGCGCCAGCTGGTCGACCACGGCCTGGCCACGATCTGGTATGTTGGAGATGTCGATGCAGTTGACGGTTTGCAGTTGGCCGCCCGGCCGCTGGATGCGAAACAAATAGACGACTTGATCCGCGGGCGAATCCTGATTGACCTGTGATGACATCCGCTGAATCAATCATTGTCGACGGTCGCCGTGTTGCTCTGGACGAGGACGGCCATCTGGCCGATCCGGAACAGTGGACTTCGGCGTTCGCCAGGGCCCTGGCAGATCGTGACGGGATCGAATTGAGCGCTGACCATTGGTGGTTGATCGAGTTCGTGCGCGACTACCACGAGACCTATGAGACGCCGCCGTTGATGCGAGTGGTGGTGGCCGCCTTGCGCAAGGCGCGCAATGATTCGTCCATTGGCAGTCGTGAACTGTATCGACTGTTCAGTGACAATCCGGTCCGTGACGGCTGCCGCTATGCCGGCTTGAAGAAGCCGGACTGGTGTATTTGAATTGCAAAGCATAGGTAACTGAGAGTCAAGGAATGACCAAACATGCCATCGTGATGTACTCCACGGCCAGCTGTCCGTTCTGTATGGCGGCCCGCAATCTGCTGCGCTCGAAAGAGGTGATCTGGACCGAGGTCTCGCTGGATGCCGAGCCGGACAAGCGCGCGGAAATGATCAGCAGAACCGGTCGTCGAACCGTGCCGCAGATCTTCATCGGCGATGAGCACATTGGCGGCTTCGATGATCTCGATGCGCTGGACCAGGAGGGCGCCCTGGATCGCTTGTTGTCCTGAGCCGGGGGTCATCTTCGGCCAGATCCCTTGATATAATGCTGGGTTGAGCACCGCCTTCCCATCGCGATCCACAGGAACCTTTCAAGTGAGTCAGCAGATCACCGTCATTCGGGGCGACGGCATTGGCCCCGAAATCATGAGCGCCACATTGCGGGTGCTCGATGCGCTTGGCGCCGGGCTGAGCTATGACGAACAGCAGGCCGGGCTGGCTGCCCAGGAGCGTGTCGGGGAGTTGTTGCCGGAGGAAACGCTGGCATCGATCGAGCGCAATCGAGTGGCGCTCAAGGCGCCGCTGACTACCCCGGTGGGCGGCGGCTTCAAATCCCTGAATGTTGCTTTGCGCAAGCATTTCGATCTGTATGCCAATGTTCGGCCGGCGATCAGTTTCAAGGGCACCCGCTCACGGTATGAAAATGTCGATCTGATCACCGTGCGCGAGAACACCGAAGGCGCCTATCTCGGTGAGGGTGCGTACACGGCGCCGGATGGCTCGCGCGCCGAGTCCAAGATGGTCGTGACCCGCTCCGGCTGTGAGCGGGTGGTGCGATTTGCCTTCGACCTGGCCCGCAAGAACGGTCGCAAGAAGGTCACCGCGGTACACAAGGCCAACATTCTCAAGGATGTGACCGGCATGTTCCTCGATGTTTCGCGGGATATCGCCGGCGAATACGACGATATCGAATTTTCCGACATGATCGTCGATAACGCCTGCATGCAACTGGTCATGCGCCCCGAGCAGTTCGATGTCATCGTGACCACGAATCTGTTCGGTGACATTATTTCGGACCTTTGCGCCGGTCTGGTCGGCGGCCTGGGATTGGCGCCCGGCGCCAATATCGGCAATAACGCGGCCATGTTCGAGGCCGTGCACGGCTCGGCGCCGGATATCGCCGGAAAGGGGATTGCCAACCCCTGCGCTTTGCTGCTGGCAGCGGCCCAGATGCTCGATCACCTCGAGCAACATGATAATGCAGCGAGATTACGCACGGCGATCGCGGAAACAATCGAACAGGCCGACCGAACCACCCCGGATCTTGGCGGTGACGGCGGTACTGAATCCTTCACCGACGCCATTTGCGAGCGCCTGGGCCGGTAAGCAGGCCAACCCGTGGGCTTCGGAAACGGACGCGCTCGCCCCTAAAAGGGCAACATCCGCAGTCGCCCGGCCTTTGGCAGCCAGGCGCTGTCAAGCATCCCGTGAAGCCACTCGATGGCCATGCCGACGGCTTCGTCGAGTTTCAGCCCACGGGCAAGACCCGCGGTAATCGCGGCCGACAGCGCACAGCCGGTTCCGTGTACCTGGCCGTCAATCCGAGGGTTGCTGAAACAGACCCGGTCGTCACGGGTGACCAGCCAGTCCTCGACACGTGCTCCGTGGCCATGTCCGCCCTTGATCAGTACCGCCTTGCAACCCAGTCGGAGCATTTCATCGGCCAGATTCAAGGCGTCGGAATGATCATCCAGCCCGGTCAGGGCTCGGGCCTCGGGAAGATTGGGGGTCAGAAGGGTCGCACGCGGCAGCAATCGGTTTCGTAGCTCCTGTTCAGCGTCCGTGTCCAGCAAGCGCGCGCCAGTAGTGGCGACCATGACAGGATCAACCACCAGATCGATGTCCGGGTGCTCGTCCAGGCGCCGGGAAATGGTGCGGATGAGCTCGGCATTGGCCAGCATCCCGGTCTTGGCGGCTGTCACGGGGATGTCTTCGAGCACGGCTGACAATTGCCGCTCCACCAGTCCGGCCTCCATCACGGCGACCTCGGTGACACCAACCGTGTTCTGCGCGGTCACGGCGGTGATGACACTGGCGGCTTGTACGCCGAGCTTGCTCATCGTCCTGATGTCTGCCTGAATGCCGGCCCCGCCACACGAGTCCGAGCCGGCAATGGTCAGGGCGTGGTAGCGCTGGGCTTCGTTTCCGTCAGATTTGTTGTTCATGTGCAACAGAATCTTTATTGCGGGTTTCGATAAAAATCAATGAATTGCGAGAGATGTCGCCATTCGGAGAAAAACTTTTTCAAAAGCGTTGTATTTTTGCCAAATTCAGCATTACACTTGTACCCGAACTCTAGGCGCGATCATTGCACCCGTGAAATTTCGAATCTTGATTCTGTCCATTGTGCTGGCTGTGTTGATGAGCAGCCAGGCACCGGGTGCCGTACGCCCTGCACATGGGCCGCATGTCGCGTCGTACACCGGAATGTCCTGGTTTCTGGTGGCCTTTGAACTGGGCCCATGGGATGAATATCTTCTCAATGAGATCACGCCGGACCTGGAGCGGTTGACCAAGGATTACAGCCCTCGTGTCTCCTGGCTGCATGTCGAGGACCGGTTCATCATACCCGACTTCGCTTTCTCGCTGCTCGATCAGCCACGTTCTTCTCTGTCCCCCCTGGTGGTGTCATTGCAAAACCACCGTGTGTCCCTGGATGTGTTCGGCAGCAATGGCGATCATGACTCGGGAAATGGGATGCTGTTCGAGCAGGCCATGCTGATGCCGGGGCTGACCCACCGCATGTCCGAGCGGAATGCGGTGACTGTTTCGGCCATTCTGGCCTCGCAACGATACGGAACAGCTGGGCTGAATCTCCAGGAGACCGATTCACTGGCCCGTCGAGTCGGCAGCCATCACGACTATCCGATGAACGCCGGTTATCCGGGCAGGAACGTAGACGTATCGCATGGCACCGGTGTTCGACTGGCGCTGTCGGGCGAATTGCTGCCCAGCCTGAAGTATGAAGCGGCATTTCAGTCGCGCATCGAGATGGCTGAACTGGCGACCCTGCAAGGTTTTCATGGCGCTCAGGCCGAGCTCGATATTCCGTCGCGCATCCAATTGGGCATGCAGCTGCAGGCCACTGATCGGTCCGCCCTGAAGGTCGGTGTCTCGCAGATTTTCTACAGCGAGGTTCGGGCATTCCCGAGCCGCACCCTGCCGGCCCGATTCAATGCATTGCTGGGGGACAGCAGCAGCCCGCAATTCGCCTGGAACGACTTGCTGGTTTACAGTGTCGGCTGGCAATGGTGGCCGGGTTCGGACCTGGCGTTTCACGTCGACTATTACAGTCGCACCCAGCCCAAGCCCGATTCACCGGTTCTGGCCTCGGCCCTGGCGCCCGAGTTGGCACAGAACGCCTTCATGGCAGGGTTTACCAAGGGGCTGGGTGAGCGCCATCGGTTTCGTTTCAATGCCGCATATGCACCACCCGAGTTTGCCTTCGGCGGCAACGTCATGGGTGTCGTGACCGACCAGCTTGGCCAGAGTATCGAGGTCAAGGCCAGTCTCAGTTTCGATTTCTGAATTAGAGGGTAATCCCCGCACGCGACACTCCTGAGAAGCTGGCAAAACCCGGTGGCCTTTCGCGGGGAGAGGTCCGCCGGGCACGATGCGACGCCTGTCAGTATAATTCCCGATCATGATCTCCAGAATCAGTGCGTGGTTTCAACGGCATTTCTCCGACCCGCAAGTGGTCATCCTTGCGCTGTTTCTCGTGCTTGGCGTGGCCATCGTGGTGTTATTCGGCAGAATGCTCACCCCGGTGGTGGCCAGCATCATCATTGCCTACCTGCTCGAAGGGCCGGTGCAACGGCTCGAACGTTTCGGTCTGCCACGCTTGATCAGCGTGGTCACGGTCTTCACGGCATTCATGGCCGCGTTGTTCTTTCTGATTTTCGGGCTCCTGCCGTTGCTGACTCGACAGTTGGCGGCCATGGTTCAGCAGGTCCCGGGATACATTCAGCAGGCACAGGACTGGCTGGCCACCTTGCCGGAGCGATACCCGCAACTGGTGGCTCCGGTGGCCGCCGAGGACAGTCCAACCGTGATCGACGGAGATCGACCGGCCGAAAGTGACCTGGCTGCTGCCGAGGAAGCCGAGCGACAGATTGCCCTGATCTCGCAGGAGCAACTGTCGCGCATGCTCGACAATCTCGGCGCGGAGCTGGTCAACTACGGCGCCACGCTGGTTTCCCTTTCCGGAGTCATGGGTGTGGTCACGCTGCTGATTTTCCTGGTCCTGATGCCGGTTCTAGTGTTCTTCTTTCTCAAGGACAAGCGTGTATTGATTGACTGGTTCAGTCGCTACATGCCGCGTGACCGGGCCCTGGTCACCAGCGTATGGCAGGAGGTCGATGCCCAAATCGGCAATTATGTGCGTGGCAAGGTGCTCGAGATCCTGATCGTATGGATCGTGACTTACGTGGTGTTCCTGCTTCTGGACCTGCCGTTCGCCATGCTGTTGTCGATGCTGGTCGGCTTTTCGGTCATCATCCCCTACATTGGCGCTGCGGTGGTGACCATACCCGTGGCACTGGTCGCCCTGATTGCGTTCGGCTTGAGCGCACATTTCTGGTATGTGCTGATCGCCTATGCAATCATTCAGGCACTCGACGGCAATGTGCTGGTGCCCATCCTGTTTTCCGAGGTCGTCGATCTGCACCCGGTTGCCATAATCGTCGCGGTCCTCGTGTTCGGCGGTATCTGGGGGTTCTGGGGTGTCTTTTTCTCGATTCCACTGGCGACACTGGTCAATGCCGTCCTGCGGGCGTGGCCACGCGCGCGCAGTGATGTCGAAAGTGCTGTCCAGCCCGAGTCCGGCGAAGGGCGTTGAGGTCGTGACCAGTTCCGATCTCCTGGATTGGGATCGTTCGTCCAGTCGGCGATTCGTGTTCGTGTCACGCACACTAAGTGCTGATCATGCGAGCGTCGAGCTGGTCTACGAGCTGGACGGTATCAGGCTGGTCGAGAAGCTCGAGTTTCCCGCCGTGCAGGTCTCGATTTCGGCGCGCCGAATCCCGGCCATCGAGCGCGCGCTGGATCTGCTTCACTGGGTCGCCGGCGTGAGCTACTGGAAAGCCGGCTGTCCGCTAGATGTCGGTTTCGGAAGTCGATCGCCGGATGGTTGGCAAGCAGCCTGGCTGAACCGTTTGTATCGTGAGGGCCTGGCGGAGTTCGCGTACTGCAATGGTTTGAATCGCGATCACTGGTCGAGGATTTTCTCGGCCGATTCCGGTTCCGATCCCGATGCCGAGCTCGACCGAACAACACCCGAGCGCTCGGGGCTGGCGCGCCGCACCCTGCTGCCACTGGGCGGGGGCAAGGATTCCCTGGTTGCCTGGTCGCGCCTGGTGCGGACCGGCGATCAACCGGATACCGTTCAGATCGGGTCTTCGCCGGTGATCGAGCGCATTGGCCGCAGTCTGGAGGGAGATCACTGGATGGTCAGGCGAGCGCTGGACCCGCGCTTGCAGGACCTCAACCGCGCCGGTGCCTGGAATGGACACGTGCCCGTCACGGCCATCAACGCCGCCATTTGCGTGCTGGCGGCTTTGCTGATGGACTACGACCGAGTCGTATTTGCCAACGAGCGCTCGGCCAATGAGGCCAGTCTTGAAGATGCATCGGGCAATCCGGTCAATCACCAGTTCTCCAAATCCCTTGAATTCGAAGTCATGCTGGATGAATGGGTGGGACGCTACATCGAGCCTGACCTGAAGGTTTTTTCCATCCTGCGACAAGACCGTGAACTGGCCATTTGCCGCGAATTTGCCGATCAAACGCGCTTCCACCCGCTGTTTGCCTCCTGCAATCGAAACTTCCACCTGGATGGTCCGCGCATCGATCGGTGGTGCGGACGCTGTCCCAAGTGCCTGTTCGTGTTTCTCGGGCTTGCACCCTTCATGAGCCCGGCATCCCTGAGCGCCATCTTCGGGCGGGATCTGCTGGAAGATTCCGATCTGACCGAGGGTTTTGCCCAGTTGCTGGCTCTGGATGGCGTCAAGCCGCTGGAATGTGTTGGCGAGGCCGAGGAGGCACGCGCTGCAGTGAAAGCCCTGGCCGGGAAAACGCAGTGGATGGACCATGACGTGGTCCAGGCGCTTTCCAGTCGTCTGGCTGGTATTCACGTTTCCGACCTGGAGGAGGTCTGCCGGCCCGGAGGGCGCCATCTGATTCCCCCGGAGTGCTTGCATGCGGCTTGATCAACTGGGGGAACGGAAGATCGGATTGCTGGGGTACGGCAGGGAAGGGCGCAGTGTCGTGTCGACCCTCAAGGCGCATCATCCCAGCGCCGACCTGACGGTGCTGGTCGAATCCGGAGCACTTCCAACGAAGGTGCCGGGCGTACGGGAGCCGTTCGGTCAACATCTGCTCGACTACGAGGTACTGATTCGATCGCCCGGAGTGCCGGTGGATCACCCGACACTTGTCGAGTTTCGTGCTCAGGGCAAGCCGGTTGTAAACCCGGCATCGATCTGGTTCAGCGAGCGACCGGAAGTGCCGGTCATTGGCGTGACTGGTTCCAAGGGCAAGAGCACCACGGCCTCGCTGCTTGCCCATCTGCTTGGCCAGGCCGGGAAGCAGGTGGAACTGGCCGGCAATATCGGCATTCCCATGCTCGACCTGCTAGATACCAAGGCCGAAATGGTGGTGCTCGAACTGTCAAGTTACCAACTGGCCGACCTTGAAGGGCAGCTCAGACTCGGCTTGATGACACGGCTTTTCGAGGAGCATCTGGACTGGCATGGAGGCAAGGTAAAGTATTTTGCGTCCAAGCTGCGGATTGCCGAATTGCTCGACGGCCGGCCGTTGCTGATCAATGGCGATGATGCGTTGCTGAGCAAGGCAACGCTGGCCATTCCGGGGAGAATCGAGGGCAACCGGACGCCCGGCTTTCATCGTCATGGCGATCGAATCTACCTTGACCAGGCGCCACTGATCAGTGGGCGCCAGCTGGCGCTGGTCGGGCGTCACAACCTGGACAATGCGGTCCTGGCGCTGGAAGCGGCGCATCTGCTTGGCTGCGGCCTCGATGTCATGATCGAGGCACTGAGGAGTTTCCGTCCGCTTGCCCATCGTCTGGAGCTGGTCGCCCAGGTCGGTGGCAGACGCTGGGTCAACGATGCCATCTCAACCTCTCCCTACTCGACACTGGCCGCTTTGCAAGCGCTCGGAAGCTCGAAGATCACCCTGATCGTCGGTGGACAGAAGCGTCCGTGTTCGTGGGCGCCGGTCATCGAATGGTGTCGTGACCACTCGCTGGCGGGTCTGGTGACACTTCCGGACAACGGACCGGAGATTGCAGGAGAACTGTGCGATGCCGGCGTGATTGGCGCCACGAGCGTTCGACAGGCCTTGAACATGGCCGAGGCAGTCGATGCGGCGGTAGCGCTCAGTCGTCCCGGAGGGACGGTGCTATTGTCACCCGGGGCGCCCAGTTTTCCGCACTTCAGCAATTTCGAGCAACGTGGCGAGGCGTTTCGTCATTCGGTCTTTTCTTACAGGGACCGATCGACGGCGTAATCGGCCAGTATTCCGAGGGCGCTGGTATCGGCGCTGGCATCGAGCGTGGCCAGGTGGGTGGCGGCATCAGACACCAGCCCGGCGGCATGCTCCATGGCGCTGTCGAGCGCTCCGGTACTTTCCATGATGTCACGAACCTCCTGGTGCCGGTCGCTGCCGCCCTGGCGAATCATTTCGGCCATGTGAATGCGGTCGTGCTCGTTGGCTCGCTGCATGGCCAGGATCAGTGGCAGTGTAACTTTGCCTTCAGCAAGGTCGTCACCGAGTCGCTTGCCCAGCGCCTTGTCATCGGCACGGTAGTCGAGTACATCGTCGGTGATCTGGAAGGCCTGGCCCAGCAACAGTCCGAATTGATGCAGTCTGTCACAGGTATCGGCGTCCCGTCCTGCCAGCACACCACCAAGCCGTGCGCTGGCGGCGAACAGACAGGCAGTCTTGTCGGAAATGACCCGGAAATAATCCTTCACGTCCAGCTCGGCATTGCCCATCTGCATCAGCTGAAGCACTTCCCCCTCGGCGATCGTGTTGGTCGTGTTGGCAAGGATTTCCATGACCTCCAGGCGATCGATCTCGACCATGAGCTGAAAGCTTCGCGAGTAGAGAAAGTCTCCGACCAGAACCGACGCGGCGTTACCCCAGATACGGTGGGCGGTTTCCTTGCCGCGGCGGCGGGGCGACTCATCAACCACATCATCGTGCAACAAGGTGGCGGTATGAATGAACTCGATGATCACCGCCATCTGGATGTGATCGCGACCCTGATAACCGGCGGCTCGCGCGGCAATCAGGTGGAGCAGCGGACGCAGCCGCTTGCCGCCGCCGCCAATGATGTATTCGCTGATCTGGTTTACAAGAGCGATCTCGGAAGATAGCCGATCGCGAATCAGTTGATCCACCGCGCGGCGATCCTCCGCGGTCAGCTCCAGGACGTCGCTCAAACTGGCGGGCTGGCGATGATGTGGGATATCGTTCATGGATGACCATTATACGAGTCGATTTCCCACTTGATCACAGGATATTTACCGATAGCGGTCTCAATCCCCTATGCTAGACTTTGCCGCAGTCTTTCGCATACCCCATTTCAACCAGAAGGAGAGGCCTCAAGCCATGGCCCGTGGAATCAACAAGGTGATTTTGATTGGAAATCTGGGCGCTGATCCGGAGACACGTCACACCGCCGGCGGCAATGCGGTGACCAATGTCCGAATCGCAACGTCGGAATCCTGGCGCGACAAGCAAAGCGGCGAGCAACAGGAACGCACCGAATGGCATCGGGTGGTGATGTTCGGCAAACTCGGCGAGATTGCCGGAGAGTACCTGCGCAAGGGGTCCAAGGTGTACATCGAGGGTCGCCTGCAGACGCGCAAGTGGCAGGGTCAGGACGGCCAGGACCGCTGGACCACCGAGATTGTTGCCAATGACATGCAGATGCTGGACAGTCGCGGTGGCAGTGAGCCACTGGAAGATCGTCCGGGGAACTACTCCGGAGGCTCCGACTCGTCGGGCTCATCCGGTGGTGGGAATCTTGAAGACGACATCCCGTTCTGAATTTCATTGGCAATAGCTCCGGCGTGGGTCGGGGCTTCGGCCTTGCAATCTCCGGCTTGCGACCCGAAATTGCCTCTACAAGTCCCCAGGCCCGATAGATCATCATGTCAACCCTCATAGTGACCGGTGGCGCCGGTTTTATCGGCAGCAATTTCATCCACCATGTCGTTTCCAACACCGATCACCGGGTCGTCAACCTGGACCTGCTGACCTATGCAGGCAACCTGGAGTCGCTGGCCGGGCTTGATCCCGATCGACATGAATTCGTTCACGGAGACATCGGCGATATCGAGCTGGTGCGCGGACTTGTTGAGCAGCACCAGCCGGCCGCTATTGTCCACTTTGCCGCCGAAAGCCACGTGGATCGTTCCATTGACGATCCGGGGGCTTTCATTCGCACCAATGTCAACGGCACCCAGGTGCTCCTTGATGCTGCCCTGGACTACTGGCAGGGCCATGCCGGCGAAGAGTTCCGATTCGTCCATGTGTCGACCGACGAGGTCTACGGTACCTTGAAACCCGACGACGCGCCGTTTGACGAAAACCACCGCTACGCACCCAATTCGCCTTATGCCGCCTCCAAGGCCGCCGCCGATCATCTGGCGCGCGCCTGGCATCGCACCTACGGCCTGCCGGTGATGATCACCAACTGCTCGAACAACTATGGCCCCTACCAGTTTCCCGAAAAACTGATCCCGCTGATGTTGATCAACGCATTGCACGGCGAGCGTCTCCCGGTTTACGGAGACGGTCAGCAACGGCGCGACTGGTTGTTCGTGACCGATCACTGCAAGGCCCTGCTCCGGGTGCTGACCGATGGCCAGCCGGGTCGCGTTTACAACATCGGTGGGGATGCCGAAATGACCAACCTGGAGGTCGTGCATCTGCTGTGTGATCTGCTCGATGAACGCCGGCCGACCGGCCGGCCGCGTCGCGAGCTGATCGAGTTCGTCCAGGACCGGCCCGGCCATGACCGTCGCTATGCAATCAATGCCTCCCGGATTCGCAATGAACTGGGCTGGAAGCCCGAGGTGGATTTTGCCGGTGGCCTGGCCGCCACCGTGGACTGGTATCTGGATCATGCCGACTGGTGGCAACGTATTCGCGATGGACGCTATCGTTCCGAGCGGTTGGGCGTCGGGCGCGGTGGGAGACGTTCGGCATGAGCCGGCGCGGCATTATTCTGGCCGGCGGTGCCGGTACACGGCTGTACCCCCTGACCCAGGTGATCAGCAAGCAGCTGCTGCCGGTCTACGACAAGCCGATGATCTACTACCCATTGAGCACGCTGATGCAGGCCTGCATTCGCGAGATTCTGCTGATCACCACCCCGCACGAGCAAGCCTTGTTTCACAAGCTGCTCGATGATGGCAGCCAGTGGGGAATCGAGATTCAATATGCCGTACAGGAGCATCCACGCGGGCTGGCCGATGCGTTCATCATCGGTCGTGATTTCATCGCCGACCAGCCTTCCTGCCTGATTCTCGGCGATAACATCTTCCACGGCGGTGGCATGCGTGAATTGCTGGCCCAGGCAAATTCGCGTGAAGACGGCGCCACCGTATTCGGTTACTGGGTGTCCGATCCGGAACGCTATGGCGTGGTCGAGCTCGACCGGGCCGGGCGCGTGTTGTCGCTGGAGGAGAAGCCGCAGACGCCGAAATCCAATTATGCAGTGACCGGCCTGTATTTCTACGATGGGCGCGCCTGCGATTTCGCCGCTGCGCTCAAACCTTCGGCACGCGGCGAGCTGGAAATCACCGATCTCAATCGCTGCTATCTCGAGGCCGGCGATTTGACCGTCGAGACCATGGGCCGAGGTTATGCCTGGCTGGATACCGGCACCCACGCCTCGCTGCAGCAGGCAGCCAGTTATATCGAAACGCTTGAGTCGCGTCAGGGGTTGCGGGTGGCTTGCCCGGAAGAAATCGCCTTCCGCCAGGGATGGATCACGCGCGATCAACTGCTCGGGCTGGCCGAACCGCTGATTTCAAGTGGCTATGGCGACTATCTTCGCATGGTGGCCAGTACCCTGCGGGCGCCATGAAGGTCGAGACCACCACGCTGCCAGGAGTGCTTCGCATCGAGCCAAAGGTGTTCGCTGACGAGCGCGGCTGGTTTCTCGAGACCTGGCGCCAGGAACGCTACCGCGAGCATGGCATCGGGCCGGATTTTGTCCAGGCCAACAGTTCGCGCTCGGTGCGCGGCGTGCTGCGCGGGTTGCATTACCAGTGGCCTTCTCCGCAAGGCAAGCTGGTCTGGGTATCGCGCGGTCGGGTGCTGGATGTGGCCGTCGATATTCGTCCGGATTCGCCCCATTTCCGGCAGTGGATGGCCTGTGAACTGAATACCGAACACCACGCTCAGCTCTGGATTCCGGAAGGCTTTGCTCACGGCTTTGTGGTGCTCAGCGAAGAAGCGACGTTTCACTACCTGTGCACACGCGCCTACGATGCCCAGGCTGATTCCGCGATTGCCTGGAATGACCCGGAGATTGGAATCGACTGGCCGATCGACCACCCCGATCTTTCGCCCAAGGATGCAGCCGCCCCCCGCCTGTCGGAGATTCCGGCGGTTCGACTGCCACGATGAAGGTGCTGCTGACCGGGGCCGGCGGGCAACTTGGACGCCACCTGGTTGCCGGCGCGCCGGATGATGTCGAACTGGTCACCACCACACGTGCCGGAGGGGATCACCCGTGTGATCTGACCGATCTGACCTCCCTGGCCCGGATACTCAAGCATGTCCGGCCACAGGTCGTGATCAACGCGGCTGCCTGGACCGCCGTGGATGATGCCGAGGATCATGCCGAAGCCGCGCTCAAACTCAACCGCGACCTGCCGGCCGCCCTGGCCGGTTGGTGCCAGGCCAATGATGCCGGCCTGGTCACTTATTCCACGGATTATGTGTTCAGCGGTCAGCCTGATCGTAGCTGGCGGGAAGATGATCCGGTGGCTCCGGAAAGCGCGTATGGCTTGAGCAAGATGGCCGGCGAGCGCGAGGTCATGCTGAGTGGTTGCCGGGGGCTGGTCGTGCGCACCGCCTGGGTCTACAGTGCCTTGCCGGGCAATTTTCTCAGTGCCATACTGGGGCGTGCCGCCAGCGGACAGGATCTCAGGGTGGTTTCCGACCAGGTCGGATCACCCACCTGGGCCGGTTCCCTGGCCCAGGCGAGCTGGACGCTGGTCAAGCAGGTACTGACCGGGTTGGCTTCGCCCGAATTGGTCCATGTGGCCGGGCAGGGCGCAATGAGCTGGCACGAGTTTGCCGAACTGGCGGTCACTCGGGCCGCCGAGCGTGGTCTGATCGAACGGCCGGTCGCGGTCGAGCCGATTCGTTCCGATCAATGGCCGCAGAAGGCGCGTCGCCCGATCTGGTCGGTGCTCGATACCAGCCGGTATCGTGAATTGACCGGTAAGTCGCTTGATCCGGTCGAGACCGCCCTGGATTACTGTCTCGAACAATGGAATCGTGAAATATGCTGATACCCGTCATTCTGTCTGGAGGCGCCGGAACCCGGCTGTGGCCGGTCTCGCGCAAGGCACACCCAAAGCCATTCATGCGCCTGGCCAGTGGCCAGACACTGGCCGAAAGCACCATTGAGCGGGCCTCGGCGGTTGCCGATGAGGGCGTGACCCTGACGGTGACCGGACGCGACTATTATTTTCTGACCCGCGATCTGTATCAGCAGTCGGATGCGCCAGGCAAACATCATTTTCTGCTCGAGCCGGAAGGCCGCAACACCGCACCGGCGATCGCGGCGGCGGCCATGTGGGCCGAACATCATCATGGTCCGGATGCCTGCCTGCTGGTGCTTCCCGCCGATCACCTGGTGCGAGATCAACAGGCTTTCAGGAAGGCCGTGACCAGTGCCTACGACCTGGCCCGTGAGGGCTGGCTGACTTGCCTGGGGGTCAGGCCGACCCATGCCGAGACCGGCTACGGCTACATTCGCGCCGGTGATGATCTCGACGGGGGACAGGTGATCGAGGCGTTTGTCGAAAAGCCCGACCAGGAAACCGCCCGCAAGTACTTCGAGTCCGGTCAATACCTCTGGAACGGCGGCATGTTCTGCTTCCAGGCCTCGGCCATTCTGGCCGCACTGGAAGCACTGGCCCCGGATATTCTCACCGGCGTGCGCGATGCCTGGAGCGCCTCGGCGATCGATCAGCAACCCCTGGAGCTCGACCCCGAGCGCTTTTCGCAAATTCGCGCGGAATCGATCGATTTTGCGGTCATGGAGCGAGCCGAGCGCCGTGCGGTAGTGCCGGTTGCCTGTGGCTGGAGTGATATCGGATCCTGGCAGGCGATCAGTGATCTTTACGACACCGACACCCTCGGCAACCGGGTTCAGGGAGAAGGTGTGCTGGTCGATGCGCGCAATACCTTCATCCAGGGCGAAAATCGTCTGATCGCAGCGGTGGGTGTGGATAACCTGTTGATTGTTGATACCGGTGATGCCGTTCTGGTCGCCGATCGTGACCGGGCCCAGGAGGTCAAGGCCGTGGTCGACGAGCTGATCAAGCAGGATCACCAGTCGGCGGTGTTTCACAACACCGTCCACCGGCCCTGGGGCAGCTATACGGTGTTCGAGGATGCCGATGACTGCAAGGTCAAGCGATTGGTGGTCCGACCCGGTGGTGTGTTGTCGTTGCAACGCCACAAGCACCGCAGCGAGCACTGGACGGTGGTCTCGGGAACCGCGACGGTGCGGGTGGGCGATGATGAGTTCGAGCTCGGCGCCAACGAAACCGTGCAGATTCCGGCCGGCAGCCTGCATCGCCTGGAAAATCACGGCAAGGAGGATGTCCATATCATCGAGGTGCAGACCGGAAGTTATTTCGGCGAGGATGATATCGAACGCCTTGAGGACATCTATGGCCGTGCGTAATCCGCTGACGATTCTCGTTGTCGTTGTCGGGGTGACTGCTTGCGGTGTGCCGGGTGATCCACGCGACCCCGAACTGGAGCTCGGCACGCATGAGCTCGAAACACTGGAGTGGCGCGAACGCCGGCTGGCCCGCCTGACCGAGCCCCATGGCTGGCTGAGTCTGGTCGGCCTGGAGTTTCTCGAGTCCGGTCATTGGCAACTGGGCAGCGCGCCGGGCAACGACCTGGTGGTGCCGGCCGGTCCGGATCACTGGGGTGAGATGACCGTGGTCGACAACCAGGTGTGGTTCGATTCGGCGCCGGGCAGTGATGTTCGGGTCAACGGTCAGCGCTTTGAAAGCATCGAAATGCAGGTCGATGGCGAGGATGGTCCGACGCTGATCGAGGCCGAATCCGTTCAGCTCCAGTTGCTCGATCGCGGTGGCCGACCGGTCTTGAGAGTGCGTGACAGCCAGGCGCCCACGCGCGTCGATTTCCCCGGGCTGGAATATTATCCATTCAATCCGGATTGGCGCATCGAGGCGCGCTGGCATGAACATCCACCCGACAGGACCTTGCTGATCGCCAATGTGCTCGGCGAACTGGTCGAGGAGCCCAATCCCGGCTGGGCCGAATTCGAATTCGAAGGCCGGACATTCGGTCTGGAAGCGGTCGAAAGCACCGACCAGTTATTTTTCATCCTGGCCGATCGCACCTCGGGCGATGAGACCTATGGTCTGGGCCGATTCCTGTACAGTGACCTGCCAGAAGACGGCACCGTGGTACTGGACTTCAACCGCGCCTACAACCCGCCCTGCGCCTTCACCGAGTACTCCACCTGCCCGCTACCCCCACCGGAAAACCGCCTGGATGTCCGTATAGAAGCCGGCGAACTCGCGCCCGAGGCGGCTTACTAATCGACACGACGTTGGAAAAATCTCGGGAACCACCGAAAGTACAACGAATTGAACTTATGGCAAGGGCTCGACGGCTTAAGAATGAGTTTATGGTGGCGAGGCGACGAGTGGCCTTGCCCGGTGCCGGGCTCGAGGTGAACGGCCGGATCGATGATTAGATTTTAGTGGCGTTCTGGTGCCGACAGATTTTCGGTTGTTCCAATGGCTAGGGGTTTGCCTATAGCAGGCTTTTCGGGCGCTCCATGTACGGAAAGGCTTTGGCCGCTTCCGTCACCTTGAGCCCGGCCCCGGTCAAGCCCACTCGTCGCTTGTCGGGTGGGAGTAGATTGATACGGGAGTACGGATTCGGCCACCATCAGGCTTTCAACCTCCTCCTACCTGTCGCAGCGGGTGGTATCTGACCGATCATGGCCTGACCGGGTGGCGGCGGAGTGCACCAGGCTTTACCCGGGTCATGGAAGCTACCGATTGCCAGATCGAAGCGAATCCGCTTGCAAGAAGTGACTCGCAGACCCGACCGACCCCAAGGCCATCATGCAGCAAAGTATCGACTCAGCCGATCACCTGGTCAGGCCGTGATCGGTCGGATGCCACCCGATGCCTCTCCAAACTTCGCACTTAGAGCATTCCCGGGGTTCGCCTCGGACTTTCCACACTAGCTGGTGGCAGTCCCTTGTTGCTATCGACCTTTGAATTTGGGACTGCGTTTCTCAAGAAACGCGCTGGTGCCTTCCTGCATGTCCTCGGTGGCGCAGCACAGGGCAAAGCGGGCGGTCTCCAGTGACAGGCCAGCTTCCAGGTTGATCTCGCCGCCTTGCAGGACGGCCTGCAGGATGCCGCGCACCGCTTCGGGTGCGGCCTTGACCAGCGGCTTTGCCATGTCCTTGACGGCTTGTTCGAGCTGGTCGGGGGCCACCACGCGATTGACCAGTCCCAGTTGTTCGGCGCGCTCGGCAGTAATGGGTTCGCCGCTCAGGCACAACTCCAGTGCGCGGGTGCTTCCCACCAGGCGAACCAGGCGCTGGGTGCCGCCAAACCCCGGCATGATGCCGAGCTTGATTTCCGGCAGTCCCAGGCGGGCATTGTCGCTGGCGATGCGCAAGTGGCAGGCCAGCGCCAGTTCCATGCCGCCACCGAGGGCAAAACCATTGATTGCGGCAATTACCGGCTTGTCCAGGCCCTGAATCATGCTCATCAGATTCTGGCCGAAAGCCGAAAAGCTGCGTGCTTCAGTCGGACTTTGCTGCTGGATTTCGCCGATATCCGCGCCGGCCACGAAGGCCTTGTCACCGGCGCCGGTCAGCACGATCACGCGCACCTTGTCATCGCCGCTGGCATCAATGATGGCCGCGTACAGTTCCTGCAATGTCTGGCCATTGAGGGCGTTGAGCTTGGCCGGGCGCTTGACGGTAATGGTATGAATGCCGCCGCGGGTGACCACGGCGAGGTTTTCGAATGACATGGGCTTGTCCTGATACGGTGAAGGTCAGGGCCCTTATTTTAGACGAGTAGCGACCAGGGTGGCTGCCAGGACCAGGATGAGCATGCCGCCAGTCAGCCACAGTACCGGCTGACACCAGGCCAGTGCATTGACGAGTAGCGGCCAGACCTCGGCGGCGGCGCCGAGCAGCTGCTCGCCTTCGGAAAGCAGGTCCTTCAGCCCCAACCAGATCCCGGCCAGTCCGGCCGGGATCATGACCAGCAATGCGACAAGAACAAGTGACAATGGCATGCAACGCTCCCGTAGTCGATGCCCTGATCAGTCCCGCAGTTCCCGATCAATGCGATATTCACTGGAAGTCAGCCAGCGTTCCATTCGCTGCAGGCGATCGTCGAGCTCGCGAAAACGCCGGTTCAGACCACCGACACTGTCGCTTGGTGAGCGTCGCACTTCCTGCCAGAACTGCGCCTCCTGATCGTCGCGGTAGAGATTGCGGGGTCGTTTCTGAATCAGAATCCACAGTGCCAGATAAGTGATGAGCACCACCGGCGTAAACGGAATGGCCAGAACCACGACAATGACTCGCAGCGCGGTCAGATTCAGACCCATCCACTCGGCGATTCCGGCGCACACCCCGCCGATCAAGGCGCGGTCCTTGTCTCGATAGAGCCGGTTCCGGTTGGGCGAGACGTGTGAATTGTTCATGTCCGTTTCCTCCATTCGGGGTGGTCGGCATCCAGGATGCGCTCCAGCGTGTGAATGCGGTCTTCCATCTTCCGGGCGCTTTCATTGAGGTCTTCAAGCAGCGCTTCGTCCTTGCTGCTGATTCTGCGGTTGGCCGAATTGCGGGTGGCGTAATGCAGGACCAGCCAGATCGGTGCGACAATCGCCAGGAAGATGACCAGCAGTGCGAAAAGCATGCCGAGGGCGTTGTTCACCCCCGGAACAATGGCGCTTGATAACAGCAGGTCCATGTCACTTGGCCTTCTTCTTTGACTTCAGCTCTTCCAGCTCGCTCTCGACGCGCTCATCGCGCTCGAGCTTGCGAAACTCCGACTCCAGGCTTTCGCCCTTGCGCCCCATGTCCAGGGCCTCGGCTTCGGACTCGATATGATCGATGCGCTGTTCTGCGCTGTCGAAGCGCTGCAGCATCTGATCGATCTTGTCATTGTGAATGTGGCGCCGGGTTTTCAGCTGGTGAGTGGCCGAGCGGTGACGCATGACCAGGGCGCGCTGGCGATTGCGTGCATCAGTCAGCTTGGCCTGCAGCTTGGCAATATCATCGTCATACTTGGCCAGTTGCTCCTCGTACTGATCCAGCTCTTCCTGCAGGTACTTGATGCGATCACCCAGTGCGGTCTTCTCGGCCAGCGCCGCGCGGGCCAGATCTTCGCGATCCTTGTCGATTGCCATCTCGGCCTTGCGAGCCCAGTCGGCCTGTTGCTCCTTCAGGCGTGACAGCAGGCGGCCGCGCTCCTTCTTCTCGGCGATGCACTTGGCGGTTGCCGAGCGCACTTCAACCAGCGTGTCTTCCATTTCCTGGATCATCAGCCGAATCATCTTTTCCGGATCTTCGGCCTTCTCCAGTGCGGAATTGAGGTTGGCGTTGATGATGTCGCCCATGCGTGAAAAAATTCCCATGAGGTGTTTCTCCTGTTGGCTGTCGGGTGTCAAATAATCTCCGCCATTAGTAATGCAATCAGCGTGCCAGAATTGAAGAAATATATAAATCAATAGTTTATATGACTTAGGGACCACTTTACTATTAATTAATAACACTATTGGGGTGGAAAATAACAGATCAGGGTCGCCACGCTTGGTCTCCAGGCACATGAAGCACGGGAACCACATGGATAGAGAGAATGTCCATGATTTGTCCCTGACCACTCCATGAAGAGCCGATCAGACGTGTCATTGGTCAATGGAGCATCAGTCAGGTAGAATGAAAGGTCTTTTTGTCAATCTCGTGATTTTTCTTCTCCCACTCATGGAGGCAACATGCAAAAGCTAGTTCTTGCCGTGGCAATGTGCACGGTGATGATGGTGTCGGTTCAGGCGCAGGATCTGGAATCAGAGCGCGGCAAGCTGGGATACTCGATCGGCTATGAGTTCGGCACCGAGTTGCGCAGCTACGACATCGAAATCGATCTGGAGTCGGTTTTCGAAGCCGTTCGTGACGCCTATGGGGAGCGTGAACCGCGCCTTGACGTTGCCGAGATGCGCCAGTTGATGATGGAGCTGCAGGAAAAGGTTCGCCAGGAGCGCATGGAGGCCTTCCAGCAATTGGCCGAGGAAAACCAGGCGCGTGCAGATTCCTTCATGGCGGAGAATGAGGGCAAGACCGGTGTCGTTTCCCTGCCCAGCGGTGTTCAGTACCGAATCATCGAAGAAGGCGAGGGCTCACGTCCCAGCCTCGAGGACACGGTTACGGTCCACTACCGCGGATCCAAGATTGACGGTCGTGAATTCGACAGCTCATTTCGTCGCGGCATTCCGGCCGTGTTCCAGGTCAACTCTGTGATCGAAGGCTGGCAGGAAGTACTGCCCTTGATGCGCGAGGGCGCCATGTGGCAGGTGTTCCTGCCGCCCGAGTTGGCGTTTGGCGTGCGTGGCGATCCGCCGATGATTGGTCCCAACGAAGCCCTGCAGTTCGACATCCGACTGGTCAAGATCGGCGAGCCCGAGGACTTCGAAGGCGAAGTGCAGGCACCCGGCAACTGACCATGGGTGAATCGGCAACACCATTGATTGCCGTGGAGTCGCCCTGTATCGGAACCTGCACGCTGGGGCCGGAAGGATTGTGCATCGGCTGTTTCCGGACAGCCGATGAAATCGCCGGCTGGTTGAGTTTCGATGCGCACAAGCGCCGCCGGATCATGGCGGCGCTGCCGGAGCGGGGTCAGAAACTGTTTGACGATGACTGATGCAGCCCGGCGCCTACGCGGTCTGTCAAAAAACTTGAATCCGCTTGCCACGCGATCGGCATCCTTGCCGGTCCACGGATATCGGCCGCCGGGCGGGTCTTGGCGGCCTCGTCAGGCGGCCGTCCTGATTCCGATTCTTCTTGAGCCGGCGCCAAGCGTCATTCTGACTGTTCGCAGTGCTGGCATGAGTAGCCATGCCGGACAGGTGGCGTTGCCCGGGGGAGGGCGCACCGGCGACGAGAACTATCCGATAGAGACCGCCCTGCGCGAGGCTGAAGAGGAAATCGGCATCGACCGAGACCAGGCCGAACTGCTGGGATTGCTTGATGGTTTCGACACCATCAGCGCCTGGCGGGTCATTCCAATCGTGGCCATGATTGCTGTTCCGGTTCGACTCCAGCCATGTGATCAGGAGGTTCGCGAGATTTTCAGCTTGCCGCTGGACCAGGTGCTCGATGCCGGCAGTTATCGCCGCCATGTCGTGACGCGCGGTGCGCATCGTCACGAAATGATTTCCATGTATTCGGGTATTCGCACGGTCTGGGGCGCGACAGCCGCCATCCTCAAGGACCTGGCGAGCCGGGCTTAATCCTCCTCGCGCAGCCCGAACAGCAATTCGACCGCACGTTTGTCGTCCGGTCGAACCATGACGTGCACATGGTCATTGGCTTGCAACACCGTATCCTGATTGACCGGCAAGGCCTGATTACCGCGGACCAGGAGCAGGATGTCGGCGCCTTCGGGTAATGGCAAGACGCCGGCCCGGTTGCCCGTGGCCAGGGCCGCCGGTTCGAGTCGGAAGGAGATGATCTGCACCGGAAGCGTTTCGATGGCATTTATTTCCAGTACCGGACTGGGACGTTCCAGGCCGGCCCGTTCGACCTTGAACAGGCGCACCGCCCAGCGGATGGTTGCGCCGGGAATCAGCGCATTGACAACAACCACGAAGAACACAAGGTGGAATAGCTGGTAGGCGCCGTCCACGCCGGCCAGAACCGGGTAGGTGGCCAGCAGAATGGGCACTGCTCCGCGCAGCCCCACCCAGGAAATGAACCCCGATTCGGGGGCCTTGTAGCGAAACGGCAACAAGCACAGCAGCACCATCAGTGGACGGGCGACCAGGGCCAGCACCAGGGCCAGGATCAGGCCCTGCACCCCGGAGCGCGCCAGCAACTCGGGAACCGCCAGCAGGCCCAGCACCAGGAACATCGAGATCTGGGCCAGCCAGGCCATGGCGTCATGGACGCGAAGAATGCCCGACCGGTAGGGCAGGCGCTGGTTGCCCAGCATCAGGGCGGCGATATAGACGGCCAGAAAACCGGAACCCATGAACAGCGTCGGCATACCGAAGGCCAGCAATGCCAGCGCCAGGGTCAGGGCTGGATAAAGCCCGGCTGCCGGTACCCGGATTCTGGCCAGCAATTGGGTGCCCAGCCAACCGATGGCCAGGCCCGCAACCAGCCCGATGGCCAGTTGCAGGGCGACATCGCCCAGGAAAGGCCACACGGCAAAGGTTTCGGTCCCGAGCAGCTGGGTGGTCAGCGTCAGGGTCAGAATCACGGCCATGGGATCGTTGAGCCCGGACTCCAGCTCCAGGGTCGCACCCACCCGCCGCCGCAGTTGCACGCCGGAACCGCGCAACGAGGAAAATACCGCTGCAGCATCGGTCGATGAGACGATGGCGCCCAGCAACAGGGCTTCCATCCAGCCCAGCCCGAGCAACCAGGCAGCAACGGCGACCAGCAGCGCGGTTCCCGCTACGCCCACAGTGGCCAGCAAGGAGGCCGGGGCCAGGTATTGGCGCACTTGCCGGAACGGGGTATTCAGGCCGCCATCGAAAAGGATCAGCACCAGACCGACCGTGCCGATCCGAAAGGCCATGTCGAAATCGACGAAATGTTCCGGCAGGCGCGATCCAACCAGAAGCCCGATCAGCAGGAATACAAGCACCACCGGTATGCCGATGCGCTCGGAGGGTCGACTGAACAACACACTGAGCACCAGCAGCAGACCGGCAGCGGTCAATAGCAATGCGGTGGTTGCGGGTTCTGTCTCGAACATGCCTGATGATCCCGAAATCAGGGATTCATCATACTTCAGGATGGACACCTGGCCGCAGGTTCAATGGTGGATGCAACCCGTTCGGATTGATCGAGTTCCTGGCTATCGGGTCGCTCGCGGGCGCACCGTCGAGATCAATTCATGCCGGTCTTCATTGGAGTCGATCAAGGTGATGGGGATTTCGTCACCCTCGGCAAGGGATTCACGCGGACGCATCAACATCAGGTGCTTGCCGCCCGGTTCCAGAGCGACCGACTGGCCGGGTTCGATGGTCAACTGTTCGAGCCTCCTCATGCGCATCACGCCATCGTCCATGATCATGGTGTGAATCTCGACGCGCTCGAACAACGGACTTTGCGCATCGACCAGCTCGATCGACACATCACCATGATTGGTCAAGGTCATGAAGCCAGCCATCATTCTGCCCGGTGGTGCTTCGGGGGTCCAGGGGTCATCGATCTGCAGTTTTCCGGCGATTGCCGATTGCGATGCCATGGCAAGCAGAGTCGCCATTACAACAGCGCTTGACAGTCGGGCCAGCCTTCGTTTCATGAACAGTCCTCGTCTTAGTGGCACTCGCATTCTGTCACAAGCCCGGCATGCCATGGTGTAATCTTGCCAACCTGGCGATTCAACCGAGACGGACCATGATTGAACAAATTTCGCATGCCGATGACATCCTCGAGCTGCGCCTGAGCCGACCACCGGTCAACGCGCTCAACCCGGCCATGGTCGAGCACCTGAGCCAGGCCATTGGTGAAGCGGCGGATGGCAATGCCCGAGCCCTGATTATATCGGGCAGCCCGGGCATGTTTTCCGCCGGCCTGGATGTGCCGGAATTGCTGCAACTGGACCAACAGGGCATGAAGGCATTCTGGGGATCCTTTTTCAGACTGCTGGAACGAATCGCACGCAGCGATATTCCGGTGGTTACTGCCCTGACAGGCCACAGTCCGGCCGGTGGCACGGTCATTGCCTTGTTCGCCGATTACCGCATTCAGGCCGATGGTGATTTCCGCATGGGACTGAACGAAGTCCAGGTAGGTCTGGTAGTGCCGCCAGTCATCCACCAGGCGCTGGCCCGCCTGATCGGCCCCTACCGCGCCGAGCGTCACCTGGTGGCCGGCCAGATGATCCCGGTCAGCGATGCGCTCAAGGTGGGACTGATCGACGAAATCGTTGCCTCCGATCAACTCATTGAGCATTGCGTGGAATGGTGCCGGACTCACCTGGCCCTGCCGGCACAGGCCATGGCCGAAACGCGGCGACTGTGCCGGGCAGATCTCGCCGACATGTTCTCCGATCCCGATGCGCTGGACATCGATTCCTTTGTCAGCGGTTGGTTTGCCGAGTCAACCCAGGCGACCTTGAAAGTCCTGGTCGAAAGACTTGGGAAATCACGTTGAGGCTTTCCGGTCAAATTGCCTGACGCGGCAAAAACTTATATGCTTGTCGGAAATCCACCCAAAGGACGGGTGTCCCGGAGGTTGCCAGCATGACCGAACAGCACAAAGAGCAGCGAAGCTACCTTCGCTTTCCGCCCGATGAGTGGGAGGTCGGCCTGATTCAGTGTACCGATGTGATGGTCGATGAAGACGAGTTCATGCCGGAAATTGCCGGGCTGGTCATGGAGGAATCACGCGCCGGTTGCGGGCTGGTCGTTCTTGATCGCCAGCTCCACGACCTCATCACTGAAGGTGATCGCTGCCTGGTGAAAGTGGCCAGGCTGGGAATTGTGTTGGCCGAGGTTCGCTGGATCAAGCCGCTGGATCAAGGGGTGTCGCGCATGGGGCTGAACTACATCGAATGATCTAATCGGTATTGGCCAAACCGCGAATGCTGGTCGGCAGGGGCACTGACTCACCGGTTTTCTTGTCAATCCAGACCAGGGTGGTGGTTGCGTCGGCGTATAATTCTCCCGGCTTGTCGTCTTGTCCGGATGGCGCCCGAATTTCATGTTCAAGCTTGATGCTCGAGCGTCCCGGAGACAGGGGTTGCGTTCGAATCTCGATTTCAGCCGGCCAGATGATGGGGCGACGATAATTGATGTTCATGTTGGCCACCACCGGGCCGATTTCGCCATCCTGCCAGTGACTGGGCACGGAATTCATCCACCGGGCTCGGCACTCCTCAAGATAGCGCAAATAGGTGACATTGCTGACATGGTTGAAGGCATCCAGATCACCCCAGCGGACAGACATTTTGATGCGAAACTCGGACATGAGGATCAGTGCCGGAATACAGATTGACCGCCATCATATCGAAAATCACCCATGAGGCGGTCAGGCTCTGATCAAGGTAGTCCGCCGACTCCGGCTTTGGGGTTCATTGTCGCCTTTGAAGCGGGTTTGGGCGTGCTTGCAATCGGGTTGGCCCTGCTGTTCGGTCTGTCCCCCTGGCTGGACCTGGATTTCGGTCTGGATGGCTGGTCGGCCGGAATGCTTGCGACGTTGCCGCTGCTTCTGGGATTATGGGTGTTCGACAAGGCCCACAGCGGCTGGGCCCGGGACCTGCAGGAATTTGTTCGTCACAAGGTCGTGCCGCTGTTTCGTGGCGCATCCAGAGGCGGCATCATGCTGGTGGCGCTGGCAGCAGGCATCGGCGAGGAGCTGCTGTTTCGCGGCGTCATCCAGGCCGGCCTGGAAAACCTGATCGGCCCCTGGGGCGGGCTGGTCATTGCATCTTTGCTCTTCGGCCTGGCCCACGCCATGACCCGCAGCTATTTCATCGTCACCACCATCATCGGACTCTACCTGGGCCTGCTCTACCAGTGGACCGGCAACCTGCTGGTCCCGATCCTGGTGCATTTCCTGTATGACTGGGTGGCGCTGCAGTGGTACGTGTCGCGGTATGGGGGAAGAAGGGGAGAGGAATAGAGGGAAGAGGGAGGTCAGGGGTCGGAAGTCGGAGGTCGGAGGTCGGAGGTCGGAGGTCGGA
>SLKT01000186.1 GCA_007134485.1 Wenzhouxiangella sp. | reverse complement strand
GTCGGAGGTCGGAGGTCGGAGGTCGGAGGTCGGAAGTCGGTGGTGAAAAGGTGAAGAGGTGAAGTGGTCAGTAGCTCGGAATCGGCAACGCCCCCGAATCTGCAGACTTACCCCTGAGTCCTTAAACCTTAAACCTTAAACCTTAAACCTTGAACCTTGAACCTTGAACCTTGTTCCTTGATCCTTTCCCGTAAACCGTTCTCACGCCGTCCTCTTCCGCTTGCGCCGCACATTCAACATCGGCGCCAGATACTCCCCTGTCCATGAACCCGGCGTCCTGGCCACGTCCTCGGGGCTGCCCTGGGCGATGATCCGGCCGCCGCCTTCGCCGCCTTCGGGGCCTAAGTCGATGACCCAGTCGGCGGTCTTGATGACATCCAGGTTGTGTTCGATGACGACCACGGTGTTGCCATGGTCTCGCAGTCGATGCAGAACCTCGAGCAGGTGCTTGATGTCCTCAAAGTGCAAGCCCGTGGTGGGTTCATCCAGGATATACAGGGTGTTGCCGGTGTCGCGTTTCGACAGTTCGCGAGACAACTTGATGCGTTGCGCCTCGCCGCCGGACAGGGTTATGGCACTCTGGCCGAGTTGAATGTAGCTCAAGCCCACATCCATCATGGTCTGCAGTTTTCGGGCCACGGTCGGGACCGGCTCGAAGAATTCCAGCGCGTCCTCGACGGTCATGTCCAGTACTTCGTGGATATTCTTGCCCTTGTAGGTGACCGACAGGGTTTCGCGGTTGTAGCGCTTGCCCCCGCAAAGGTCGCAGGGCACGAAAATATCGGGCAGAAAGTGCATCTCGACCCGGATCAGACCATCGCCCTGGCAGGCCTCGCAGCGCCCGCCCTTGACATTGAAGGAAAAGCGGCCCGGCTTGTAACCACGGGCGCGCGCTTCCTGGGTGCCGGCAAAGAGTTCCCGGATGGGCGTGAACAGGCCGGTGTAGGTGGCCGGGTTGGAGCGTGGCGTGCGCCCGATCGGACTCTGGTCGATGTCGACGACCTTGTCGAACAGGTCGAGACCGGAAAATTCCGAGAACGGGGCCGGATTGAGTGAGGCATTGTTCAACTCCCGCCCGAGCAAGTGATAGAGCGTGTCGTTGATCAGGGTAGATTTGCCGGAGCCGGACACGCCGGTGACTGAAATGAACAGACCGGCCGGCAACTCAAGATCGACTTCGCGCAGGTTGTTGCCGGTCGCACCATTGAGCCTGAAGATGCGCTTGCGATCCGGCTTGTGACGCTTGTCGGGTATGGCAATGGCCTGTCGGCCGGCCAGGTAATCACCGGTCAGGGAATCGGTGCATTTGACCAGCTCGGCAGGCGAACCGGAAAACACGATCCGGCCGCCGTGAACACCGGGTCCCGGGCCGATATCGACCACATGATCGGCGGTGCGGATGGCATCTTCGTCGTGTTCGACCACGATCACCGTATTGCCCAGATCGCGCAGCCGGGTCAGCGTCTCGAGCAGGCGCGAATTGTCACGTTGATGCAGGCCGATCGAGGGCTCGTCGAGTACGTACATGACACCAACCAGGCCGGCGCCGATCTGGCTGGCCAGGCGAATACGCTGGGCCTCGCCGCCTGACAGTGTGTCGGCCTGGCGGTCCAGGGTCAGGTAGTCCAGGCCGACATTGACCAGGAAATGCAGACGCTCGCGAACCTCCTTGAGAATCTTGTCGGCGATTTCACCTCGCCAGCCCTCCAGCTTGAGTCCGCGAAAAAATGCCAGGCAACGCTCGACCGACCATCCCGAAATGGTCGGCAGGTTGTGACCGGAGATGGTTACATGCCGGGCGGCGCGGTTGAGACGCTGGCCCTTGCAGCTCGGGCAGGGCTGGGCGGAGATGTAGCGCGAGAGCTCCTCGCGCACGATGCGTGAATCGGTTTCGCGGTAGCGCTTTTCGAGGTTGGGGATAATGCCGACGAAAGGATGCTTGCGCGTCTGGCTGCCACGATCGGACAGGTAGCGAAAGGCGATCTTTTCATCACCACTGCCGTGCAGAACCACCTTGCGAATATTTTCCGGCAGTTCGCCGAACGGGGTCTCGATATCGAAATCGAAATGCCGGGCCAGTGACTGGATGAGTTGAAAATAATAGGCGTTGCGGCGGTCCCACCCGCGAATCGCACCCCCGGCCAGTGACAGTTCACGATTGGCCACGACCCGATCGGGATCGAAAAAGCGGGTCACACCCAGCCCGTCGCAGGCTTCGCAGGCGCCGTTGGGGTTGTTGAACGAGAACATCCGGGGTTCGAGTTCGGACAGACTGTAATCGCATACCGGGCAGGCAAAGCGCGAAGAGAACAGGATCTCGGAGGGCAGCTCTTCGTCATTGCCCGGCATGGGCGCGGCGATCGCCACCCCGTCGGCCAGTCTCAGGGCAGTTTCAAAACTCTCGGCCAGACGCTGGGCCAGGCCGGTTTCATCATCGGCAGCCGCATCCCGACGTATTCGAAAGCGGTCGACGACCGCCTCGATGGAATGTTTCTTGCGCAATTCCAGTTTGGGGAATTCGTCATCCAGGTCGATGACCCGTCCGTTGACCCGGGCCCGCACGAAGCCCTGGGCGCGCAGGTCCTCGAGCAGTTGCACATGCTCGCCCTTTCGATTGAGAACGATCGGCGCCAGCAGCATCCATTTGCTGCCGGTCGGCTGTGAAAGCACGGTATCGACCATTTGCGAAACCGTCTGGGCATCCAGCGCCTCATCATGATCCGGGCAGCGCGGCGTGCCGATACGGGCAAACATCAGGCGCAAATAGTCATGGATCTCGGTGACCGTGCCAACTGTCGAGCGAGGGTTGTGGCTGGCGGCTTTCTGCTCGATGGAAATGGCAGGAGACAGTCCCTCGATATGATCGACATCCGGTTTTTCCATCATCGACAGGAACTGGCGAGCATATGCCGACAGCGACTCCACGTAGCGCCGCTGACCCTCGGCGTAAATGGTGTCGAAGGCCAGCGAGGACTTGCCCGACCCCGACAAACCGGTTAACACGATCAGTTGGTCGCGCGGCAATTCCAGGTCGATGTTCTTGAGATTGTGGGTGCGAGCGCCGCGGATGGAGATGGCTTTCATTCCGATGGCCGGTTTCAGGTCAAGCCTCCTACTATAGTCCGGCGCGTGAAGGTGGTGCAAAGCAATCGGGGTTTTCGACCCTGATTTGACCCCGCTCCATCAATCGCTGTATTTTCTCAGTTTCGAGTTCAAGCCCCCATGCCGGTGACAGCCGTCTGCGCATGAACTCGTTCGGGGAACGCCAACTAAAAAGAGGATCATCATCATGACGACAAGAACCACAAGGCCCTGGGGCCGAATTGCATCGACGCTGACGTTCGGGTTGCTTGCGGCGAGCTTGTTCCTGCCGGCAGTGGCCGAGGAATCCGGCACCATCCGCGTCCTGTCCAGTGAGCCGGACCAGGTCAGTGGCGGCGATGTGCGTGTGGCCATTGATTTGCCTGCAGGTCATCTCAACAGTCTGCTGTTGCTCAATGGAGACCTGGTGATTTCGGGTCTGAGCCGTCAGGGCGATCGGGTCGAGGGGCTGATTGATGGTCTGGAGATGGGAGAAAACAGTCTGCGCGTATGGCATTTCCGATTTCACGAAGGTCGATTCTTCCTTGAAAATGGCGGCGCGGTCACGCTGGTCAATCATCCAATCACCGGGCCGATGTTCTCAGGGCCCCAGCAGCAGCCTTTTGTCTGCTCGGTTCAGGCCGAATTCGGCATTCAGCCGCATATCGACAGCTCAACACCACCTGGTTTCAGCGTCTATGACGAACAGGGTGAGGTGATGGGTTACAGCACCAATTGCTCGATTGATTCCTTCGTGACTTATCACTATCGCACCAGCGAAGGAAGCTGGGCGGATTGGCCGGACAATGGCGAGTGGCCCGAGGATCTGGCGACCACGGTGACCCTCGAAGGCGATGAGGTGGATTTTGTGGTGCGAGTCGAGCGCGGCACCATCAATCGCTTCCTCTACAGCTACGCCATGCTGGTTGACCCGGCCAGTATCGGCAGTGAAGACCCACACTGGGACACCAGTCACTGGAATGGTCGTCTGCTTTATCAGTTCCAGGGCGGTGTGGGAATCGGTCATACCCAGGGACGCTGGTCGCAGGGCAATGCGCTCAACGCTGACGCCCTGGGTCTGGGCCATGCAGTCGCCTATTCGACCGGAAATCGGACCGGGGAGCACTACAACCTGCAGGTCGGCGGCGAAACCGCCCTGATGACCAAGGAGCATTTCGTCAAGCGTTATGGCGCACCCCTTTATACCGTCGGCCTGGGTGGGTCTGGCGGCGGGATTCAGCAGTATGTCTATGGCCAGAACCACCCCGGCCTGATCGATGCCGCCATTCCGCAGCGTTCCTATCCCGACATGGTCACTCAGACCATTCACGTCGGTGATTGTGAGCTGCTTGAGCACTACATGGATGTGACCGACGGAATGAATCCGTTCTGGCAGACCACCACAAATCGCAGCTGGCTGGTCGGTTTCAATGCCACGGACTTGCTGGGCAACCCCTTCGAGGAACCGCAGCTGGCCTTCGGGCTGGGCGCGGCGCCCGGCATGACCGAGTGCGTGCCGGCCTGGCGCGGCCTGTCGCCGCTGGCGCTCAATCCCAACTTCGGCCAGGCCCGGCACGCCGAACACTGGGAGCCACTTTCGGACATCTTCGAGATCGAGTGGACCCACATGGATGACCTTCGCAATATCTACGGGATCGGAGAGGACGGGTTTGCCCGTCGCGCGGTCGACAATGTTGGCGTTCAGTACGGGTTGCGGGCCTTTGTGGACGGCATCATCGATGCCGAGCAGTTTATCCATCTCAACTGGCATGCAGGTGGCTGGAAGCCATCGGCCGAGGCCGTCCAGGAAGGATTTCCGTTCCTCGGCGATCCGACGCCGGACAATTTCGATCCCTGGAGCCGGCGCAACATGATGCTCAGCGATGGCGCCACCCCCGCGCCCCGACATGAGGGCAACCTTGATGCAATTGCCGCCCTCTATGAAAGCGGCATGATTTTCCGCGGGCAGATCGATATTCCCGTGCTCGACATTCGCGACTGGCTGGAGCCGATTCTCGACATGCACAACTCGCATCAGTCCTTTGCCGCCCGTCAACGCATTCTCAATGAGATGGGCCAGGCCGATCATCATCTGGTCTGGTTCTCCGGCATCGGCGATCAGCCGCCGTTCCAGATCGGCGAGTGGAATATGACCTTGCTGGCCCTGGAGGTGATTGATGAGTGGATGCTCAATATCATGGACAATCCCGAGGGTGGCATCGTAGAGAACCGTCCCTATGAGGCTGTTGATGCCTGCTTCGATGAGGTCGGCAATGTGATTGCCGCCGGCGATGATGTCTGGAGCGGCATTCTCGATGATGAATCGGCCGGACCGTGCACGCAGGCATTTCCGACGTTTACCACCTCGCGAATCGAGGCTGGCGGTCCGATTACCGGGGATGTGTTCAAGTGCCAGCTCAAGTCGGTTGATGCCGCGCTGGCCGAAGGCACCTACGGAGACCAGGATTTCACCTCGGAGCAGATCGACCTGCTGCATCAGATCTTCCCCGAGGGGGTTTGCGATTACTCGTTGCCTGACGCGGGCCGTCCGGATGATCTCTAGACATCAATGCGGCAAAAGCGCCAACCGCACCCGAAAATCCGGGTGCGGTTGGCATTGACTGGACGAGCGTGCTCCGGTAGAATTCTCGCTCTTTGCTGAAGCACTTTTCTGGAGCAACTCATGTACGCGGTATTTTCCACCGGCGGCAAACAGTACCGGGCCTCGGAAGGCGATGTCGTCCGGGTCGAAAAGCTCGATGCCGAAAAAGGCTCGACGGTTGAACTCGACCAGGTCCTGATGGTCGGTGAAGGCGATGATGTTCGCATCGGCACCCCCACGGTCGATGGCGGCAAGGTGATGGCCGAAGTGGTCGATCACGGGCGTGGCGAGAAGGTACGCATCATCAAGTTCCGTCGCCGCAAACACTCCATGAAGCAGATGGGGCACCGTCAGTACTATACTGAACTGAAAATCACCGGAATCGAAGGCTAAGACTCATGGCTCACAAGAAAGCAGGCGGCTCGACTCGCAATGGCCGCGACTCCAATCCGAAGTTCCTGGGCGTCAAGCGCTACGGCGGTGAAAACGTCCTGGCCGGCAACATCCTGGTTCGCCAGCGCGGTACCCGCTTCCACGCCGGGCGCAATGTCAAGGTCGGTCGCGACCACACCCTGTTTGCGCTGAGTGACGGCAAGGTCGTGTTCGAGGAACGCGGCAAGCCGTTGCGCAAGTTCGTCTCGGTCGAACCGGTCGAATAAGCACCGACTCGAAAAGGCAGACTTCCGGAATGCCCCGCTTTTGCGGGGCTTTTTGTATCCGTAGACACCCATGAAATTCGTTGACGAAGCCACCATTACAGTGACCGCCGGCAAGGGCGGGCCCGGTTGCGTCAGTTTCCGGCGCGAAAAGTACATCCCCAAGGGCGGGCCCGATGGTGGCGACGGCGGCGATGGCGGGAGTGTTTGGCTGCAGGGCGATTCCGGACTCAATACCCTGGCTGACTTTCGCCACGCCCGCCACTTCAAGGCGCGCAACGGCGAGCCCGGCGCCGGCCGTCAGAAGACCGGTCGTTCGGCCGATGATGTCCATATTCGCGTCCCGCTGGGCACGATTGTGGTCAACCAGGAAACCGGCGAGCGTATCGGCGAAGTGACCGAGCATGACCAGACCATGCTGGTCGCGCGCGGCGGGCACGGGGGGCGCGGCAATATCAATTTCAAGTCATCGACCAACCGTACACCGCGCCAATCGACGCCCGGCACAGCGGGTGAAGAACGCAAGCTGCACCTGGAGCTGAAGGTGCTGGCCGATGTCGGCCTGCTCGGATTTCCCAATGCCGGCAAGTCCACCCTGATCAGCGCGGTCTCGGCCGCCCGACCGAAGGTGGCTGATTACCCGTTCACGACCTTGTACCCCAATCTGGGCGTGGTCAGCCTCGAGCCCGGCCGCAGCTTCGTGATTGCCGATATTCCCGGCCTGATCGAGGGCGCTGCCGAGGGTGCGGGTCTTGGCATCCAGTTTCTCAAGCACCTGCAACGTACCCGCCTGCTGCTGCATCTGGTTGAAATCGCACCCATTGATGGCGCCGATCCAGTCGAACAGGCCCGGGCCCTGGCCGGGGAATTGAAACAATTCGATCGTGACCTGGCCGATCGGGAACGCTGGTTGGTGTTGACCAAGACCGATCAACTGGATCCCGACCGGGTCGATGAAAAGGCCGCGGAAATCATCAAGCGCCTGGAGTGGAAGGACCCCTGGTTCGCGATATCGTCGGTGGCCCGTCAGGGCCTTGACAAGCTTGTTGGCCGGATCATGACCCACCTCGAAGAGGTCGATTGAGTTTCTCAGTCACCATATCGGACCTGGTCGCGCCCGGCCTGCTTGGCTTCATACATGGCCTTGTCGGCCCGGCCCAGCCATTGTTCCCAGTTTTCACCGGGACGCAGGCCGGCCACACCAGCCGAATAGCGGATGGGGCCTGTCGGACCGTGCAGGTTTCCACTGATCGATTCATGCAGCTTTTCGGCGATGTCTCTGCCGGTTTCGACTGAAACATCAGGAAGCAGGATCACGAACTCCTCGCCGCCGAAGCGATAAAAGCCGTCTTCATTACGAATATTGCCGCGCATGGCATTGGCGAATGTGATCAGGGTCTGGTCCCCTGAATCGTGGCCATGCCGGTCGTTGACCTGCTTGAAATCATCGAGGTCGATCAGAATCAGGGTCGCGGACTGGCCTTGCTCCGCCATCAGGGTGGTGGCCTGGACCAGGTCTTCTTTCATCGCACGGCGATTGCCGGCGCCGGTCAACGGATCCCGGCTGGCCATTTGCTCGAGCAGGCGTTGCTGGGTATCCAGTCGCTGGGAAAAGATGAAGCCGAAGGTCGTGATCAGCAAGGAGGTGATGATATAGGTCAGGATCTCGACCGTCGTTTCAAGCAACCCGGTGGTCAAAACCAGAAGCGGCACCATCACGAGGTTGAGCACAACGGCGTTGTGGCGGTGGGTCAGTATGAAGTTGATCCACAGCCCGAGAAATCCCCACAGAATGCCGGTGCGGTCGAAAACCAGGGAACTGGCGACGACGGCGCTGACGTTGAACACGGCGAACATGAACCCCGAGCGTCGGGTATCACCGCTGGTGATGGTGTAGGCCACGATTGACGAGACCGCCACAACGATGAGTGCATTGACCGTGGCCCCGATCCAGAAACCGGTCAGCGCGCGATACACGGCAAACCCCGAAATGGTCACTGCGGCCAGCAGGCCATAGGACAGGATGATGGCATAGTGGAAGTCGCGGTCGAACTGAACGACCACGGCCCGCAACCATCCCGGATACTTGAATCGTCCCTTGCTATTCATGCCGTAAGGTGCGCTTCAACCATTGGCGCCCGACGATGTCGGCACGATGTAACGACCCCTTGAGTCATGTCCATCCCCGCGCAAGCATGCATGTTTCCCCTCTTTCAGTATAGAGACAATGGCTGAGTGAGGAAAGGGGGGATGCTACAGGTGCAACGGGCCGCGCTATTGGTGCTTCGAAAAAAGCATACGGATACAGCAGCCGCGTTGACTGTTGGCGACCGCGATCTGGCCGTGGTGGAATTCCACGATCAGGCGGGCAATGTACAGTCCCAGTCCCAGATGGACCGACTCGCCGCGCCGTTCACTGCGCGCGCGCTGACTGACCATGGACTCGAACAGATTAGCAGCGACTGACTCCGATAAGGCAGGGCCGTCGTTCTCCACATCAACAACGATATTCCGGTCGCGGCGGTGGATGGCGACGAGGATTTCGCCATTGTCCGGACTGAAATCGACCGCATTCTCGATCAGCTTGTCGAGCAACTGGGCGAACAGATCGGCTGAGCCATGCAGAAGAACGGGTTCCGGATTTGAATATTCAAGTACGAACCGACGATTCGGATAAGTCTGGCGGCAAGCCTGGATGTAGTTTTCGGCCAGGCTGGTCAGGTCAAAGGCTTCGCGGTGCTCGGCCTGGATGCTTTCCTCGATCCGGGTCGCCTGGCTCATGGCCTGAAGAATCCGGTTCAGACGCTTGCTGCCTTCATTGGCCCTGCGGCAGTACCGGGCAATTTCGTCCGGGTCGCGGGTCTGTTCCAGATTATCCAGCGACGATCGGATCATGGCCAATGGCGTGCGCAACTCGTGAGCCAGCTTGTCGGCCAGGGTTCGAAGGTAGGTCTGGTGCTCGCGCAGGCGCCCCAGCAAGCTCGACATGCTGTGGCGAAGGTCTGTCAATTCGTCACCGCTGATTCCGACTGGCAATGTCTCCAGCACCCGGCCATCGGGCGCCACCGCCCGCTCGGCCGCATTACGCAGTCGTCGAATCCGTTCCGACAACACGGTGGCAAAGCCCAGCAGGATCAGGGCCACCAGCACAAGGGTCGCCATGCTGATGCCCACCAGGCGCAGCACGGCGCGATTGGATTCCAGCAGCAGTGCATCGGCATTGCGTTCGATGATGATTGATCCGATGGCCTGATCCTCGACCATCACCGGGGCGCTGACGGTCAGCAGAATCCCGGGATCGTCATCGCGGGTCGTCCAGGTGGCCAGCGGTTGGGTGGTATCGACCTCGGGTCCCTGAAGGCGCGGGGTGATTGCCGTTCTCGAGGGTCCGCGTGACAAGCGGCCACTGATGAGCTGTTCAAACAGCCAGGTGGCGATCCAGGTGGCGCGATCATCGACCGAATCCGCCTCGATCGCGTTGGCGGTGCGTCGGTCGGAGTGCGCAATCACCCAGCCTTCCTCCAGGACTGCCCAGCTGCGGCTTCCAAGTGGAGTCAGGGCCTGCAATTGATCTTCCAGCGCGGGAACACGTTCGACCAGGCTCAGGTGTTGCCCGTCCGTGCCGGCCCGGCGTTCGACGGTATCACCGGCGCGATGATCGACATCGAATACCGTGAATGCCATTCGTTGCGGAATCTGCCGGTCGGGGATCTGCGCCTCCAGGGTCCAGCCGGTGCCCCGGGATTGCCAATAGCCTTGCAGTCCCGGCCAGCCGGCAGGATTGTTGCCGCGGGTTTCCACCCAGCCCGGGGCGAGCGGGGCGACCTGCAGATCGGCCTGCGGTTGGTCGGGATGGGCAAACTCGATGTGAACTCGATCGCCCCGAGCGGCTCCGGGCATATTGAACACCTGATCGGGGCTGGTGGTGACGAACAACAGGTACAGCCCGGACCGATGCCTCGAGGCGACCAGGTCGACGTTCAGCCGGCCGTCTTCGGATTCAAAGCGTTGCGGATAATCCAGCCATGGGTGCCAGTCGTCGGCATGGCCATCCAGAAAGGGTGCAGTGGGGCGCTGGTGAACATACAGGACTTCGCCTGATGCCTGTGGCCATGATTCGGGGCCATCGGCAGCCATGATCTCGGCAGTGACGCGAGCCGATTCGAGCAAGCCCTGGGCATGGCCATCGCGCAGCGTCTGCTCGACCTGGCGGGCAAACTGCCAGGCGCCCAAGGGCAGCAGCAGGACCGCCAGCGAGACCAGCAGCAATTGTCGGCGCAGTGTCATGGACGCCAGCGGTAGCCGGCCCCGTGCACGGTGTCCAGTGCGGCAAAGTCTGCATCGATGTGCTGAAATTTGCGCCGGATACGTTTGATATGCGAGGTGATGGTCGAGTCATCGACGACCAGGTTGGCCGCTTCCATCAACTGGGAGCGATTCTTGACATGGCCCGGATGTCGGGCCAGGCAATGTACCATCCAGAATTCGGTGACTGTCAGCGGTACGGGTTGGTTCTTCCAGATGGCCGACAACGCTTCCGGGTCAAGACTCAAGTGGTCATGCTGCACAAGGCCGGGCTGGTCGCGCTCTCCCGCCAGGGCATCGATGCGCCGAAACAGCGCGATGACCCGGGCCAGCAGGTGATGGGTGCTGATATCCTTGGTCAGGTAATCATCCGCACCCAGGCGCAGTCCGGAGACGGCGTCCAGATCGCTGTCGCGTGCAGTCAGAAAGATGATCGGCAGCCCTGCCGAGCGGCCGCGCAGGTGCCGACAAAGCTGAAACCCACCCTCGGGTTCGTCGGCCAGCCCGATATCGATGATCACCAGGTCGGGCAGCTGATCGGAAAACGCCTGCTCGGCCGCGCGGCGATCACCGTAACCGACCGTCTTGAATCCATAACGCTCCAACGCCTCCCGGTAATTATCCCGGATGGGTGCTTCGTCCTCGACAATCGCGATCAGGCGCTGGCTCATGTTTTCCATGCAGGTACTAGTAAGCATGAATGTTGCCAGAAAACCTCCTTGTTCGGTTGAACGCCACCCGGTCAGTCCATGATCGGTCAAATACCACCCGATGCGACAGGTGGGAGGAGGTTGAAAGTCTGGTGGTGGCCGAGTTCGGACTTCCCCATCAATCTACTCCCACCTGACAAGCGACGAGTGGGCTTGACCGGGGCCGGGCTCGAGGTGACGGAAGCGGGCAGAGCCTTTCCGTAATTAGAGCACCCGAGAAGCTTGCTAACGGCAAGCCCCTCCCCATTGGAACAAACGAGATTCGGTCGGCACCAGAACGCCACTGAAGTCGAATAACCCACCCCGCCGTTCACCTCGAGCCCGGCAACGGGCAAGCCCGCTCGTCGTCCGGCCCCCAAAACTCCATGCCATCGTCGGTGTTGTCGGTAACGCTTGAATCTTCCGACTGCCACAAAATTGCCATAAATGATCACGACAATGCCATCTACCTGGCCCGGTGAGGCCAGATCCCGGTGTTGGAATGTTCTCCGAAGTCCATCGATTGGCGAATGGATTGAATTTTTTAAAAGGAGAACAGTGGTGTACAACTTCAAACGCATCATCATCATGGCCTGGTTGCTGATCGTTTCGCCGATGTTAGCGGCCGACCAGCCGGCACAACTGTGGCTGCATTCGGGGGGTGACAGCGAGCGCCATCCGGCGATGTTGCTGGAGACCGATGTCGATATCGAGGTCAGCGGGATGCTGGGCTACACGCTGGTGACCCAGCGATTCGTCAATACCTCCGATCAATGGGCCGAGGGCCGCTATCTGTTCCCGCTGCCCGACGACAGCGCGGTCGAAAGTCTCAGAATCCAGATTGGCGATCGGGTTATCGAGGGTGAGATCCAGGAGCGTGGTCAGGCTCGGGAGACCTATCGCACCGCGCGTAATCAGGGACAGGCCACTGGCCTGGTCGAACAGCAGAGCGCCAATGTCTTTACCACCCGGGTCGCCAATATCGCGCCGGGCGAGACCGTCGATATTCAAATCGGTTTCCGCCAGACCGTTCAGTATCGTCACGGACGCTTCAACCTGGTTTTCCCGACCACGGTGGCGCCACGTTTTGGCCAGGTGCCCGGCAGTGATGGCATGACCACGCCGGTTCGTGAAGCTGGCCAGGCCGGTGACCGCGCGTTGAGTCTGCGGGTGGAACTCAGGCCGGGGATGGAGCTGGCCGCACTGCAATCCAGTCATCACCTGATCGAGACCGATTACAACGGCGAACGCTGGTTGGTCACCATGGCCGATGAACACCAACCGATCTCCAGGGACTTCGAGCTGGAGTGGATCCCGGACCCATCCCGCCCGATTCATGGAGTGGTCTTTCAGCAGCATCTTGGCGGCCTGGATCATCTGCTGCTGATGATGGTCCCGCCCGAGGAGTTCACCAGCGACCGGACCCCGCGCGAGCAGATTCTGATCATTGATACCTCCGGGTCCATGCGTGGTGATCCGATGGACCAGGCGCGCAGGTCACTATTGTTCGCGCTCGAGAAATTGCGGCCAGGAGACCGATTCAACGTCATCGAGTTCAACCATCGCACCCAGGCCTTGTTCGACCAGCCGGTTGCCGCCACCAATGCCAACATTCACCGCGCTTCCCGATTCGTCGAAAACCTGCGCGCCGGTGGCGGCACGGTCATGGGCCCTTCACTGAACAAGGCCATGAGCTATGCCGAACGCGAGGGTTTCATTCGCCAGATCGTGTTCATTACTGATGGCCTGATCCACAACGAGGATGAGGTCTCTGCCCAGGTCCGGCGCGAGATTGGCAACAGCCGACTGTTCAACGTGGGGATTGGCCATGGGGTCAACAGCCAGTTTCTGACCGATCTGGCCCGCTATGGCCGCGGCACCTACACGCGCATTGCCGATCTCGATCAGATCAATCAGCGCATGGGCGAGTTGATTGTCCAGCTCGGCACACCGGTGCTGCACGATATCGAGCTGCACTGGCCCGGTGAGGCCGAGATCTATCCGAGCAGAATTCCGGACCTGTACACCGGCGAGCCGCTGGTGGTCAGTGCGCGGGGCGAACAGCTGATGGGCGATGTGCTGGTCACGGGGCTGAGCGATGGACGGCCATGGCAGCAGAAGATCCCGATGGAAAGCTTTCAGCTGGCCGGTGGCGTGGCCGCGCACTGGGCGCGCGCCGGGCTGCGTAGTCGACTGGATGAGCGCTTCAATGGGGCCGATCCGGGCCTGATCCGCGAAAGTGTGCTTGACCTGGCCCTGGAGTATCAGCTACTCAGCCCGTTCACCAGCCTGGTCGCGGTCGATCAGACCCCTCGCAGAACGCGCCAGGCGGCATTGCGACGCCATGACCTGCCGACCGACCTGCCACACGGTCGCGAGCTGGCCGGCGTCGGCGATCGGGTCATGATGCGGGCCATGCCGGCAACCGATGCCGGTTCCGAAAGTTCGCTGCTGCGCGGCGCACTGGCGCTGTTGCTGATCGGGCTGTTGCTGGGTCACAAACGCATGACTCGTGATGTCGAGCACGAGGAGGAGCGGTCATGATCCGTTCCCTGCTGCTGGTTTCCTTGCTCGCAGGTGGTCTGTGGCAAATCGGCCAGGGCGGCCTGGTTCAGGTCAAGGCACTGATGGGCCAGTTGCTGCTCGAACGCGCCTTTGCCGCGGCCGATGCCGATGAGCCGGTGCAAATACCCTGGCCGGGCGCGCTCTCGCATCCGGTCGCCCGTCTGCACTTGCCCGACCGAGGCATCCGCAGGCTGGTGCTCGACGGTGCCAATTCTCCGGTCCTGGCCTGGGGGCCCGGCATGGAATCGGGGCCCAATGGTCACCACCTGATCGCCGCCCACCGTGACACCCATTTCCGTTTTCTCGAACATGTCGAGCCGGGCGAAACCATGAGCGTGGAATGGGTCGACGGCAGCGTCGAGCACTGGCGCGTGGCCGAGCGTGAAGTCGTGGATTCACGCACCACCGCCATCGACATGGGCCTTGAGGCCGACCAGCTCACCCTGGTCACCTGCTACCCCTTCACCGCCACCACGTCCGGCGGCCCCCTGCGCCTGGTCCTAACCCTGACCCCTGAAAACGGACCACTGACAACCGACCACCGACTACCGAAAAAATGACCACCCTGTCCATCAACGAACTAAGCCCCGCCGAACGCCGTCGCCTCGGCCTGCCCGAGACCCTGGATCGCCTGCCGCCTGAACGTGATCAGCGCGAATCCAGGCCGCGATTGGCGCCCGGCAAACCCGTCTTGCAGAAATCTTGCTGGATGACATGGGATAATGAGCGCCCTGGACCGAAATGAATGGAAATCGCCTTGAGTAGCACAGTCAAGATTCCCATCACCGTCACGAGCGGCGAAAAGATTGTCAAACCACAGGGTTTTACCGCCATACGAGACGGCATCAAGGCGCGTGCCGGCGCCAACCCGGAACCCATCGGACGCAAGCCACCCTGGTTGCGCGCTCGCTTGCCCAGCGGCGGCAAGTATGAAGCGGTCAAGCGAAACGTGAATGAGCACCGTCTGGCCACGGTGTGCGAGGAATCAAAGTGCCCGAATATCGGCGAATGCTGGTCGAATGGCGTGGCGACCATCATGCTGATGGGTGATGTGTGCACCCGCGCCTGTCGTTTCTGCTCGGTCGACACCGGCAATCCGCGCGGTTGGCTGGATGCCGAGGAGCCGGCCAATTCGGCCGAGTCGGTCAGATTGATGGATCTGAAGTACGTTGTCCTGACCTCGGTCGACCGCGATGATCTGCCCGATGGCGGCGCGGGGCATTACGCGGCCTGCGTGCGCGAGATCAAGCGAGTCAACCCGCGTACGGCCGTCGAGGCCTTGACCCCTGATTTTCAGGGGCGCCTGAACGATGTCGAGACCGTGGTCGATTCCGGCCTGGAAGTGTTCGCCCAGAATGTCGAAACCGTTCGTCGCCTGACTCACCCGGTGCGTGATCCGCGCGCCGGCTACCAGCAGACCCTTGACGTGCTGGCCCACGCCAAGCTTCATCGCCCTGGTGTATTGACCAAGACCAGCTTGATGCTCGGCTTGGGCGAGACCAACGAGGAAGTGATCGAGACCATGGATGATCTGCGCGCCATCGGAGTCGATATCGTCACCTTTGGTCAGTACCTGCGTCCAACAGTCAATCATCTGCCGGTCGAGCGCTTCGTGACCCCCGAGACGTTTGCCGAGTTGCGTCGGATCGGGTTGAAAAAAGGGTTCATGGAAGTCGTTTCCGGGCCGCTGGTGCGCTCCAGTTATCGGGCGGATCGGGTGTTCGAGAAGAACAACTGCGGACTGGATGAGTCGGTGGCGTGAAGGAACAAGGTTCAAGGCTCAAGGAACAAGGCTCAAGGTACAAACAACCAGGGATTGGTCAGGAAAGTTTGGGTGATGGCGGGGATTGGCGCGGGCAGTGAACGGGAGGCGTTGCTGGCGCGGTTGGGGGCGTTGCTGGATCAGGCGCGGGTGCAGCGGCGAACCATGACCTACCTGGAGGTGGCCGATGCGCTGGCGATCGATCCTCCGCATCGCATTCACAAGACCACCCGACTGGTGGAAGTCCTGCTCAAGCGCGACCATCAAGCCAATCGGCCGATTCGTGCCGCACTGGTGGTCAGCCGCGTTCGGGACGGGCGACCGGCGCAGGGGTTTTTCGATCGAGCCGAACGCCTCGGACTGCATGATGGAACCGATCCGGGTGCTTTTCATGATCGCTTGCTGGCCGATCTGTTCGGCTCGCCGGGTCATTCATGAGTCGTTCCCGACTGGACCTCGAGGCTTGCAGTGATTAAGCTGAAACCCGTTTTTCGAGAGTTTTCGTCATGATGCGATCAACAACCCCGGCTCTGGCCGTATTGCTGATCGGTTCCAGCGCCATGCTGGGTGGCTGTGCCACCATGTCACCCGAGGAATGCATGGTGGCTGACTGGTATCGGATCGGTGAGCAGGATGCACGCGCCGGTCGCAGTAATGACTTCCTGGCCCAGCGGGCCGGGGATTGCGATGAGGCCGGATATCCGGCCGATGTTGATGCCTGGCGGGCCGGTTTCGAGGATGGGCTGCTATCGTTTTGCACCATCGATGAGGGATTTCGTTTTGGCCTGGAAGGACAGCGATATCAGAACAGTTGCCCGACAGGACTCGAGCGTGATTTTCTCGAAGGCTATGACCTCGGACACAACATTCACCAGTTATCCGCCCGGGTCGACGCCTCCCGGCGGGAATTGGAACGCATCAACCGCCAATTGCGGGATCTGGAGCGTGAAGAGCGACCCGACCGCGAAGAAATCGCCGACGTGCGCGAGCGGCGGGACCGGGTCAGTGATCGCTTGCGAGCCGAAGAGGTCGAGTTGGCGACCTTGCGGGGTGTGGCGCAGGGCAGGGGGTTCAGGTTACGCTAGGCACTACTGATGTTGGCGTTGGCTTACCAAGGGGAATGTGAATGTCTCATGGGTCTTTTCTGAAGGCGCTGGAGCAGGCTTTTCGAAGTCTGTCGCATAAGTCTAATCAGGGGTCCGGTGGTTTGATCTGCGTGGTCATCGATCACTTTACGGACTTGCGTGATCGCCTGGGTTATTCCGGCCTGGTCGAGCTGGATCAACAGCTTGCAGACATTGTTCTGGATCAGCTGGGTAAAGATTCGGTCTCGTTTTCTCCGCGATTGATGGAGGTTGTGGTTCTGGTCGAACATTCCGGGCTGGATGAACTCAAGGAACAAGCCGAGCGACTGTTTGAGGCCTTGAATCATCATGACTTTCCATTAGGCGACGATTCGGTCGCCATTACGGTTTCAATGACGGTTTGCGGGCTGGACATGCGTTTTACCTCGGCCGATAGAATGCTGGTCGAAGTGATCAAGGGCGCCGAGTCGTTGTCTCGGGCCGGCGGTAACCAGCGGGTCGAGATTCATCCGACACTTTCGGCGCACCAGGCCTCGAAAGATGATCGCAACATGCTCATGCTGTTGATGGAAGCGCTTCGCAAGGACGAGCTAGAGGTCGTCTTCCAGTTGTTGTTGCCGGCGACCGACGATGCGATTCGCAGTTTTCAGATGCTACCGCGCCTGCGAGCCAGCGGCGGTAGCCTGTTGACGGCCACCGAGTTTCTTCCAGTGGCCCAAAGGGCGGGCCTGCTCGGGACCCTTGATCGGTGGATGCTCAATCATGCCATCCGGATCATTGATCAGCGATCCGAGAATCGGGGGTTTCGCTTGTTCATCAATCAGTCCGGTGAATTGCTGTCCGATGCCAAGCGTCGCGAGAAGCTGGCTCACCAACTCGAGACCGGTCCCGATATTCGTGGTCAAGTGGTACTTGATTTTCAGCTTACCGATGTCATGGCCAACCTGAAGGGAGCTGCGGCGATGCTGGATCTGGCCAGCAAGAACGGCTTGCAGATCTGCTTCTCGCGCTTTGATGACCACTCCAACGTCGATCTGCTCGTTGAACGCTTGCGTTGTGATTACCTGCGCCTTTCGCCTGATCTGATCCATCGCTTTTCCGAAGATGATGATCCCGTTCAGGGGCTTGATGGACTGACCGGTCCGCTGCGTCAAAAGGGCATTCGATTGATTGCCCCAATGATCGAGGATGCCACGGTCATGGCCAACTTATGGAAATCGGGTGTGGACTATCTGCAAGGCAACATGATTCAGGAAGCCGAGCAGGATTTGCGATTGGCCGATTGATCATCGCAACCGAAGCCGTACCAGGGTCACTTCGTTGTCGAGATCATTGTAGTAACGGTCGAAACCCAGGCTGTCGGCCAATTTCAGCATGGCCGTGTTGTCATGCAGCACCAGGCCGTAGATCGCGTCCAGCCCCTTCTTGCGCGCCCACTCGATGACTTTTTTCATCAGATGCTTGCCCAGGCCATTTCGGGATACTTCGCCACCCACGATGATGGCAAATTCGGCTTCGCGCTTGGTGTGATCAATCGCTGCACGGACAACCGCGCCAATCAGCGCCTCATCTGGGTGGCGATTTTCGACCAGGACCAGGGCAAACTCATGCTCGGGGTCGATGGTGGCCAGCTTGCGAGAGTAATTTTCAGTCAGTTCCTTGATCGGATGCATGAATCGCATCCGGATCTCATCCGGCGTCAGTCGCGAGAAGCTTCGCCGGAGGGTGGGTGCGTCTTCCGGCTGCATGGGCCGAATCAGGAACTGACGACCGTCTTCGAGTTCGATGGCCTCACACCAGGGTTGCCCCAGGGGGTAGCGAGAAAAGCTTGCCGATCGAGATGTTTTCGTCACGGCTAACGCATGGATTCCTGCAGCTTGGCCAAGGCATCAGCGCCCGGATTGAGCTCGTCGTGACTCATGGAGGTCAGCGGTTTTTTCGATGTTCCGGACACGGCATGAAAATCGGGCATGTCCGAATCAAGGTACAGCAGGCCGGTCACGATCTGACCACGTACACGATGGTCTTCAAGAAACTTCAGGGCGACGGCGCGGTTACCGGGGTCATACTCCGGATCCAGCTTCTTCAGCTTCAGGCGCGACCCATCGTGCAGCGTGATGCTGGTGGCGTCTCCTTCTGCATAGTCGGTTTCAATGGTTTTTGCCGGTGGCACCAGGTCGGTGAAGGTGGCCGCTTCCATGTGGGCACGGGTATAGGCGTAGCTCTTGGTCGAGCCGTCATGGTCATTGAAGGTCACGCAGGGCGAGATGATGTCGATGACTGCACAACCCGGGTGGGTCAGCCCGGCCTTGAGTAGCGGAACAAGCTGATTCTTGTCGCCGGAAAAACTGCGCGCGGCAAAGCTGCCGCCCAGGGTGATTGCGGTGGCGATGGGATCGATCGATTGCTGGCGATTTTCCTCGCCCTTCTTGGCCTTGCTGCCGGGATCGGCCGAGGCCGAGAACTGCCCCTTGGTCAAGCCGTATACTCCGTTGTTCTCGATCAGGTAGAGCACGTTGAGGTTGCGGCGAACGGCGTGGGCGAACTGACCGAAGCCGATGGACAGCGAGTCGCCATCTCCTGAAATGCCGACGGCGATCAGGTCACGATTGGCGGCCAGGGCGCCGGTGGCCACCGATGGCATGCGTCCATGGACTGAATTGAAACCATGTGATCCGCTCAGAAAGTAAGCCGGCGTCTTGGATGAGCAGCCAATGCCGGACAGCTTGATGACCTGCTCGGGGCGAATGGCCAGTTCCCAGAACGCCTGGACCAGCGCCGCAGTGACCGAGTCATGACCGCAGCCGGCGCACAGGGTTGATAGGCCGCCTTCGTAGTCACGGATGGTCAGACCGAGTTCGTTGTGGCGCTGACCGGACCATTGGACTTTCGGCTTGGCGATGTAAGTCATGCAACGGCCTCCTGGCGAAGATGGTCACGAATGGACTCGAACACGATATCAGAAGGAATGGGCATGCCGTTGTAGTGCAGCACCGGGATCAATTGATCGCGGCGAGCGCGCGTCTCGAGCAGCAGCAGCGAGCGCATCTGTGCATCGCGGTTCTGCTCGACAACAAAGACCCGGTCATGTCGGTCGAGAAACTCCTGAACGGCGTCACTGAAGGGAAATGCCCGCAGGCGCAGGTAATCGGCGTGAATGCCATTCTCGTTCAAACGATCCAGCGCTTCGGTCACCGCGCCATGCGAGGAGCCGAAGGCAATGATGCCGCAATCGGCCCGTTGTTCCGCTGCCGTCAATTCCGGAGCCGGAACCTTGTTGCGGGCGGTTTCCCACTTGACCATCAGACGGTCCAGTACCTGCTGATACTCCTCGCCGTCCTCGGTGTAGCCACCATACTGGTTGTGTCCGGAACCGCGCACGAAGTAGGCGCCGCGCGGGTGTGATCCGGGCAGGGTGCGTGCGGCCACGCCATCGCCGTCGATATCCAGAAAGCGGTAGTAGTTTTCCATGTTCGCCAGGTCTTCGGCATCGAAGATCTTGCCCCGTTCGGGCTGACGGGTATCCTCCCATTCAAGTTTCGATACCATCCAGTCGTTCATGCCGATATCGAGATCGGACAGCACGAACACCGGGGTTTGCAATTGATCGGCCAGGTCGAAGGCCTCGGCGGCCAGTTCGAAGCATTCGGCCGGGTCGGCCGGCAACAGTAATGGATGGCGGGTGTCACCGTGCGAGGCATAAGCGGCGCTCATGATGTCGCATTGCTGGGTACGGGTCGGCATGCCGGTCGATGGCCCGACGCGCTGGATATCGAAAAACACCGCCGGGATCTCGGTGTAATAGGCAAAACCGATGAACTCGCTCATCAGCGAAATGCCCGGCCCGGAAGTCGGTGTGAAGGCGCGTGCCCCGGCCCAGCTTGCCCCAAGCACCATGCCGGCCGCGGCCAGTTCGTCCTCGGCCTGCACGATGCAGTAGCGTTTTTCGCCGGAATCGGGGTCGACCCTGAACTTGCGGCAATAGGCTTCGAAGGCATCCATCAGCGAAGTCGATGGCGTGATCGGGTACCACGCTCCGACCGTGGCCCCGGCATACAGGCAACCCAGGGCGGCGGCGGCATTGCCCTCGATGAGAATCTTGTCGCGGGTGCCGTCCATGGCCTCGGCCCGGATCGGTAGCGGGCATTCGAAGTGCTCACGCGCATGGTCATGTCCCAGGTTGATTGCTTCCAGGTTGGAGTCAATCAGCTTGGGCTTGGCGGCGAAGGTTTCCTCGAGCAGGGTTCTGACCACGTCACGGTCAATATCCATCAACGCGCACAGTGCGCCGACATAGGCAATGTTCTTCATCAGAATCCGCACCCGGGCAGCGCCGAAATGCTCGTTGGCCATCTTTGCCAGTGGGATGCCGATGATATGGATGTCATCGCGTTTGAGTTGCTTGTCGCGCGGCCAGGTCGAGTCGTAAATCAGGTAGCCGCCGGGGCTGACTTCGGCCAGGTCCTTCAGGTAGGTCTGGGCATTCATGGCCACCATCATGTCGACCCGCCCGGTGCGTGCGTTGTAGCCGTCATGATTGGCGCGAATCTCGTACCAGGTCGGCAGTCCCTGGATGTTGGACGGAAAAAGGTTCTTGCCGGTCACCGGAATGCCCATCCGGAACAACGCCTTCATCAAAAGGCTGTTGGCGCTGGCCGAGCCGGTCCCGTTGACCGTGGCGATCTTGATGACAAAATCATTGATCTTTTGCACTGAGGTCACCCGGTTTGCCTGGCAGCGCAAGGGCTGACGTCGTGGTCTTTTGCGTAAGCGATATCAATGATCGATTTCTGCATGTCCCAGGCCGCGGTCGGGCAGCGTTCCGCGCATAATCCACAATGAACGCATACGTTCTCATCCTTGACCATGGCGCGTCCGGTCTGTTCCAGTGGCCCGGACAGAAACAGCAACTGTTCGGTATTGTCGGCCGGTGCGGTCAACCGGGTGCGCAAGTCCTCTTCGGGGCCGGGTTCGGTGATGGTCAAACACTGGGTCGGGCAGATATCCACACAGGCATCGCATTCGATGCATAGCTTGTCGGTGAACACCGTCTGAATATCGCAGTTGAGACAGCGTTCGACCTCGCAGGCGGTCTGTTCGGCGTCGAAACCGAGCTCGACCTCTGTACCCAGGTTTTTGAAGCGCTCACTCAGGGGCACGTGCTCCATCTTGCGCCGGGCAGCCGGTTCGAAGTAATTGGAATAGCTCCACTCATGAATGCCCATCTTGCGTGAGACCAGGTTGAGCCGGTCCGGCAGGCGGTCGTTGACCGATTTGCCGTGAACGTAGTTGTGAATGGAAATGGCCGCCTGATGACCATGCTCGACGGCCCAGATGATGTTTTCCGGGCCGAACGCGGCATCGCCACCAAAAAAGACCCCCGGGATGGTGGACTGGTAAGTGGTCTTGTCGACTACCGGCTCATCCCATTTGTTGAATTCCATGCCGATATCGCGCTCGATCCATGGAAATGCGGTCTCCTGGCCAATCGCCAGGATGACATCGTCGGCTTCGAGAAAACGCTCCTCGATGACCCGGCTGTCGGTGATCCTGCCATCCTCGATGTCGTACTCCATGACCTCGAAGATCATTCCCGTGAGCCGACCGTCCTCGACCACGAAGGATTTGGGGGAATGGTTGATGACGATCTCGACCTGCTCTTCCTCGGCATCTTCAAGTTCCCAGTCGGAGGCCTTGAAGAAACCGCGCGGCTTGCGCGCCATCACCTTGACGTCATCGGCGCCCAGCCGGAGACTGGTGCGGCAGCAGTCCATGGCGGTGTTGCCAACTCCGATGATCAGCACTTTCCTGCCGATCTTTTCGGTGTGCCCGAAGGCCACCGATTCCAGCCATTCGATCCCGATATGGATATTGGCATCGGCCTCCTGGCGACCAGGGATGTCGAGTTCCTTGCCCTTGGGGGCGCCCGAGCCGATGAAGATCGCATCATAGCCTTCATCCAGCAATGCCTTGAGACTGTCAATCGGCGAATTCAGGCGCAGATCCACGCCCATGTCGGTGATGTAGCCAATCTCCTCGTCCAGGATCTCGGCCGGCAGGCGAAACGCCGGAATGTTGGAGCGCATCAAGCCACCGGGCACCTGCAGGGCCTCGAAAATCGTGCATTCGTAACCCAGCGGCATCAAGTCATTGCAGACCGTCAGACTGGCGCAACCGGCTCCGACCAGGGCGATTTTCTTGCCGTTCTTGCGGGTCGGAATCTCGGGCAGGCGGTCCTGAATATCATCCTTGTGATCGGCCGCCACCCGCTTGAGTCGGCAAATGGCCACCGGTTTTTCATCAACCCGCGCGCGCCGGCAAACCGGCTCACAGGGGCGGTCGCACACTCGACCAAGAATGCCGGGAAAGACATTGGATTGGCGGTTGACCATGTAGGCATCGGTGAACTGTCCCTGGGCGATCAAACGAATGTACTCGGGGATGTCGGTGTGCGCCGGACAACCCCACTGACAGTCGACCACGCGATGGAAGTAGTCGGGGTTGCTGGTATCGGTTGGCTTCATGCAATACCTCTCTGGTGCCGCCTTGGTGGGCAAGCATACCGAATTCAGGCGTGCTCTACTCGGACTTTTCCTCAGCCACGCCCAGACGCTTGTGCATGATGGGTGAGGTCGTGGTGTATTGCAGAAACTGGCGTTTGTCGGGGTGGAGGTGTTTCTGGATCGCGAATGCGGCCAGGGCAGCCTCGTGGAAGCCTGAAAGGATCAGTTTTTTCTTGCCCGGATAGGTGTTGATATCGCCGATGGCGAATACGCCCTCGATCGAGGTCTGGAACTTCTCGGTATCGACCTGGATCTGCTTTTTCTCGATATCCAGCGACCAATCGGCGATCGGCCCCAGGTCCGGGGACAGCCCCCAGAAGACCAGCACTTCCTCGCCGGGAATCGTCGCCTTGTTACGTTCCAGGTCCATGATTTCCAGACCGGTCAGGCGACCATCCTCGCTGGCCACGCGCATGATCATGCCCTGTTGCTCGGTCACCTTGCCGGCAGCCGCCAACTCGCGCACCTTCGCGGCCGAGGCCGGTGCGCCGCGATACTCCTTGCGCCGGTGGATCAGGTGAATCGAACCGGCAATGTCGGCCAGATCCATGGTCCAGTCCAGTGCCGAATCTCCGCCGCCGAGAATGAGCACTTCCTTGCCGCGATAGCGTTCGCGGTCGGTGACCTTGTACTGGACCTGGTCGGTGGTGATCTCGTCGAGTCCCTTGGCCTTGAGTTGGCGCGGCATGAACGAGCCCAGGCCGGCGGCAATGATGACCGTGCCGGCGTCAAAGGTCGTGCCTTTCGAAGTCACCACCGTAAAGCGCCCGTCGTCGCGCTTTTCGAACTCCTGAACCTGCTGCCCCAGGTGAAAACCGGCATTGAACGGCTTGATCTGCTCCATCAGCTTGTCGACCAGCTCCTGGGCGCCGATTACCGGCCAGGCCGGAATGTCGTAAATCGGCTTTTCCGGATACAGCTCGGAACACTGGCCGCCGACCTGGGGCAGGCTGTCGACTACTTCGGCCTTGAGGTCAAGCAGGCCAAGCTCAAAGACCTGAAACAGACCCACGGGCCCGGCCCCGACGATCACGGCATCGGTCTGGATGGGAGAATTGCTGGTGGACACGGTAGTGAAGCGATTCGAGTGAGTCGTTATGATAACCGGGATGGAAAAAGAAAGGTTTAAGGGTCAAGGTTTAAGGGTTAAGGGATTCGGTTTCCGGTTTCCGGTTTCCGGAAAACCCTGACCATGCCCGCCCGGAAACCGGAAACCGGAAACAGGAAACCGTCTATTCCCCTGCCCCCTTAGCCCTTAAACCTTAAACCTCAAAACCTTGATCAACCTCCACCCCGAATGGCTCGAAGTCCTGGCCCCCGAATTCGAGCAGGACTACATGAAACAACTGCGTGCGTTCCTGCTCGAGCGTTCGCGGGCCGGGGCGGCGATCTATCCGCCCGGCAAGCAGATCTTCAATGCGCTGGATTCGACGCCGTTGTCGCGGGTCAAGGTCGTCATTCTCGGCCAGGATCCCTATCACGGTCCCGGCCAGGCCCACGGCTTGTGCTTTTCGGTTTTGCCCGGGGTGCGTCCGCCGCCGTCACTGGTCAATATCTTCAAGGAAATCCGCGATGATCTGGGGCATCCGGTGCCTGGCCATGGCTGTTTGCAGCCTTGGGCCGAGCGCGGCGTTTTACTGCTCAATGCCGTGCTCACGGTCGAGCGCGGTCAAGCCGGCGCCCACCAGGGCAAGGGTTGGGAACGATTTACCGACGCCGTTGTGCGTGCGGTCAATGAGCGCTGTGACAAGGTCGTGTTTCTGCTTTGGGGCGGGCAGGCCAGAAAGAAGGCGGCCGATGTGGACGCTCGTCGTCATCATGTGCTGAGCGCTCCACACCCCTCACCGCTGTCAGCCCATCGTGGTTTCTTCGGGTGTCGGCATTTTTCGAAGGCCAATCAGTGGCTGCAGGGTCAGGGCATCGATCCAGTGGACTGGAGGCTAAGTCCCTGAGATTGGAATTCAGCCGCCCGACACCCGCTGGCGGGCTGCGGAGCGGAAGCCGAGGTAGATGCCGACCAGGGCCAGAATGGCGCCGGTGATCTGCAGACTATCCAGCCGCAGGGCGAAAATCAGGAAATCCCAGACGATCGACAGGGCCGGTTGCAGCAACAGCAGCAGACCGACGATGGCTGCCGGCAAAAAAGGCATGCCGCGGGTGATCAGCAACCAGCCCAGCACCTGGCACAGCAACCCCAGTCCGATCAGGGCGGCCAGCGATTGGCCATCGGGAATGGCAAAGCTGTTGCCTTCCAGGACATTGATGGCGCCCAGGATCAGACCGCAACAGATGGTCACCTGGGCCAGCCGGGCCTCCGCCGCGATGCCGCTCTGGCGAATCTGAAAGCCTCGCAGTGAAAGAATGTACAAACCGTAAGCCAGCGCGGTCAGCAGGCCGAAAATCACGCCCAGCCGATAGTCGGGCGGCAGATTGGCCCAGTCGCGACCGAACAACAGCCACAGTCCGGTAACTGCCAGAGCCAGTCCGGTTGCAAATCGCCAGCCGACCCGTTCTCGCAACCACAGGATGCCCACGGCGGTCAGAATGAAGACCTGGAAATTGGCCAGCAGGGTCGACAGACCCGGGCCGATGTAGATGATGGAACGGTGCCAGAACCAGATATCGGCGGCGAACAGGACGGCAATCAGCAATGAAGCGCCCCAGCCCTTGCTGAAGCCGGTTCGCATGGGCTTGTGGACGGCCAGCAGGACCAGCAAGCCGATGGCGCCGAATGCCATCCGATAAAAGCCGGATGTGGTGGGTTCGACATCGGCCAGGCGGGCGAAGATGGCGGCAAACGAGATCATGACGGCGCCGCCGGTGACCAGCAAGGCCGCCTTCAGGGGAGATGGGGCAGTCACCGCCGGGGTTGACCCGTTTGGCGAGCCAGCCGCGGGCTGTCGCTATCCAGACCACAGGCGGACCGGACGAAACGCTCGCGCATCGGCCACAGGCGCCCGGCGGCGCTGAAACCCAGCCCCAACAGCAGGCGGCCTGCATCCCCGGGAGCGAAAGTCAGTTCGTTGATGGCGTGAATGCCACCGCCGGTCAGTGCGGAGGCACTTGATCGCCAGCGCTGGTAGCGCTTCAGGGCCGGGTCAAGATCCGCCTCAGCGGTTCGGTCTTCCAACACTTCGGCCAGTGCGGCGGCATCGGCCAGGCCCAGGTTCAAGCCCTGGCCGGCCAGCGGATGGACGGTTCGGGCCGCATCACCGAGCAGGACCAGGCGGCCTTGAGTCAGCCGCTGAGCCTTGCGACGAATAAGCGGCAGGGCATGGCGAGTCGAGCATTCGAGCGCGACTCCGAACGGGCTGTCCTGGGAATGGTTGAGTGTTTCGAGAAATTGCTCGGACGGCCAGTTGCCGAGCCGGTCGGCGCGTTCGGCCGACTGTGACCAGACAATCGAGGAACGGCCATCGGCCAGCGGCAACAGGGCCAGCGGCCCATGCTCGGTAAAACGCTGCCAGGCCAGACCACGATTGGGTTTTTCCGTCCTGATATGGGCCACCAGCGCCTTCTGGTTGTAGTGCCAGGTGTCCACGCCAATGCCGGCCTGGGCGCGCAGGCGGCTGCGCGCGCCGTCTGCCGCGACCAGCAGTCGACAGCGAACGGCCTTTCCTTGTTCAAGCTCGATGCGCACCCGGTGTTCATCCTGGTCGAAACGTCGAATGCGCTGCGGGGCGAGCACCGTAACCGCGTCGTGGTTTTCAATGGAATGCCACAGGGCCTGCTGCAAGACCGGGATTTCGACAATCCAGCCCAGTTGCGCAAGGCCATGCTGGCTGGCCTGGAAGTCGATGCGGCCCCGGGCCGAATGAACCTGCATGTGATGGTAGGGGCCGATGCGGTCGTCCTGGTTAGCGGGCCAGCCTTCGGCCGCTTCAAGGATGGCGCGCGAGCCCGGACTGATGGCCACCACGCGCGGGTCGAAGTCGTTTTCGGGCAGCGAGATTTCGGGTTTGCGCGCCTCGATCAGCGCGACCCGGAACGACCTGGACAGCAATGCCGCCGCGCAGGCGCCGGCGACCCCGCCCCCGCAGACCACGATATCGTGATCGACCCGGCTCAAGTTGAAACCCGGGGTTGTCGGGCCAGCGTGCAGACCGGCTCGCGAAAGCCCATGGCCGAGCGCACCAGCCGCCGTGACAGCCCCGGAATTCCGGCATGCGCGGCCAGGCCCAGGCCACTGGCCAGCGAGGCGACCAGAGAGGGATTGGTAAAGGCACGTGCCAGGGTATCGGTGTAGCGGACGGTGGATTCCTGGTCGGCCTGCCGGGCGCGCGCGTAATCATTGAGTACATCCGGGTCACCCGGGTCGGCGGTCTCTTCCAGCGCATCGATCAGGCCACCGACATCACGAAGTCCCAGATTGAAGCCCTGCGCCGAAACCGGGTGGACGGCATTGGCGGCATTGCCGATGACCACCAATCTGTCGGCCACCGGCCAGGGCGTGCGTTGACAGACCAGCGGGTAGTGACTGCGCCGACCCGGATTGGAAAAATCACCCAGGCTGCCACCGAATCGCGTCTTGAGACGTTCGCACAGCGCTTGGTCGGACCAGTTCAGGGCGTGCTCGATTCGTTCGCTTTGCTCGATCCAGACCACGCCCAAGCGGCCTTCGGACTGCGGCAACAGGGCCAGCGGACCCTGGGTGGTGAAGCGCTCCCAGGCGGTGTGCGCCGGCGCATGCTGTGGCTGGACATTGAAGATCATGGCCGATTGCCGGTAATCGTGCTTCTGGCAGGCCAGGCCGGCCAGCTCGCGTACCCGGGAATGGTTGCCGTCGGCGCCCACCAGCAGTGCCGCCGACAGCGAGTGGCCGTCTTCCAGGGTGATCTCGACGCGATCCGATTCGACCTTGAACCCCTGCAATCGCGCCGGGCAGAAGGACTGGATTCCGGGCCGGTTGGCCATGGCTTCCAGCAGCACATTGCCCAGCTCACGGGCGACGATCACCGCGCCGAACTGGTCCTGCTCGTAATCGGCGGCATTGAGCTCGAGGTGCCCAAGTCCTCCGGCGCGCGAGATGTGGATATGCCTGATCGGCTTGCGGGTCAGATCTTCCGGCAGCAGGCCGAGGTTGTCGAGGATGTTCAGCGAGGCGGCATTGATGACCAGGGTGCGATCATCGTAACTGGGTTGATGATCGGCACTGCGTTCGACCGCCTCGATGACCGCCACGCGTTGTCCGCGCCAGGCCAGGCCGACCGCGAGACTCGCGCCGACCAGGCCGCCACCGACAATGATGGCGTCGAAATCGGTCATCCGCGCATGGCCTGCTCGATATCCTCGGCCCGGCGGGGCACGGCTGCGGTCAGGTTGTCCGGCTCATCCCGGCTGACGCGAATGTCATCCTCGATGCGAACGCCGATGTTTCTCAGTGGCTCCGGGATGTCGTCCGCGGCGCCGATATACAGCCCCGGCTCGACCGTGACCAACATGTTCTTTTCCAGTACGCGGGACTGATCGTCAATCCGGTAGTCACCGACATCATGCACATCCAGGCCCAGCCAGTGTCCGGTCTTGTGCATGTAAAAGCGCCGGTACGATTCACTCTCCAGGTTCTCGTCCAAGCTGCCCTTGAGCAGGCCAAGATCGATCAGTCCCCGGGTCAGGACCTTGACGGCCGCGTTGTGATAGGCCTCGAACGGCCGACCGATGCGCACCTGGTCGATGGCCTCGGTCTGGGCGGCCAGGACAATGTCGTAGACCTGGCGCTGGGCGGGGCTGAAACGGCCATTGACCGGGAAGGTCCGGGAGATGTCGGCGGCGTAGCCCCTGTATTCACAGCCGGCATCGATCAGCAACAAGCCATCGTCGGGTAATGGTTGATCGTTTTCGATGTAGTGCAGGACCAGCGCATTGGCGCCGCCGGCAACAATCGGCAGATAGGCCGGCGGACAGCCGTTGCGGTGATATTCGTGCAGCAATTCGGCGTGGATTTCCGCTTCGTTCATGCCGGGCCGGCAGGTCTGCATGGCCCGGGTCATGGCCGCGGCCGAAATGCGCGCGGCTTTTTTCATGCAGCGGATCTCGTCGCGTGACTTGATCGGCCGCTGCTCGTGCAACAGGTGCTCGAGCGAAACGATTTCACCCGGGCCCCTGGCACCCTTGTTTTCGGTTCTCAGACGATTGCGCCATCCGATCAGACGCTGATCGAAGGCGGCATCCTTCCCGACCAGGTGGTAGATCCGGTGGCAGCCTTCCATCAGCCCGGGAAGGATTTCGTCGAGATCCTGAATGGGAAAGGCATCGTCCATGCCGAGTTGCTCGCGCGCCCCGTCCAGGCCCAGGCGTGGGCCATCCCAGCGCTCCCGATCCGGGTTGCGTTCGCGGCAAAACAGCAGTTGCTGCCCCTGTTCGCGGCCCGGTAGCAGGACCAGGACGGCCTCGGGCTCGCTGAATCCGGTCAGGTAAAGAAAATCGCTGTCCTGGCGAAACGGGAAATGGCTGTCGCCATTGCGCAGTTTTTCACCGGCCGAAGGCAGCACGATCAGGGTGTGTTCGCCGGCGCTGGTCATCAGGTTCTGGCGCCGGCGGATGAATTCATCCGGCTTGATCATGACCGCTGCAGGCTCTCTTCGCGCAACAGCAGCACCGCCACCCGGACAAACTCGGTCAGCTCGGTATAGGCGGTTTCCTCGGCTTCCTGGTCGGTGTCGGGATCGGTGGCGGCGCGCGCGATCTGCTCGATCATGCGCAACGCATCGCGGGCATCATCGGACTGCAGCACCGGTTGGCCGGCGCCGAACCCAGTCAGAAAGCCCGAACACCAGCGCGCCAGACACGCCGTGCGCTCGGATAGCGGGCGGTCCTCGGTCGGCAACAGGGGCTGAAAATCCATGTCGGTGGATGCCAGTTCCGACTTCAGTGTGGTCAGGGCCGGACCGATCTGGCGGAGAATGTCATCGGAAGACCATTCGCCGACCTGGAGGGCGGCCAGGTGGGCGGCCAGTTCGCGTTCATCCTGGTCCGGGTGCGCGCACAACAGGCCGATGACGACAGCATGGGTTTCAGCGATGCCGGCCGGGTCCTGGTCGGCGGCCAGGGCCAGAATCCAGGCCAGTTTCGATTCCTGTTCGGTGGTCATGGGGACGGATTTCAAGGGACAATCCCGAATTTTATCACCGCCGGCGACCGATCGACGAAAACACGGGTCCCTTGTGAAGTGACAACATAAAGTTCTATGATTAAGCCCATGTAAATACTAATAACGTGACGCCTTATGGAAACCCTGGAGCAGACGACGGCCGATCTGGACCGTCTGGAGGCACGCATGCAGAACATGGTCGAACGACTCGAACGGCTCGAGGAGGAAAACCGTTCACTGCACGCCCGCCAGGAGTCACTGGTGGCCGAGCGGGCCAATCTGGTGCAACGAAACGAGGAGGCGCGAAGCCGGGTCGAAGCCATGATCGAGCGTCTCAAATCCATGGAAAATGCGGGATGAGCAGTAATCCGGAACCAATCACCGTGCGCATTCTCGACCGCGAGTACCGGGTCATGTGCACGCCCGAGATGCGCCGGGATCTGATGGAGTCGGCATTGTTCCTGGATCAGCAAATGCGTGAAATCCGCGATGGTGGCCGGGTCTCGTCAATGGACAAGATTGCCGTGATGGCGGCCCTGAATCTGGCCGAAGAAGTGCTCAAGCTGCGCAAGGGCGCCGAGGAGCGTCGCCAGCGAGTTGACCATCGCATCCGCGATTTGGCCGCTCGGCTTGATCAGGCGTTGCCGGAGGATTAGACTGGTCAACAAGGCGCTCTCTGCGGTGTTCGCCAGCGGGAACGTAATATGCCTTGTCCCTACGTATTGACCTCGGGATGGCGACTTCCGGTGCTGGTGTGCAGTTCGACTCGTACGCGAATCGCCTGAAGGCCTGGAGAGCCAACCCACCTGAACCTTTGGTTCAAGGTCACCGACCCGTAGCGGCACAGGTGGAGAGCGCCCCCTCTACTTATGATTCGGCAGGACAAGCAACGACCTGATGGATGTCGACAACGGGTCACCCGACCGCAAGGCCGAGCTACGCACCCGGCTTGTGGGCAAGCGGGAGCGCCTGCATGATCATCAGCGCCGCCGCCTGGATCGGCGAATCTGTACCCACCTGCTTCGTTTTCTGGATGAACGCGACTGCCTGAACCTGGCCGCATTTCACCGGTTTCGCGGAGAACCCGATCTGATGCCGGCCCTGGAGGCTCTGCATCATGCCGGTCGCAGGGTCTTCCTTCCGGTGGTTCGCGAAAAGCGCATGCGTTTTCGCCACTGGAGCCCGGCCAGCAGGATGGAAAACAATCGATTCGGCATCCCCGAGCCGGTCATGGGCGTGGAGTGTCCTCCCGAGCGCCTGGAACTGGTCCTCATGCCCCTGGTGGCCTTTTCGGCCGCCGGAACCCGCCTGGGTATGGGCGCCGGCTTCTACGACCGAGCTTTCAGTTTTGCACTCGATGACCCGGGCAGCGGCCCCATCCTGGTCGGCGCCGCCTACAGCCTGCAGGAAATCGACATCCTGCCGGCCGATCCCTGGGATGTGCCGATGGATGCCGTGATTACGGATCGCGGGTTGAGGGTGTTTAGGGAATAGGGACGGAAGACGGGAGACGGAAGACGGGAGACGGAAGACGG
>SLKT01000091.1 GCA_007134485.1 Wenzhouxiangella sp. | reverse complement strand
TCGGTTTCCTGAAATACGTATTCCATGTCGTTGACATCGATGCCGACATCTTCAGCGGTGATGTAACGTCCATTCATGGATTCGATGAAGCGACCGAAAGCACGGAACAGGGCCTCGGACTTGTCCTTGCGTGGATCGCCGATCAGAACCGACTTGCCGCCACCCAGGTTGAGGCCGGCCACGGCAGCCTTGTAGGTCATCCCGCGCGACAGACGCAACACATCTTCGAGTGCTTCCTGCTCGGTGGCGTATGGCCACATCCGCAAGCCACCCAGGGCTGGGCCAAGCGTGGTGTTGTGAATGGCGATGATGCCTTTCAGGCCCGCTTCCTTGTTGTGGCAGAACACGACCTGCTCATGCTCGGTCGTGTGGATGGTTTCAAAAAGATTCATTGATATTCCTCCAGATCCCGCGCTTCTACGTCGCAGGCAACTTGAGCCGAGCCCCGAAACTCGGCCTTGTAACGAATGATATTGTTCAGGCCCGGCGATGAAATCCGCCGGACGGCGATGGCCCATGTCCATTGCCCGACACGGTCAGCCGCCAATGTTACCGCATTTCGTCCCGACTCGCTGTGGGGTGAGTGGCAGGCAAAAGCGATCATGCGACTCGACTGAATCTGGATGGTCCACCCGGCAACCGTGGTCTTCGCTTGTGCTCGGGTGAGTAGAAGCAGTATTCTTTATGCAGAATTGCTCGCAAGCCCCTGAGAGTTGTGGGATTTGACCATGTCAGACGGTAACGCAAGCATCGCCAGACAACCGACCGGTATTGCCGGGCTAGATTCCATTACCGGGGGCGGTTTGCCAGCCGGTCGAAGCACGCTGATCAGCGGAACGGCCGGTTCCGGGAAGACAATCCTGGCGCTGCAGACCCTGGTGAACGCCGCCACGTCGGGGGCAGGCCCGGCGATCTTCGTGGCCTTCGAGGAAAGTCCCGAACGCATCATTCAGAACGCCGCCAGTTTTGGCTGGGATTTGCCGGGCCTGCAGCAGAAAAAGCTGTTCTTTCTGGATGCGCGGCCCGGCCCGGACCTGGTCCAGTCCGGTGACTCGGATATCCAGGGATTGCTTTCGGGGCTGGACGCCAGAATTACCGAATTCGGGGTGACCAGCATCGCCTTCGATGCGCTCGATGTCCTGTTGTCGGTCATCGAAAAGCCTTCGGCCCGGCGCCGCGAGATTCATCGGCTCAACCAGTGGCTGATCCAGCGCAATCTGACCGCCCTGATCACGGCCAAGCGCGGTCGGATCAGTGCCGATCCGGTAGTCGATTCACTCGACATCATGGAGTTCATGGTCGATTGCAGCCTGAACCTGGTTCATCGGGTGGAGCAGGGTATATCACAGAGACTTTTGCGGGTGGGCAAATTCCGGGGCAGTGATTTCGAGGAAAACGAACACCCCATGGTCATCGGCCCTTCCGGCATCGAGGTGGCGTTTGCCCCCGAGCACGACCGGGCCGTCGCCAAGGTCACCAACGAGCGCCTGTCCAGCGGCGTGGAACGGCTCGATACCATGCTCGGTGGCGGCTATCACCGTGGCGCCGGCATTCTGATCACCGGGGCGCCGGGCACGGCCAAAACCACGCTGTCGGGCGCCTTCGCGCTGGCCGCCTGCAATCGCAATGAAAATGTCCTGTTCGTGAGTTTCGATTCGCAGAGCGAGGAAATCCTGCGCAACCTCCGGTCGGTATCCATCGACCTGACCGATTGCGTGAAACGTGGCCAGTTGAGCCTGATTTCGGCCCGATCGATCCAGGGCAGCGCCGAGATTCACCTGATGAGAATTCGTCGCGCTGCGGAAGCACACGGCGCGCGTTGCGTGATCGTTGATCCGGTGTCCGCCCTGGGCAAGAGCGGTAATCGCGAGTACTCGCATTCGGTGGCCGAGCGCCTGGTCGATTGGGCCAAGAACGCCGGGATCACCTTGCTGGTGACCAGTCTGCTGGGCGATCACGAGGCCGACAAGCTCAGCACGCCGCTGGAGGTCTCGACCATTGCCGACACGTGGATTCACTTGAGCAATATGAGTCATTCCGGCGAGCGCAACCGGGCGCTTTCGGTTCTCAAGTCACGTGGAACCGCCCACTCCAACCAGGTCCGCGAGCTGATTCTTGGCGATGACGGCGTCAGCCTGGCCGATGTCTACCTGTCCGGAGGAGAGGTATTGATGGGGGCCTTGCGCTACCAGCGTGAAGCCGATGAGGATCGCCAGTACGAGCAAGGCAAGCTGCAGGCGCAGCAGGAGCAACTCCGCCTGGCCGAGGAAACCGAGGAGCTGGAAACCCAGTTGGCCGCCATTCAGAAGCGCCTGAACCTGCGGCGCCGGAAGCAGGAGCTTGTCAAGCGTGCCCAGGAACTGCACGGAAGCCGGGAAAGGGATCTGCGCAAGGGCCTGTCACGTCGGCGCAGTGCCGACGATGACGCCGAGGAGGTTTGATTGGCCCGCCTGACCCTGTTCGTGGCCGGGCGCAGCCCCAATTCGCAACGCGCCCTGACCAACCTGGCCGACGTGGGCGTTGGGCCGGATCATCCCGCCCTTGAAGTGGTTGATGTATTGGCATCTCCGGCTCGGGCCATGGATGAAGGCGTCCTGCTGACCCCCAGCCTGGTGATCGAACGAGACGACGAGCGACTCGTGCTGGTCGGTGGTCTGGATGATCGGTCCGTGCTGAAGGAAAGTCTTGCCAGCCTGGATTTGGTTTCATGAGCGAACAGTCCAGACAATTATCGGATCGAATGGTCGAGCTGGCCGAACTGGCCCGAAGTCTCGGCGAGATTCGCACCCGGATCCGCGAGCTGGCCGGCGAGGATCTTGATGCCATTATCGACCCGGATGGGCAATCCTGGCTGTTGCCGAAAGCACAGGGAGAGCTGTATCGCAGTGAGGCGGATCAGCGTGCCGCAGCCGAGCTCAACCGCGCCATTCTCGATTCATTGCCGGCCGAGGTCGCCATGCTCGATGGCAATGGCGTAATCACTTCGGTCAATGGGAGGTGGCGGGAGTTCGGCCGGAGCCACGGCATGAGCGATCCACAGTACGGTATCGGGCAGAATTATCTTGAAATCTGTCGCCAGGGCGGGGTCAGCGTTGGTCAGGATACCGAACCCGTGGCAAGCGCCATCGAGGAGGCGCTCAACGGCATCGACAGCGGTTTTTCCATGGAATACCCCTGCCACTCTCCCGAGCGGGAGCAATGGTTTCGAATGCTTGTCTCGCCGCTGCCGGGTCCGGATGGTGGGGCGGTGGTCATGCACATCGATATCTCCGACCGGATGCTGGCCGAACGGGCCGCCCGCAGCAGCGAACGTCGATTTCAGGGTATTTTCGCCACCATTGGCGTGGGGGTTGTCGTCAGCGATGCCGCGGGCCGGCTGCAGGAAGTCAATCCGGGTTTCACGAGGATGATGGTGGGATCAACCGAGTCGCTGAGCGGCATGGTAGTGGATGATCTTGTGCATCCGGATGACCTTCAGGCTCACAAGCAACTGATGAGTCAGGTGCTGGGCGGCGATGTTGAGGATCCGGTTCGGGAGTTGCGCATGGTTCGTCGCGACAACAGGGTGATCCGGGTCCGAATACGCATGAATCGCTTGGCCGTCGAGCAGGGAAACGGTCACCTGCTGATCATGATCATCGAAGATGTCACCCGTGAACGTGAACTCGAAGAGCAGCTTCGACGCGCCCACAGGTTGGAGGCGGTCGGCCAGTTGACCGGCGGTATTGCACACGATTTCAACAATCTGCTGACCGTGGTCATCGGCAGCGCCGAGATACTGGTCGAACAAGAGGGGCCGGACCAGCGCCTGGGCGAACTGATTCTGAGTGCGGCCGAACGAGGCGCCGAACTGACCCGTCGGTTGCTTGCATTTGCCCGTCGCCAGACGCTGCAGCCGGTTGTGCTCGATGTCGACCAATTGATTACTGATCTGGTTCCGCTCTTGCGCAACAGCGTGGGGGAATCCGTCGAACTCGTTTTTGAACAGGATTGTGGCAGACACATGATCGAAGTCGATCCCGCTCAGCTCGAAAGTTCGCTGCTGAACCTCTGCCTCAATGCAAGAGACGCCATGCCCGGCGGCGGCAGACTCGTCATCAGGACCAAGGTGACAATGATGGATGAACCCGAAGAGGCCGATGTAGAGCCGCTGCAAGCTGGGCAATATGTGGAAATTCAGGTCATGGACCAGGGCGAGGGCATTGCACCGGAGCATCTGGGGCGGGTGTTCGAGCCGTTCTTTTCCACCAAGGAAGTCGGCAGGGGGACCGGTCTGGGATTATCCATGGTGTACGGTTTTGCTCGCCAGTCAGGGGGCACGGCCAGAATCGAGAGTGAACCGGGGGAAGGGACGTGTGTGCGCTTGCTGTTACCGGTACACTAGAAGCGGAGGTTGGCGCGGATATAGAAGTCGCGGTCGCGGCGGGGGCGGTGGATGTCGGCGGGCAGTTCCAGTTCGCGGCGCCACCGGTAGCGGATTTCCATTGTCAGGTCGGGGTTGAAGCGGTGCTGGTAGCGCAGTTCGGCCAGCTCGTCGTTGTTGCGGTAATCGTTGGAAATCAGCCAGCCGGCCTGGGTGCGGCCGTAGACCAGGCCGAGGTGATGGTTCGGGCGAATGTCGTAGAGGCTCAAGCCGGCCTGGAAGCCATTGCCGGAAACTTCATGGTCACCGGTCAGGCCTACGGTGGTCCGTTTGGGCCGATTGATTGCATGGCCGATTTCTCCGGCTGCGATCAGACGGGTACCTGATTGACCCAGGGGCCATGCGGCGGCGGTCTTCATGGTCACGGTGAGGTAGTCGGAACGTTGTTCGCTTGTCACGCCTTCCGTGGCCAGGCTATCCGGCATCCAGGTCAGGGCGATCATGCGCTGGATCAGTGGCCCCGGGTGTACGTTGGCCTCCAGGGCGGCAAACAGGCTGGCGCGGCTGCCGGAATCGGAAAAATCCAACGGCGGGCGGGTGGTGTTGGCATTGCCGTGACGGCTGTTGAATTGGCCCACCAGGTGGGCGCGCCAGTGATCATGTACGGGCAGTTGCAGGTGGACGCCATCGGTCCAGCCAAGGTTGAAATTTGAGGCGTCATTGCGGTCCAGGCTCTTGTCGGGGACCCCCGGAATCTTGAAGCTGGTGAAAATGCGGCCCGCGCGCAATTGCCAACCCGTGTGCGGGCTGATGTAGCCAACGAAAAACTCGTCCAGCGTGGTGTCGCCGGCGTTGACCGCTGTCGGGGTCGGTCGATGATGGCGCAGGTAGACGTCAAACCCGTCCTGGTCACTGGCGAAGGAGCCACCAATGCGGCCGCTGAACTGCCAGTGGCCGGCAAATTGACGGCTCAGGCGAACGCGGGCGCGAGCCCGAATGCTGTCGTCGCTGCTGCTTTCTCCCGCCCGTGAATCCCGCCAACTGGCCAGGTAGCCGGTGCGCAGATCGCCGCTTATCGACCAGGGAGAAGCCGGCGGTTCAGTGCCGGCTGCAGCGCAGGTTGCAATAGCCAGCCAGGCCGCCATGGCAATGATGACTGCTGTAGCATGCCGAACAATGAGCCCGCTGGCCTTGAAAGTCCTGTTGATCATTTTCCTGACGCACCTGGCCGTATTCATTGTGCTGGGGATTCGCCGACGCCAAGCCTATTATTTCTCTTTGGCGGTAACGTTTGTATTGTTGAGCCTGGTCACCGGTTTCCGGTTGACCGGGATCAATACGGTGGTGGTGGGAATGGAGCTTGAGGTTGTGCTGCGGGCAGGCGCATTGCTGGCCGCCGCGGTCAGCCTGAGCTGGACGGCAACGAGGGTGTGGCGCAGAGTCAGGGATCGACGCGGCAGAACTGCTCGTATAAGACCTCCATGACCGCATGGACCTTGCCGCTGGCCAGGGAGTAGAAAATGGTCTGCTGCTCGCGGCGCGTGGTCACCAGACCACTGTTGCGCAGCACTGCAAGATGCTGGGATAGCGCGGACTGGCTCAGTGGGAGGTGTTCATTGAGTTCACTGACCGACAATTCCTGGTCCAGCAAGTGGCACAGGACCATCAGACGATGCGGGTTGGCCATCAACTTGAGAAATTGTGCCGCCTGTTCAGCATGACGGGCCATTTCTTCCGGTGGAGGCCGGTGCAGAGTCACGTTTTCTTTGTAAGCGATGTCGTTCATGGTGCGGTTGAGTCCGTCGGATGGCCACAGTTCAAAGCTATCAATCCCTGTGAGCCAGCGCAAGTGCAACGACCGGGCGAGCGCACGGGAACCGTTTATTGTGCTAAAGATACTCCTGTTTTACAAGTTTGCATACGATTTTTGTATCCGACAGCCGGTTCGGTCCAGCGGCCATTCGACCCGGTTCGGGCAGAAACGGTAGAATGAATGGTTCCCGTTTGATTGCAGGCTGCTAACGCCATGTCTACCAAAGCTGAGTCTCTTTCCCATGCCCGGGCCCCGGAGCACGAAACGCCCCTGCGTTTTGTCACCGCGGCCAGCCTGTTCGACGGCCATGATGCGGCCATCAACCTGATGCGGCGGTTGATCCAGGCCCAGGGTTGCGAGGTGGTCCACCTGGGGCACAATCGCTCGGTGGCCGACATCGTGCGTGCCGCGATCTGCGAGGATGCCGATGGCATCGCGGTCAGTTCCTACCAGGGTGGACACAACGAGTATTTCAAGTACATGGTCGACATGCTGGCCGAGCAGGGGGCTTCTCATATCCAGGTGTTTGGCGGCGGCGGTGGCACGATCACCCCCGAGGAAATCCGTACGCTTCAGGCGCATGGCGTCAACCGCATTTATCACCCGGACGACGGGATGAAGATGGGTCTGGCGGAGATGATTGAGGATCTTGTGGCCAGAACGCGCGAGGCGCGTGCTGGCCGGGAGACGGGAGACGGGAGACGGGAGACGGAGAGCGATGCCGGACGGATTGCATCGGTGCTGTCGGCGATCGAGAGTGGCTCGATTTCTGAACATGAGCTGGCGCGGATTCGCAAGGAGGGCGAACAGGCCAATGGGATCCCGGTCGTCGGGCTGACGGGGACCGGGGGAGCGGGCAAGTCTTCGGTGACTGACGAGTTGCTCAATCGGTTTCTGCAGTATTTTCCCGAGATGAAGGTCGCGGTGCTGGCGGTCGATCCGACGCGACGGCGGACCGGTGGTGCGCTGCTGGGCGATCGAATTCGCATGAACTCATTGCGCTCTGATCGGGTGTTCATGCGCTCCATGGCCACTCGCCGCCAGCACCTGGCGGTTTCGGAAGTGGTCGGCGACTGTCTGGCCTGCCTGAAGACTTCAGGCTTTGATCTGGTGATCCTGGAAACCGCGGGGATTGGCCAGTCCGACTCCGAAGTCGTCGACCTGGTCGATTTTCCGGTCTATGTCATGACTTCCGATTACGGGGCGGCCAGTCAGCTCGAAAAGATCGACATGCTGGACTTTGCCGAGCTGGTGGTGCTCAACAAGTTCGATCGCCAGAGCGCGAAGGATGCGCTTCGCGATGTGCGCAAGCAATGGAAGCGCAACCGCCTGGCCTTTGACCTGGCCGATGAAGATGTGCCGGTGTATCCGACCATTGCCAGTCAGTTCAATGATCCGGGGGTGACTTGGATGTTTTTGAACCTCTGCCGCTTGTTGCGGCAGAGGGGGGAGACGGGAGACGGGAAACGGGAGACGGGGTTTGGGGGGGAGCGGTGTGATTTTGCGCCGAAGGTGGAATTGGGGGACAAGGAGCCGAAGCCTTCGGTGTTGATTCCGGGCAAGCGGGTTCGGTACCTGGCCGAGATTGCCGAGCAGGGCAGGGGGATCAACGAAAGTGTTCTGAAATGGGCCGAGGAAGCCCGGCGTGCCCAGCATTATTGGGAGGTTTTGCGGGAGCTTGAGCCTGGGTTGGAGTCCGAGCCACTGGAGTTCCTGTCGCCTGAGGCGACCGGGAAGACGGAAGACGGAAGACGGGAGACGGAAAACAACGACTCGCCTGACGCCTCACGTCTCCCGTCTACCCTGCTCTCAGAGCGCTACAACGAGGCACTGAAGGCGATTCCGGAGCATGCCCGCGATTTGCTGCGCGGCTGGCCCGAACTCAAGGCCTCGGTAGAAGCCGACGAATACAGCTACGAGGTGCGCGGCAAGACGATCACCGGGTCGAACTATCGCGAATCATTGTCGCGGCTGCAGGTTCCCAAGATCGCCGCGCCGCAGACGTCAGACTGGGGTGATCTGCTGGTGTTTCTGATGAAGGAGAACCTGCCGGGTCACTACCCTTATACCGGCGGGGTGTATCCCTATCGGCGCACCAATGAGGATCCGATCCGGATGTTTGCCGGGGAGGGCACGCCCGAGCGCACCAACCGGCGGTTTCACTATGTTTCGGAAGGGCAGCCAGCCAAGCGGTTGTCGACGGCATTTGATTCGGTCACCTTGTATGGCGAGGACCCGGCCGAGCGGCCCGACATCTACGGCAAGGTTGGCAACTCCGGGGTGTCGATCGCCACGCTCGATGACATGAAAAAGCTCTACTCGGGCTTTGATCTGTGTGATCCGACCACCTCGGTGTCCATGACCATCAACGGCCCGGCGCCGATGCTGATGGCGATGTTCATGGATACCGCGGTTGATCAGCAGGTCGAGAAGCATCTCAAGGAAACCGGTCGCTGGGACGAGGCGCAGAAAAAGCGCGCCGAGGTGCTGCACGATGACCTGCCTGAATACACCGGACAGATGCCCAAGACCAACGATGGTTTGGGTCTCGGGTTGCTGGGCGTGACTGGTGATCAACTGATTGATGCCGACACTTATGAAAGGATCAAGGCCGACACCCTCAAGGTGGTGCGCGGAACAGTCCAGGCCGATATTCTCAAGGAAGACCAGGCCCAGAACACCTGTATCTTCTCGACCGAGTTCGCCCTGCACATGATGGGCGATATCCAGCAGTACTTCATCGACAACAAGGTCAGGAATTTCTATTCGGTTTCGATTTCCGGCTATCACATCGCCGAGGCCGGCGCCAACCCGATCAGCCAGTTGGCCTTTACCCTGTCCAACGGCTTTACCATCGTCGAGTACTACCTGGCCCGGGGCATGGACATTAATGACTTTGCGCCCAACCTGTCGTTCTTCTTCTCCAACGGCATGGACCCGGAATACTCGGTGATCGGTCGGGTAGCCAGGCGCATCTGGGCGCGCGCCATGCACGAGCGTTACGGCGCCAACCGCCGCTCGCAGATGATGAAGTATCACATCCAGACCTCGGGCCGCTCGTTGCATGCCCAGGAAATCCAGTTCAACGATATCCGCACCACCTTGCAGGCGCTCTACGCCATCTTCGATAACTGCAACAGTCTGCACACCAATGCCTACGATGAGGCCATCACTACTCCGACCGAGGAATCGGTGCGCCGGGCAGTGGCCATCCAGATGATCATCAACAAGGAAATGGGTCTGAACTATTGCGAGAATCCCTGGCAGGGCAGTTTCATCATCGACCAGCTCACCGATCTGGTCGAGGAAGCGGTTTACAAGGAATTCGAGCGCATTTCAGAGCGTGGCGGCGTGCTCGGGGCGATGGACACCATGTACCAGCGCGGCAAGATCCAGGAAGAATCGCTCTACTACGAGCACAAGAAGCACGACGGCTCACTGCCGCTGATCGGCGTCAACACCTTTCTGCCGCCCGAGGGTGAGGCTCAGGAAAGCGGTGAGATCGAACTGGCGCGTTCCACCGAGGAAGAGAAGCAGCAGCAGGTCAGAAACGTGGGCGCTTTCCAGGCTCGCAACACCGAGCATTCGCCCGCCGTACTCAGACAACTTCAGGATGTGGCCAGAAAGCGCGGCAATACGTTTGAAGCATTGATGGAGGCGGTCAAACGTTGTTCGCTGGGGCAAATCAGTCATGCGTTGTACGAGGTTGGGGGGGAGTATCGGCGGAATATGTAGTCATGCTGCATGATCGAATTTTTCGTGCTCTGAACGAGAGTGGTTGTCGTTACGTCATTGTTGGCGGACTCGCTGCGGTTCTTCATGGGGTCAATCGACTGACTCATGATGTCGACCTGGTGGTTGAGCTCAAGCCTGAGTCTGCCAGGTCAGCGATCAGAGCGATGGAACAGCTTGGCTATCGTCCTCGCGTCCCAGTTCGAGCGGAAGGATTTGCTGATTCCGGTCAGCGCGAGTCCTGGATTCAGGAGAAGGGTATGCAGGTATTCTCCATGTGGGATTCGAGTAATGAGCTGCCAACCATCGACCTGTTTGTCGAATATCCGATGGATTTTGAAGAGTTGTTGGCATCGTCTGAGATTGTGGATTTGGGTGGATATGAGGTCCGCATTGCCAGTGTTGAGCACTTGATCGAAATGAAGAGCCGTGCCGGACGAGATCATGACCTGGAAGACATCGCTGCTCTGAAGCGCTTGAGAGGGGCCAAATGAAAGAAGGCCTGACAGAACAAGACAGCACACTTACGGGCAGTTTTGATGAGGCAATGCGATTGGCCAGAGATGATTTCATTCGCAAGTCACCCAAACAGCGACTCGAGTGGCTGGAGGCGGCCCAGAAACTTTACCGAATCGGGGAACAAAGGGCTGGAAGGCGGCCAGGCAGAGTCACTTCTCCGGCGCGCTGAACGGGCAGGCATGATTGTGTCTCGTTATCTGGCTGAGCTTGCACGCGTTCCAGCGAGTCGAGAACCTGCAGGTCGAGGCTTGGTAGTTCAGGACTTAATTAGTCTTCCGCGCAGTGCACGGCCAGCTCGAAGGGGCCGGTGAGTGGGCTGCCGTGTTCGTTGGCCTCGCCATGGAGTTCCCCGACTGCCGTGGCCTGCGGGCCGCTGGTTGACACTCTCACGGCCGGCATTTCGCCGCTCCCCCAGCGCCAGCGCGGGTTGGCGCCCGGTTGGGTTCGAATGCCCGACATTTGCGAGACGGCCGTGTCCTGGACATTGATAAGGCTGCCGCCACCATCGCGCAGGCGCAGTTGCACGCGATCGGATTCGTGGCCGTGACTTGCATTCCAGAAGAAGTCGTCGTGCATGACGAAACGCCACATGTCCAGCGCCATGGAGCGGCCATCCTCAGCACGCCAATTCGCCGTAGCGGAGAAGCGGTCCTGGTTGTCACCATCATCGACGCGCATGAACCAGCCACAACTGCCCAGCTCACCTTCGTGAACCTCACCGGCGACTTCCAGCCGGAACCGGCCCGGCGCCGCCGGCTCGATGGGATGCAGGCTGTCGGCCAGAAACTCCGACATCGG
>SLKT01000038.1 GCA_007134485.1 Wenzhouxiangella sp. | reverse complement strand
GGCGAATCGGAGCGGGTCCGGTTTTCCAATCTGGACAAGGCCCTCTCTGAAAAGGACACTGAACTCTGGCTGTTCGGCAAGCCGGTGGTGCAAGGCCGAAGACGCATGGGCGTCGGCCTGGCGCTGGGCCGGGACATCGAGCAGGCCCGCGCCAGGGCCAGGCAATGTATTGAACGCATCGAGGTCAAGCTGGACTGACCATAGTTTGGGATCTTGTCAGGACTGGGCTACCATGCGCGTTTGTTGATTGAGGGATCAGGCAAGGTGACCGAACAAGCCAATCCATTCCAGCCGCCGCGGGCGGAAATCGAACCGATCGTCGAAAGCGGTTCCGGCAGTCTGCTGGAAGCACCCCGCTCGGCGCCGGCCGGCAATGGCATGCAGTGGATCAGCGACGGCTGGGTACTGTTCAAGGGCAATATCGGGCTGTGGATCCTGATGTTTGTGACCCTGGGGGCGATATTTATCGCCGCCAGCCTGATCCCGTTCCTGGGCTTTCTGGCCAGCGGCCTGTTTCCCATCCTGATGGGCGGCTGGATGCTGGCCTGCCATCGCCAGCACACCGAAGGCGAGTTCAGATTCGAGGACCTGTTTGCAGGTTTTCGCGAACACTTCAAGCCACTGGCGATCGCCGGCCTGGTTTACCTGGGCGCCAACCTGGTCATGATGCTGATCGCCGGCGTGCTGATGGCGATCATGATTGGCTCGATGGCGGTCATGGACGGCGGTGATATGGCGCTGGCGACATTGAGCTTGGGCTTTCTCCTGGCCATGCTGGTGATCATGGCGTTGATGATTCCGGTGCTGATGTTGATCTGGTTTGCCCCGGCCCTGATCATCTTGCAGGAAGTTGCGCCCGTTGAAGCGATGAAGATGAGCTTCTTCGGCTGTCTGCGCAACATCATTCCGTTCCTGGTCTACGGTCTGGTCGGCATGGGACTGTTCATCGTTGGCGCCATTCCCCTGTTTCTCGGCTGGCTGCTGGTCTATCCGCTGCTGATGTGCTCGATCTACCCCGCCTACCTGGATATCTTCATCGCCGAGGACGTTGACGGATCAGAGCACTGAGCGACGTGCCACCCATTGACTCCACCTACCCGGTCGAAACCCCAGACGGGGTGGACCTGGATATTCACCCGGCCGGTCCGGTGCCAAGGGCCGCGGCCTGGATGGTCGATCTGCTGGTGCGATCCGGCATCATGATCATGCTGATCTTTATCCTGTCCGGATTCAATGCGGTCGGATTCGCCATGCTGGTGCTGGCCTGGTTTCTGATCAACTGGTGGTATCCGGTGTTGTTCGAAGTCCTGGGCAATGGAGCGACACCGGGCAAGCGGGCCTTCGACATCCGCGTCATCCACGACGACGGGACACCAGTGGGTTGGGGTCCATCAGTGGTGCGCAACTTGTTGCGCCAGGTTGATTTCCTGCCCTTGCTGTACATGACCGGGTTGATCAGCATGTTGTGCAATCGACGCTTTCAGCGCCTGGGTGATCTGGCCGCCGGCACCGTGGTGATCCATGGAGACAATCGCAGGATCACCCTGCCCGAGTTGCCGCCGGGCGAGACCCGGCATCCGCCCATTCCTCTCAAGCCCGATGAGCAGCAAGCCGTGCTGTCGTTTGCCGAGCGCATCAGATCACTCAACCCGGCACGTGCCGAGGAGCTGGCCAATCTGCTCGAACCGGTGACCGGCCAGACGGGGCCGGAAGCGGTCGATGAGTTGCTGACCTGGGCACGCTGGATGCGGGGGCAGGCAACATGAAACAGGCGCAGTTCGTCGCCGACCGTCAGGCCCGCTGGGATCAATACCGGGAACTGCTCAAGGCCTTGCGTCGCAGACGCGGCAAGGACACCGTCAAGGCCGACTTTCCGAGCCAGTATCGACGGCTGTGCAATGACCTGGCGCTGGCGAGATCACGCGGCTACAGCCTCAAGCTGATCAACCAGCTCCAGCAGTGGGTCATGGAGGGGCATGCCCTGCTCTACAAACCGCAGGCCAGCCTGGTCGAACGGATCGTCGAATTCTTCCGCCGCGACTTTCCCCGCCAGGTCCGCAGCGAATGGCGGCTTGGCGCGTTGTGCAGCCTGTTGCTGTTCGGGCCGATGATCTGGCTGTTCCATCACATCGGCACCACCCCTGAGTTCGTTTACCGGGTGCTCAGCCCGGATGCCATCATCAATTACGAGCAGATGTATGCACAGCCGGCCGGCAATCGCAGCGCCGATGACCAGTTCTTCATGTTCGCCTTCTACATCATGAACAACATCGGCGTGGCGCTGAGAACCTTTGCCGGTGGATTGCTGTTCGGCGTCGGCAGCGCAGTCATCCTGTTGTTCAACGGGGTGTTCATCGGCGCGGTGGCCGCGCACCTGAGTTTCGAGGGCTACTTCGAGAACTTCTGGACCTTCGTCATCGGCCATGGCGCCTTTGAGCTGCCGGCCATCGTACTGGCCGGGGTGGCCGGTTTTCGCATGGGCATCAGCCTGATCATTCCCGGTCCTTATCGTCGACTGGAAGCATTGCGCCTGGGTGCCCGAGAAGCGGTCAGCCTGCTTTACGGGGTCATGGCCATGCTGCTGCTGGCCGCCGGGCTGGAAGCGTTCTGGTCGGCCAGCAACGCCCCGGCCAGCGTCAAGTATGTGGTCGGCGCCATATTGTGGCTGGCCGTGTTCGCCTATTTCCTGCTGGCTGGTCGTGATACCCGGACGGAAAGCCGGCATGCAGACTGATCGCATCGTCATGCGACCGCGCGCCAATGCCGAGGCCATGGACCTGGGCTTTCAACTGACGCGCGCCAACTGGTCAAGCCTGACGGCGCTGACCGTGGTGGGACTGATCCCGATTCTCGCGCTGGCCGGTCTGGCGCTGATCATTACGCCCTGGCTGGCCTTGCTGGTGCTGTGGTGGTTCAAACCCAGCATCAACCGCGGGCTGCTGGATATCCTGGCCCGCGATCTGACCAACCGACCGGCAAACCTTGGCGCCGTCCTGCGTGATTACCGCCACTGGTGGCGCGGTGGCCACCTGGCCAGCCTGACCTGGTACCGATTCCATCCGTCACGCAGCATGGTGTTGCCGATCTGGCAACTGGAGCGCCTCGACGGCGGCGAACGCGCCCAGCGCACCCACGCGCTGATGTACGGCAACAATGGCAGCGCCCTGGGTTTGACGTTCATTGCCGGACTGTTCGAACTGTGCCTGGTGCTGGGCCTGATGATGTTGTTCGCGTGGCTGGCTCCTGAACAGATCTGGAGCGAACTCAACCTGTGGGACGCCGGCCTGATTCACATCCCCGCCTGGGTTTGCGCCGTGGTCGTGGGCTGCTACGCCATCACCATCGTGCTGGTCGAACCCTTTTACGTGGGCGCCGGCTTCGGACTCTATCTGAATCAGCGCTGTCGCCTGGAATGCTGGGATCTGGAACCGGTGTTTCGCCGGATCTCCGAACGCCACGATCCGGTCGGCCAGCACGCACCGTCATGAAACCCGCCCGCGCCACGCTGCCGGTCCTGGTCGGCCTCCTGATGATGGTCACGGCCAATGCCGACCAGTCCGACGGACCCGAGCGCCCCTTGAGCCCGTTCATGTGCGAGCGCTGGCAGACACATGTCGAGACACTCCAACAATCCGATGATCGCCTCGAGCAACAACTCGGTGAATTCCATGCGCAACAGGACATGCAGTTTTGCCAGGTTCAGACAGTGCGTGTGACCGAAGAACCGGAATCGGAATGGGAATTCGGCTTGCCGCAAATGGGCGCTCTTGCCTGGATAATGCGAGCCCTGGCCATTGCCGTGCTGATCGGCCTGGTGATCTGGCTGGCCTGGCGCTGGAACCAGCGCTTCGAGCGCGCACGACAACACAAGGATCAACGCCAACCACCGCCGGGCCCGCAAACCCGAGCGGCCCGTGCTTATTCATCGCTGCCCGATGATATCCCCGCAGCCGCCATGGAAGCCTGGCAGGCCGGTCATCCGCGACAAGCCATGAGCCTGCTGTATCGCGGCGCGGTTGTCCGACTGCTGCCGGAAAAACGCATCAACCAGGCGCGCACCGAACGTGAAATCATCGCAGCCCTCGACCAGGCCGCGATCAGCCACGACACGCTGGCCTGGATGAAATCCCTGGTCAACGCCTGGCTGGGTACGGCCTGGGCCGATCGACCACCACGCGAAGAAGAGTTTTTCGACCTGCATCAGCAATGGTCGCGTCATTGCCCGGCCCGGCCGGAAGGTGCGCAATGACCAGTTACCGTCGCAAGCAGTTGGTGATCGCCCTGTCCATTGTCGCCATCGTGGGTGTGATGGCCTGGTGGTACTGGTCGGGCACCTTCGAGGACAAGCTGGTTTACCGCCCGGCCAACAGCAAGCTCAATACCGAAAACTTTCACGTCGCCCGGCGCTGGCTCGAACACCAGGGCTACCTGACCCATGACCTCTACCAGCTCGACGATCTGAACCTGTTTCATCATGAACGCCGGCCCACCCTGTTCCTGTCCACGCCACCGGGTTTTCACAATGACCTGGAGGCGCACCGCCTGCATGAGTGGATCGAGCGCGGCGGTCACATCGTATTGCCGGCACCGTCGGTCATTCGCCTTCGAACCCGGGCGCCGGATCTCAATCCGCATGGCCTGACCGCCTGCCAGGGTTGCCTGGAGCCCGAAGACAAAGACGCTGAAGACCCGGAATGGTGGCGCGATTTCGAACCGCGCCACCTGATCTCCGACCCACGGGACCGAAGCTACAACATCTGGACCCGCCACGGCATCGAGCTTCCCGACCAGGAAACACGCGGACTGGAAATCTGGACCAACCCGGACGGTCAGCCCATGGTGGTGCGCTACGGTCTCGGCCAGGGACAGATCACCATGCTGGCCTCCTGGCGCTGGCTGGGCAATCAGCGCCTGGTCTACCCCGAGCATGTGCGCCTGCTTGAAGCGCTGATTGATGATCCCGAAGAGTATGTCTACTTCCAGCAGCGCACCGGCAGTGGCGGCTTGTTGTCATGGCTGTGGCAACAAGCACCCTTGTTGTGGATTGTTGCCCTTGTCTTGCTGGGACTGTGGGCCTGGTCACGCTGGCCGCGTCTGGGCCCATTGCGGGATGCCGGACTGGGCGCCGACACGCGCATGGAAAAACATCTGCTGGCCACCGCCCGTTTCGACTGGCAGCGCCACGGCGCCGCCAACCTGCTCGAGGCGATGCGCGAGGAGCGGCAATTGCGTCTGCGCAAGCGCTTTCCCGACTGGCACAGGCTGGACCGCAACGAAAGAACCGAACGTTTGTGCGCACTGCTGCCGCAGCTCGATGCGCGCGACGTCGATGATTTGCTCGATACCCGCCGCGAACGACACAGCCAGTCGTTCATCCGGCTGGTGCGTCTGCACGAACAACTGATGAAGGTACTTTAATGACTGCACAAGACAACAACCACCACGCCCTGCTCGAACGCCTGAGTGAATCACTCAACGGCGTGGTCATCGGCCAGCCGCGGGTGATCGAACAGGTTATCGCGGCCATGCTGGCCGGAGGCCATGTCATGATCGAAGGCGTACCGGGACTGGCCAAGACCCTGCTGGCGCAATGCCTGGCCACCGCCATCGGCGGCAAGTTCTCACGCATCCAGTTCACCCCCGACCTGATGCCGGCCGATGTCACCGGTCATGCCATGTATGACATGCAATCGGAGAAATTCCGCCTGCGGCGCGGGCCGGTGTTCTGCAACGTGTTGCTGGCCGATGAAATCAACCGCGCCCCGGCCAAGACCCAGGCCGCCTTGCTGGAAGTCATGCAGGAACACCGGGTCACCATCGAGGGCAAACCGCTGGCCGTGCCCGAACCGTTCATGGTGCTGGCCACGCAGAACCCGATCGAACACGAAGGCACCTATGTCCTGCCCGAAGCCCAACTCGATCGCTTCATCATGAAGGTGCTGATCGATTATCCGGATGCCGAATACGAGCAGCAGATCGCCATGAACATGGCCGGCATGCGCGATGACCTGGTGACCCTGGCGGCCACTCTGGATCCCATCCTGGAACCGGACACCACCCTAAAACTCCGTCAGCAGGCCCGCTCCATCCAGATCGATCCAGCCATTGCCGAGTACGCAGTTGCAATCACACGAGCCACTCGCCAGTGGCCGGGCATCAATGTCGGCGCCGGACCGCGTGCCAGCATTGCCTTGCTGCGCATCGCCCAGGCCAGTGCGCTTATGGAAGGTCGCGACTTCGTCATCCCCGATGATGTCAAACGCTTTGCCCTGGCCTGTCTTCGCCATCGCATCATGCTCGGTGCGGAATTGCAGATGGAAGGCCAGACACCCGACGAAGTGCTCGAACGGGTGATCGAGGCCCAGCAAGCCCCACGACAGTGAACCAGGACGCCGCCATCGATCCGACTGATGCAACCGGGCAAACCGGCCCGACGAATCGTCGCGAACTGATCAAGCCGGACACCCGCCTGCTTGTGATCGTGGGCGCGTGGCTGCTGCTGGCATTCATCTTCCGCCTGGCCGGACCACTGGAGACCTTTGTTGGCCCGTGGCTGTGGTTCGGGGCGCTGCTGGCGATGATCGGACTGCTCGATGGCTGGAACCTGTGGCGCGAAAACCCGGCGCTTTCAATGAGTCGCCAGAGTCCGGGTCGCTGGCCGGTCGGTATTGCGGTATCGATTGCCCTGGAACTGACCCACCAAAGCCGACGGCCCTTGCTGGCCGTGGTCCATGATCATTATCCGGACTTCGTTGATGCCGAGGGACTGCCGCAAGAGATCCAGCTCAGGCCCGGCGAAGAAGTCCAGTTGAACTACCGCGCCACGGCCCGAAAACGCGGTGAGTTCAGTCTGAACGGCTGCGACCTGGCCTGGCTGTCACCGCTGAAACTGTGGTGGCGGCGAACCACGCTGGTCGATGACACACCGGTGCGGGTCTATCCCAACTTCAACCTGGTGGTGCGTTACGGCCAGTTGGCCGGAGACCGACGCCTGGAGGAAATGGGCATCCACCTGGTCCAGCGCCGCGGGGTCGGTTCGGAGTTTCACCAGTTGCGCGACTATCGCGACGGCGACAGCCTGCGCCAGATCGACTGGCATGCCACGGCGCGCATGCGCAAGCTGATCGCCAAGGATTACCAGGAAGAACGCGATCAGCGGGTGGTGTTTCTGCTCGATTGCAGCCGACGCATGCGCGCCCGCGATGGCGACCTGGGTCATTTCGATCAATGCCTGAATGCCATGTTGCTGCTGGCCCATGTCGCCATTCGCCAGGGCGACGAGATCGCCCTGCAAACCATGGCCGAGCCGTCCGGCCAGGAACGCCGGCTGCCGCCGGGCCGGGGTCAACGCCAGTTCGCCACCCTGCTGGAAACCATTTTCGACCTGGAAGCCGGGCCGGGATACCCCGACTTTCTCTCAGCCACCCGCATGCTCATGGATCAGCATGTCCGGCGCAGCCTGGTGGTGGTGTTGACCAACCTGCGCGACGAAGACCACGACGAACTCGATCCGGCGCTGACCCGCATCCGCCAGCGCCACCTGGTGGTCCTGGCCGACCTGCGAGAACACATTGCCGACCTGGGCAGCCCGACCAGCCACGCGCCATTGCCGGCCGATCATGACCAGGCCCTGTTGCATGCCGGCGCGGCGATGTATCGCGAACGCCGCAAGACCGCTACAAAACACTTGAGCCAGCGTGGCATCATCCATATCGACATCTCACCCGATCAACTACCGGCCGCCCTGGTCAGTCAGTATCGGAAGCTCAAGGCCAGCGGCGCACTGTAAGGCCACCCGAAACGACGCTATTTCATGGACCCCATACTCGAGATCTCCGGCCTGATCAAGACCTACGCCGACGGCACCAGTGCGCTCAAGCCCATCGACCTGGACATCCGGCGCGGCGAGATCTTCGCCCTGCTCGGACCCAACGGCGCCGGAAAGACCACGCTGATCAGCATCGTCTGCGGCATCGTCACCCCGACCAGCGGCAGCGTGAGAGTCGACGGTCACGACATCATCGACCATTACCGCGAAACCCGTTCACGCATCGGCCTGGTCCCGCAGGAGTTGCATACCGACATGTTCGAGACCGTACTCGACACGGTCAACTTCAGTCGCGGCCTGTTCGGCTGCGGGCGCGACGATGACCATGTCGAAACCGTGCTCAAGGGTCTTTCACTGTGGGACAAGCGCGACCAGCCGATCATGAACCTGTCCGGCGGCATGAAACGACGGGTGTTGATCGCCAAGGCGCTGGCGCATGCCCCGCGATTGCTGTTTCTGGACGAACCCACCGCCGGCGTCGATGTAGAACTTCGCCGTGACATGTGGGGCTTGATCGAGCGCCTGAGAGAAACCGGCGTGACCATCATTCTGACCACCCACTACATCGAAGAAGCCGAACACATGGCCGATCGCATCGGCGTGATTCACAACGGCGAGTTGATACTGGTCGATCGCAAGGCCGACCTGATGAAAAAGTTGGGTCGAAAATACCTGACCCTGCATCTGCAAGACCCGATCGAGGCCATTCCTCCGGAACTGAAGGACTGGGACCTGGCCATCGACGAGACCGGTCAGACCCTGGAGCATCACTTCAGTACCGAAGAAGAGCAGACCGAAGTCCCGCAACTGTTGCGCGAAATCAGCCGCATTGGCCTGGAGTTCACCGATCTCAATACCCGGCAGAGTTCGCTGGAAGAAATATTCGTCAACCTGTTGCAGGAACGTCGATGAGCCAGAGCGCCTTTCCCCGGTTCAACCTGTACGGCGTGCGCGCCCTGTACCTGTTCGAAATGAACCGGTTCAGGCGCACGCTCTGGCAAAGCCTGGCCGCGCCGGTGCTGACCACCATTCTCTACTTCGTGGTCTTCGGCAATGCCATCGGCTCGCGCATCGGTGAAGTGGACGGGGTCAGCTACGGGGCATTCATCGTGCCGGGGCTGATCATGCTGACGGTATTCACCCAGAGTCTGAGCAATGCCTCGTTCGGCATTCACATGCCGAAATTCTCCGGCACCATCTACGAGATTCTCTCCGCTCCCCTGTCGGCTTTCGAGATGGTCATCGCCTACGTCGGCGCGGCGGCGACAAAGTCGGTCGTGCTTGGCCTGATCATCCTGGCCACCGCCAGCCTGTTCACCACCATCCAGGTCGAGTATCCGCTATTGATGTTTTTCTACCTGGTCCTGGTGGCCTTCGCATTCAGCCTGGCCGGTTTCATCATCGGCATCTGGGCCGAGGGCTTCGAGGAACTGCAGTTCATTCCAATGCTGGTTGTCACGCCATTGACCTTCCTCGGCGGCGTGTTCTACTCCATCGACATGCTGCCCGACCCCTGGCGCACACTCAGCCTGTTCAACCCGATCGTCTACATGGTCTCGGGATTTCGCTGGAGTTTCTTCGGCACCGGCGATGTCACCATCTGGATCAGCCTGGCGGCGATAAGTGCCTTTATCGTTCTGTGCATGGCCCTGGCATGGTGGATCTTCCGAACCGGATACCGCCTAAAGACCTAACCCTTAGCCCCTTTTCCTCTCTACACCCCAAACACAACAATCGCCCCGGCCACCAACCCCAATCCCACCGCAATCATCACCGACCACTTGATCAGGGTCCGCCGCGCCTGCGCCGCACCCTCGGTTTCCATGTGCTGCAACTGATCAACACTCAAGGGGTTTTCCACCTCGTGATCCGGATCCTCCAGCAACCCGACCGCATCATCGTACTGGGCCTCCAGAATCACCCACAAACCCGCCCGAAAACGGCCCTGGTGCGCCAGGTTGGGACGCATCGAAACCATGTCCGACACATGCGTGGCAATCCCGTGGGCCTGCAAAAACGCCGCCCGCTCGTCCGCTTCGGAACGAGATTCATACTTGGCTACCATGCGCACCGGCGAATGCTCCCTCAAATTCGACAGCCCGAAGAATACCAGACCTCAATGGCCGAATCCCTCATGCACCCCCGAGTCCAGCAATGGATTAACGATGTGCACTCCTTCCATCACCTGCCCCGTGTTTAAATCTTCCGAATACAGCATCGAAGCGCCTCCCTTGCTTGCAGCATGAACAATCAACGCATCCCAGTACGAGATACGATAACGCTGCTGGACCTCTGAGGCGATCAGCACGCTCGGCGGCTCCAGCGTCTGCACGTTCCAGCTCAGATAGGTTTCGATCACTGCACGTGCCCGGACCGGATCCATTGGCGCTGGAATCTTTTGCGTGACATTGACGTAGAACTCGTTCAGCACTTGCGTACTCAACATGCCATCGCCGGAGTCCCATAACGCCTTGACGAGTTCTTTTGCTCGCCAATGCCGATCACCAGCATCGATATCATGCGCATAGATCAGAATATTGGTGTCAACGAATTTACCGTTCATGCAGCGAATTCCGATCCGGCCGTCCGCCACCCAGATGCAAACCCTGGTCGAGGATACTCAACGCCTGTTTTCGTGCGTTTCGATAAGCCTGCTCACTACGAACCAGACGCTCAAGCTCAACAGCCAGTAGCTTGCTGACAGACGTACCCCGCTCCGCCGCAAGCACCCGGGCGCTTTTCAACAGCTCTGAATCCAGCGACAGCGTGATGTTCTGCTTCATGCCATACTCACATACTTGCGTGCTGCACGTATTTTACGTGGTATATTCAATAAGCACAATCACTCCCGTCAACCACCCGCCACCTCCTCGCCAAGACAACACCCAGCGCTCTCCCAACCTCCCCAATCCCTGAAAAACCTGAAACCTGAACCCTGCCTTTCCACTTCTCCCGCATCCATGGCAGAATTTTGTCGTTGCCCAGTAGAGTTGAATCCAGTGGACCACCAGAAGATTGAAGATGAAACCATTGTGGATTTCTATTTCGATCCAGTGAGCCCCTATACCTGGCTTGCATCCACGCAACTTGATCGGATCTCGAAAACCGGAACACGGATTATTTGTCGACCGGTACTGCTTGCCGGACTGCTCGACGCGCACGGAACCACTGGTCCGGCCGAAGTGCCGGCCAAGCGCGCCTATTTCTACCGCGATGTAATGCGCGAAGCCGCGAGATTGGGACTGGAGTTTAGTGGTCCGCCCGCACATCCGTTCAACCCGCTGTCCGCGCTGCGCGCCGCCCATGCCATCGAAGACAGCGAGCTGCGACTGGACTACGTCCGTGCGCTAATGTCGGCCATCTGGAGTGAGGGGATTGATGCAACGGACCCGAAGGCTTTTGGTCATGTACTGACGAGCTGTGGCGCCAATGC
>SLKT01000199.1 GCA_007134485.1 Wenzhouxiangella sp. | reverse complement strand
TACCCAGCTCCATTGCAGTGTTTGGACCTACCACACCTGTTGACGACACCCCTCAGGAAACCATCCTGAAGCCAACCACCATTTATGGCGTTACCAAGGTGGCCGGTGAGCTGCTTGGCGATTATTATGTAAAACGCTATGGAATGGATGTCAGAGGGCTGCGTTACCCGGGCATTATCAGTCACGAAACCCTCCCGGGAGGTGGCACTACCGATTACGCCGTGGCCATCTATTATGAAGCGATCAAAAACAAAAAATACACCTGCTTCGTAAATGAAGAAACCCGCCTGCCGATGATGTACATGCCTGACTGTCTGAAGGCCACTGTGGATCTGATGGAAGCTGATTTCTCAAAACTCAATTACCACTGCGACTACAATGTGGGTGCGATGAGCTTTACCGTTGCAGAAATGGCCGAGTCGATCAAAAAGCACATCCCCGATTTCAAGATCGATTACGAGCCTGATTTCCGTCAGGCCATTGCCGACTCGTGGCCAAACTCCGTTGACGACAGCGCAGCAAGAAATGACTGGGGCTGGAAGCCCGATTTCGACCTGGATGCAATGACCGCCGACATGCTGAAAGCCATAGGGGAAAAGCACGCCAAAGGGCTTATTTAAAAAGCCCCGTTGACTTTTTCCCCAAAACCCGGCATAAAAATCATCTTTGTGCCGGGTTTTTACATAAAAAAATGTAGTTTTGTAAGCCTTAAAAAAAACGGGTAGCAGGATGGACCCATTCATTGTTTCAGCACGCAAATACCGCCCCGCCACGTTCGACATGGTGGTTGGCCAGCGTGCCATTACGAACACCCTGAAAAATGCCATCAAGACAAAACACCTGGCCCAGTCATTCCTGTTTTGCGGACCCAGGGGTGTTGGGAAAACAACCTGTGCCCGCATCCTGGCAAAAACAATCAACTGCGAAAACATCACCGAAAACATTGAGGCCTGCAATGAGTGTGAGTCCTGCCTGTCTTTCAACCGGAGTCACTCTTTCAATGTACACGAACTGGATGCTGCCTCAAACAACTCGGTGGATGGCATCCGGACGCTGATTGACCAGGTCAGGATCCCTCCCCAGGTCGGGAACTACAAGGTGTATATCATCGATGAGGTACACATGCTCTCCCAGCAGGCATTCAATGCATTCCTGAAAACCCTGGAGGAGCCACCGGCTTACGCCAAGTTCATTCTGGCTACCACGGAGAAGCACAAGATCATTCCCACCATTTTGTCGCGTTGCCAGATATTTGACTTTGCCCGCATTAAAACCGATGACATCACTAAGCAGCTGGCCTATGTGGCAGAAAAGGAGGGCGTGGATGCAGAAACACACGGACTTCACATCATCAGCCAGAAAGCTGACGGCGCCATGCGGGATGCCTTGTCGATCTTTGATCAGATCGTAAGCTTCACAGGCAACGAGCTTACCTATAAGCAAGTGATCGAAAACCTGAATGTGCTGGACTATGACTATTTTTTCCGGATGACTGATCTGATCCTTGAGGAAAAAACCACGGAGATGCTTTTGCTTGTGGACAACATCATCCAGAAGGGCTTTGAAGGGGCCGACTTCATTACCGGATACGGGTCACACCTTCGCAACCTATTGGTGAGCAAAGACCCTGCTACCGTTAAGCTTATTGAAACAAGCGAAGACATTCAGAAAAAATATGTTGACCAGGCTGATAAGGCACCGGGATCGTTTCTTATGAATGCCCTGGAGATCAACAACAAAGCCGATGCAACTTACAAGAACAGCAGCAACAAGCGACTCACCCTTGAGCTGGCCCTGCTACAAATGGCCGCACACGTAAAAAAAAAAGCCTGACGGAAACACTCCCCCCGGTATTAACACATGATCAAATCAGGAAGCCTGAAAAAAAGGCACCTGCAACAAAACAGCCACCGCAGGCTCCTGTGAAAACGAAACAATCCCCTTCTCCAACATTAGGGAAAGTGGACTCAGGGGCCATCCACAAGATCAGTCTGAAAATCAATCAAACAAAAGAGAAAAAGGACACTTCTTTAAAAGAAGAAACCATGCCATCTTCCGATACGCCCTCGGAAAACTTTACGCGTGAGCAGTTCATTGCTGCCTGGAGTAAAATTTCGGCTTCTTTCAAAGATAACAGCCTCGCCCTCTTCCTGGCAATGACCCGGCATAAACCGGCCATTACACAGTCTGGAAATGTAAAACTGACCGTTGACAATGCCATTCAGGCAGACCTGATCCAGGAAAGAAAACCGGAGATTCTGAGTGCCCTCAGGGAATCCTTAAAAAATTATCAAATAAACATTGAAACGAGAATTGCCACAAAGCAGCGATCGGATAAAGCCTATCTGCCCACGGAAAAACTACAGAAACTGATCCAAAAAAACCCAAACATTGAAAAACTGCAAAAAACTTTGGGCCTTGACCTTGAGTACTAAAACATTTTAATAATTTCGCTGTTATTTTTATAATTGTATTCGACAAACAATTTTAATCAGTATTCATTTTATCAAAATTAAACCATGAAGCACAAAAATTTTTTAATGATTGCCGTTGCCTTCCTGTTGGTTGCCACTACGGCTCTGGCAGGTGAACGACGGATTGATTTTACGGAGTACACTCTTGACAATGGACTCCATGTAATTCTCCATCAAGACAATACAACGCCCAATGTTGTCGTAAACATCATGTATCATGTCGGAGCAAAAAATGAGCACCCTGATCGCACCGGGTTTGCACACTTCTTTGAGCATCTGATGTTTGAAGGTTCAGAGCATATCGGCCGGGGCGAATTTGCTGAGATCGTTGAGATGTCGGGAGGCTCACTGAATGCATACACCAGCTTTGATGTGACCAACTACTTTGTATTGCTGCCCAGTAACCAGCTTGAGCTTGGACTATGGCTCGAGTC
>SLKT01000064.1 GCA_007134485.1 Wenzhouxiangella sp. | reverse complement strand
TGGTTTCTACGCTCATTTTCAGACCTCCTCAATGGTCTCCAAGTTGTTGATGCACATTGAATCATGCAGATTTCTCAAAACCTGAGAATGAATTTTCCGGTTTTTCGAAGCGCAATTTTCCTAGGGATCGACAGGTAACTCGGCCGATTTCACCAGCCAACGGCCTGCCTAAACTGTGCTCAACGTCGGACGTGATCCGGCGGATTCGAAACGAAACTTTTTTAACAACTCGCAACAAGGAGAGACACTATGAACCTGACTCGCAATATTTTCTTCGCACTCGTTCTGGCCCTGAGCCTGACCGGCCTGAGCATGGCCGAAACCGGCCCGATCGACATCAACACCGCCAGCGCCGAACAATTGGCCGAAGCGCTCAACGGAGTCGGCGAGGCGCGCGCCGAAGCCATCGTCAGCTACCGGGAGGAAAACGGTGATTTCGAGCATGTCGACGAACTGGTCAACGTGCGCGGCATCGGCCTGCAAACGGTCGACCGCAATCGCGACAGCATCACCCTGGAAAGCCAGCGCGACACCCAGTAAACCGCCCGGCAATCCAGAAAAGCGCGGCCGCCCCACCAGGCGGCCGCTTTCTTTTCAAACAAACCAACAAACGAACAAACCAAAAAACGAACAAACCAAACCAACCAAACCGCCTCAACGCATAGGCAAGCGCGAACTGAACGCATGCGCCAAGGTCGACCGGTCGGTATGCTCCAGCTCACCCCCCAGTGGCACCCCCTGGGCAAGCCGCGAAACCCGGACGCCGTGGCGAGCGGCCATCTCCTGAAGATAATGCGCTGTTGCCTCGCCCTCGACCGTGGTATTGGTGGCAATGATGATCTCCTCGACCGCATCACCACTCAAACGCTTTTCAAGCACATCCAGCCCCAGCTCATCCGGACCAATGCCGTCGAGCGGGGACAGACGACCCAGCAACACGAAATAACGGCCCTGGAATCCGGTGGCGGTCTCGATGGCCAGAACGTCGGCCGGGCTTTCAACCAGGCACAGGACCCGGTCGCTGCGTTGGCCATTGCGGCAAATCTTGCACAGGTCCTGGGCCGTGAAATTGCGGCATTGATCGCAGCGCCGGATATCATTCATGGCAGTGGCCAGGGCGCGCGCCAGGCGCCGGCCACCATCCCGGTCGCGTTCGAGCAACTGCAAGGCCATGCGCTGGGCACTGCGGGCACCAACCCCTGGCAGGCATCGCAACGCATCAAGCAGTTCGTCAAACGGATCGGCCACGGATCGTTTTCGGAGCAGCCGGCGTCAGGGCAGTGTGAATCCGGGTGGCATGGGCATCCCCCCGGTCAGGCCGGACATCTTCTCCTGGCTGGTCTCCTGGATGCGGTTGACTGCATCGTTGAATGCCGCAGCCACAAGGTCTTCGATCATTTCCCGGTCATCGGCGACTTCCGGGTCAATCGAAACCCGGCGCACTTCATGCTTGCCGTTCATGACCACCTCGACCAGTCCGCCACCGGCCTGTCCTGTCACTTCCATATTGGCCAGTTCCTCCTGAACTTTCTTGAGGTTTTCCTGGACTTTCTGGGCCTGCTGCATCAATTGGGCGATATTGCCTTTCATCATGAGTTCAATGACTCCGTTTGTCGATCGGTCGAATCGATTCGCGCACGATTTCCGCGCCGAATCGGCTGCACAGCTTGCGCACCAGTGGATCCTGGTCGATCGCCGCCTCGGCCTCGGCCTGGCTGCGTTCGGCGGCATCCTCTTCCAGTCGCGCCGGTGTCACCAGGTCGGCCTGGTCACTGGCCCGGATATCCAGCCGGACCGGTCCGCCAAGATATGCGCTCAATGCGTCGGTCAGTGCGGATCGGAAGCGGTCGGTCACCAGCATCATGTCATCGCGCGCCGCTGTAAACCTGATCTGGGGTTCATTGACCTCGCGAACAACCAGCAATCCCGCAACCATGCGCACTGAACCATTGACCGGCAACTGACCCAGGATCTCGGCCCAGTTGTCCGTGCTGATCGGCCGATTCGCGCTCCAGCCTTGAGCCGACGATTCCCCGACCGCCTCAACCGGCGCCGATTGTGGCTTCGATTCGCTCCGTGCGTGATTCGTGTCGACACCTGCCGGACTCGAAACGGAGCCGGTATCGGACGCCTGCCCGGTTTCATTGTGTTGCGGGCTCATTCCAGTATCGCCGGCGCTGGCCGGCTGAAACGACAGCATTCGAAGCAGGGTCATCTCACAGCCGCTGCGTGTACTCGGCGCGAGTTCCAGGTCCCGTCGGCCGGTGATGGCAATCTGATAAAAAAGCTGCACGTCCTCGCGATCAATCCGCCCGGCCAGTTCCACCAGCCGCTCCCAGTCAGCGCGGGTTTCATCGCGGTAGTCTGGAATCTGCTGGATCAGGGCGATCCTGTGCAGGGTCTCGGCCAGGTCGAGCAGCAACTGCCCCATGTCCCGAGCCAGCGCGAACACCTCGGCAATGGTGGCCATGATGCGTTTTGCATTGCGCTCGGCCAGTGCCTCGACCAGTTCGTGAACGTGGCGCTGCTCGACACTACCCAGCATTTCCCGCACCTCGGCCTCAACCAGCGTTCCACCGGATGCCAGTGCCTGATCAAGCAGACTGAGCCCGTCGCGCATGCTGCCGTCGGCCGCGCGCGCCAGCAGGGTCAATGCCCCGCTTTCGCAGTCGAGCTTTTCGGCCGAGAGTATGCGCTCCATCTGGGCAGAAATTTCCTCGGGCTTGAGCCGCCTGAGATTGAACTGCAGGCAACGCGACAAAATGGTGACCGGGATCTTTTGCGGATCCGTGGTTGCAAGCACGAACTTGACGTGATCCGGCGGTTCTTCCAGAGTCTTGAGCAGCGCATTGAAGCTGTGCGTCGAGAGCATGTGCACCTCGTCGATCAGGTACACCTTGTAGCGCCCCCTGGCCGGGGCATATTGCACATTGTCGAGAATCTCGCGGGTGTCATCGACCCGGGTTCGGGACGCGGCATCGATCTCGAGCAGATCGACAAACCGCCCCTCGTCGATCGCCACGCAGTGCTCGCATTGACCACAGGGTTCGGCACTCACCCCCTCCAGGCAATTGAGCGATTTGGCCAGGATGCGGGCAATCGTCGTCTTGCCCACCCCGCGCGTGCCGGTAAACAGGAAGGCATGATGAACACGCCCCTCTGCCAGGGAATTGGTCAAAACCTTGACCACATGGGCCTGGCCAACCAGCTCGCTGAAGTTACGGGGCCGCCACTTCCTTGCAAGTACCTGATAACTCACGGATTTGTTGCCTTTTGCATAGGGTCAATGAAGCAGGAATGTTCATCCTTCGCAAGACAATCCAGTGTACACGATCACCGAAAACCACACAGCCTGCTTGCCCGCGATGGGGGCAATCTGGGATAATGTATACAGGCGGTCTTGCCGGTCTTCCCACACTGTTTTTCCCGTGAACCCCGTCAGGCCCGGAAGGGAGCAGCGGCAGCGGGAACGGCGGGTGCTGGGGTCGGGCTGGCAGGGCCGCCGCTTGCCTTCGAGATCGGTCGGAATTTCGCGTTTTCCCCAAAACCTGCGTGATGCATGTCACATTTTCGGGCTTTTTTGCCCGGATTCTCTGGCAATTTGCCTTTCAGATTGTGTATAAACCCGGACGTCGCTTCGGCGCACCTTGTCCCAGTCAGCGGGGATGGAGCCCGGGGAAGGACCCGATTTGAGAGGAAATCGGCCCCGGAGATCCTGACGTTCACGACAGGTGATTGCGGCGGCGATGACGAGGCTGGATCAGCGAGTCTCGTGATGTTCAAGGGGTTCAACCAAAACCATGGGAGAACCAAACCAGTGTCTTTGAAAAGACTTCTCATTTTTCTTGCCAGCACGGCACTTCTCGCCCTTTCTCACACCACCTTCGCAGAAAACCGCAGCGGTTCGATGGCCGACTTCAGGCATGTCGACAGACCGGTTGCCGGTCAGTACATTGTGGTTCTGAACGAAGACTCGGCACGCCTTGCCCATGAGCAGCGGCGCACCAGCGTGCCCTCGGTGGCCAATGTTGCCCAGTCCATGGCGCGCAACAACGGCATGCGTGTGGAACGAACCTTCGATCATGCGCTACGCGGCTTCGTGGTGCGCGGCAACGAGCGTGCCCTGATGCGCCTGCTTGAAGACGAGCGCGTCGCCTTTATCGAGGAAGACGGCCATGTCAGGCTCAATCAGACCACCCAGCCGAACGCGACTTGGGGCCTCGACCGGATCGATCAGCGCGATCTTCCGCTCGATGGCAATTACACCTATGACACCACGGCATCCAATGTATATACCTATATCGTCGATACCGGTGTTCGTCCCAATCACAATGATTTCGGCAATCGCGTCACCAGCGGCTATACAGCCATCAACGATGGGCAAGGCTCCAATGACTGCAATGGACACGGCACCCATGTCGCCGGCACGGTTGCCGGTTCAACCTGGGGTGTCGCCAAGTCTGCGGTCATCGTTCCGGTTCGGGTTCTGGACTGCCAGGGTGGCGGCACCAATTCCGGCGTCATTGCCGGTATGGACTGGGTTGCCGCCAACCACACCAAGCCGGCTGTGGCCAACATGAGCCTGGGTGGTGGTGCATCGACCGCCACCGACAACGCCGTCACCAACATGCGCAATGCCGGCGTGACCGTGGTCGTTGCCGCAGGCAACGAGAATCAGAATGCCTGCAACGTGTCACCGGCGCGCTCGGGCGATGCCATCACCGTGGGTTCGACGACAAACAACGATTCCCGCTCAAACTTCTCCAACTGGGGCAATTGTGTGGATATTTTCGCACCGGGCAGCGACATCACCTCGGCCTGGCATACCAGCAATTCCGCGACCAACACCATCAGCGGCACCTCCATGGCTGCTCCACACGTGGCCGGCGTCGCTGCCCTGTTCCTGGCTGACAATCCCAACGCAACCCCGGCCCAGGTCGAGAATGCCGTCAATGACAACGCCTCGACCGGCAAGCTCAGTGGACTGAACGGGTCGCCGAATCGTCTCGTGTATTCACGCTTCGACGGAGGTGGCGGAACCGATCCCGATCCCGACCCCGATCCCGATCCGGGCGAACTGGAAAACGGTGTGGCCGAAACGAACCTGTCCGGCAGCCAGGGTTCGGAAACCTTCTTCACCATTGAAGTGCCCGAAGGCGCCGAGGACCTGGTCATCGAAATCAGTGGCGGCAGCGGCGATGCCGATCTGTATGTGCGCTATGGCGCGGCCCCGACTCAGGACACATGGGATTGCCGTCCCTACCTGAACGGCAATGAGGAATCGTGCAGTGTCGACGAACCACAAGCCGGCACCTGGCACATCATGCTGCATGGCTGGCAGGCCTATTCCGGCGTCACGCTGGTGGCCAGCTTCGAAGAGCCCAGTTCGACCAATGAGTTGACCAAGGGTGTCCCGGTGACCGGACTGTCCGGCCAGCAGGGCTCGGAAGTGTTCTTCACCATGCAAGTACCCGAGGGCGCCACCGACCTGCTTTTCGACATGAGCGGCGGTACCGGTGATGCCGACCTGTACGTGCGCTACGGCGCCCCGCCAACCACTTCGGAATGGGATTGCCGCCCGTATCGCTGGGGTAACGACGAGACCTGCGAATTCGACAGCCCGCAGGGCGGCACATGGCATGTGATGATTCGCGGCTACGAGGCCTATTCCGGGGTCACCCTGGTCGGCGACTACACCGAGCCGAGCAGTGCACCATGTACCAATTGCGATGAGTACAGCGGCTCGTTGAGTGGCAGCGGGGACCAACAACAACAGCCCGACGGCACCTATTACCAGTCATCAGCCGGGGTGCATCGCGGCTGGCTACAGGGACCGTCCAATGCCAACTTCAACCTGCAACTGTATCGCTGGAGTGGATCGAGCTGGCAAATGGTCGCCTCATCGACCTCCGGAGACAGCAACGAGTTCATCGAGTACAGTGGAACATCCGGCTTCTACACCTGGCTGGTCATTTCCGACTCCGGCAGTGGCAGCTATGATTTCTGGCTGGAACGGCCGTAAACGGACGCACTGAACCAGAGCATGCAAACGCCCCGGTCCTCCGGGGCGTTTTGCCTTCAGGTTGATGAATCATTCTGCTCGACTTGCCGCTCGGGCCAGGAACGAATCAGGTCCCAGATCTGGCGCTTGCGTTTTCCGCCGATGATGACCACCAGGTCACCGGGGCGAGCCATGCCCAGGATGGCATCGATGGACTCGAACTCGTCTTCGAAACAACTGATGGACGACTCCGACACGCCGGCCGAAACCAGACCCTCACGCAGCAGGCGCGGATTCTCTTCCGGTTGACGCCCCCTCAACAGGCCGAAATTCTTGCACACGTAGTGGTCGAAATGGCCAGCTGTTACCGCCGCACTGCGGCGAATGAAATCATCTGAATTTTCACCACTGATCGACATATTGATCAGCTTGCGACCCCGAATGTGCTGACGATCGACAAACTCGCAAAGTCGGGCCAGGCCGTCCGGATTGTGGGCGTAATCCATAATCACATCGAACGGCAATTCACGATAGCGGTTGAGGCGACCACGAAGGGTATCGAAGTCAGGATGCAATGCACTCAAACCAGCGGCAATGTGCTCGGGCCGTGCGCCCATCATCCAAGCGATCACGGCCGCATGCAGGGCATTGTCCAGATTATGGCCAGCGTGATTATCAAAGCTCAGCGGAATATCCGAACCGGCCATGACGGTGTGGCGCTCGCCTCGGTGATAGAGCACCAGCCAGGGTTGGTCATCAATGGACTCGAGTACACCGAGCACTTCCACTCGCCGGTCCAGCTCACTGACGGCATTGTACTTCTGTTTTGACGAAACAAGCCCCAGACGCTGCTCGGTCAAGTGCTCACGCATGGACATGCAATGGGGATCATCGGCATTGAGCACGATGGCATCATCACTGCGCTCAAGTATGGTGCGTTTGAGATCGGCCAGCCGGTCAAGCGAGCCGAGCCCGATCCGGTCGGCAAGATGATCCTCGGTCACGTTCAGGCAGGCCGCGACCTGACAGCGGGCAAACCCCATGCCAATGGTTCCAGCGCCCCCACGAGTTGACTCCAGCACCGCGGCCTGGGTTTCCGGATTGTCCAGCACGATGGTATGCCCGACAAAGTGTCCTTCCTCCTTTTCGGTGATCCATTCACCACCAATCATGCATCCATCCGAGCAGGTCATTCCAACGCTGATTCCGGCCGCTGAAAGAATTGAGGCGGTCATGTGACAGGTCGTGGTCTTGCCATTGGTTCCAGTGATGGCGGCAATGGGAATGCGAGCCAGGCTCGGATCTGGAAACAACCACCCCATGAAGCGTTCCGCGCAATCCATCAGCAAGCCGGGTTGGTCCAGCAACAAGTGATCCAGTCGTGGGGCAATGTCCAGGTCCAGCAGCCACAATGTCTCATCCCGACCCTGTGACCGGATCAGATCGACAACGAAGGCGCCGACATCAAACGAATCAATCAACGGCTGAATCAGCCGATCCCAGTCCCGCTCATCCTGATCAACTGTCCGCCATTGTTCATCGGAGTCCGTCTTGATCGCGAGACACTTTCCACCCATCACCATCAATCGGGTTTCGCGACCATGCACCCAGGTCTGCAGGATCACGTCGGACGATCCGGAAAGGATGCCGTCGGCGGCCGCTTGCAACGATTCAGGATCGGCCAATGGCAGGACATCACCCGCCCTTGCACTGCGTCGAGCGCTGCGAACCGCCAACGGATAATCCAGCCTGCGCAATGCGCGTTCGACTCGACGGATGGACCCGCAACGAACGAATTCCGGCACCTTCCATCCCATCGCCGACAGTCGCTCGAACATTCCGGCCCGGTCGAAAACCAGAGCGTGCAGATGCTGCGAGCGGTTGACGCAGAAGGTGCCATCCACCGTCAACTGACGATGCCCGTGACCGAAACGTACCAGGCCATTGCGACGAACACGAAACGGCCCTTCAACCGGATCATACGGCGGACGATCCATTCGCAGCAGGGGGATGCCGCGACGCATCGCAACCTGCAGCATGGCCCAGACATCAGCCGGGGTACCGAGCTCCGTGAACTGATCGATCAGCTCCTGAATCTCATCCTGAATGCCGACCTGTTTGTCGGGTGGGTAGTTGTCGTCCAGTGCCGCGCCAAGTATTCGCTCCGCCAACAAGAAGGCCTGCCTGAAGGCGTCCGGATGATCGTATGCAACAAACGCATGACAGGGCTCGATGCGACCTTCATCAATCAGGCCCCACTCGTGCACTTGCTGACCCGCCAACCTCTGGAGATGCAGAACCAATTCGGCCATCAACTCCAAGACAAGCTGCACGGGGTCGGCCTTGCCACCGGGCTTGAACCGCTCATGTGAATCACTCAGGAGTCCATCAATGCGCCGAACCCATTCATCAGGATGGGTTGCGGCCAGGCGTCGCAATGCAGGCTCGGCCAGCTCCACCCGAAAATCAACGACCGGCCAATCACTGCGACGATTGGGACCGCGATACATGAACACACTCTGGGCACGGAACATCATTTCATGGTGACTTTTGTCGCATGCGCTCATGCCGTCATTCTGCCATCATGTCAGCCGATTCTGTTGCAGCAGGCATACTATGGAAGAACCAGCAATCCAGGCCAGCGGCCTGGTCAAGCATTTCGGCAAGACCGTGGCCGTCGACGGCGTGGACCTGCTCATCCCGCGCGGCCGGGTACTGGGTTTGCTTGGGCCGAACGGCGCCGGCAAGACCACCACGGTACGCATGCTCGCGACCCTGACCCGGCCTGACGCCGGCACCGCCCAAGTCAGTGGTTACGATATTGTCGACCAGGCCCATGAAGTACGAAGAAGGATCGGACTGACCGGCCAGTTCGCCTCGGTCGACGAGCGCCTGACCGGCAGTGAGAATCTGTTTCTGATCGGGCGATTGCTGGGCTTTTCGCGATCCGATGCGCGGACACGTGCAGGTGAGCTGTTGCGACGCTTCCAGCTCGAGAATGCCGCGGACCGCCCGACCCAGGGATATTCGGGCGGCATGCGCCGCAGACTTGACCTGGCTGCCAGCCTGGTCGGTGAGCCTGAAATCCTTTTTCTCGACGAACCCTCGACGGGTCTGGACCCGCGCGCACGTCGTCTGCTCTGGTCGTTGGTGCGCGAACTGGTCGCAGATGGGGTGACCGTGCTGCTGACCACCCAGTACCTGGACGAGGCCGATACGCTGGCCGACGAAATCGTGGTCATCGACCACGGCAAGGTCATCGCCGCGGGCACCCCGGAAGCACTCAAGCGCAGGATCGGCGCCCGTACCCTTTTGCTGGGACTGGTGGATGCCGCCCGAATGGATCAAGCCGAATCCATCCTGTCGCATATTGCCGGGCATGCGCCTACGCGCCAGGGCGAGCGACTGGGTGTCAACTTGTCCGAGCACGCCATGCTGCCGGCCCTGGTACGCGCGCTGGACGAGGCTGGTATCGAGGTTGATGAATTGGTGCTCAAGGACCCGAGCCTGGACGAAGTATTTCTGGCCCTGACCGGACAGCCGGTCGTGACCGAGGCCGAACACGAAGGGACTTCAAGATGAGACCATCACCCGCACTGAGCCAAGCCTTGGACCAGACCTTCAGCCTTGCCTGGCGTTCACTTGTGCAGTTGCGTCGCAACCCCTGGGAGCTGGGCGACTACAGCTTCCAGCCGGTGCTGTTTCTGCTACTGTTTGTCTACATCTTCGGCGGCGCCATCGCCGGGTCCACCGACGAGTATTTGACCTTCATGCTGCCCGGCATTGTGGTCATGAACATGATGTTCGTGACCGTGTACATCGGCCATGGTCTCAATACCGACCTGACCCGCGGCTATTTTGATCGCTTGCGCGCCATGCCGGTGGCCCGCTGGGCGCCGCTGGCCGGACGCATCCTGGCCGACCTGGTCAAACAGGGCTGGTCCATCGTGCTGCTGCTGGGGCTGGGATTTCTGCTCGGCTTCAGGCTGGAAACCTCGATTGCCGGCCTGTTCGCCATGAGTGCCCTGGTGCTGGTCTTCGCGCTGGCCTTTTCCTGGCTGATGATCCTGGTCGGCATCCTGGCACGCGACCCTGAACATGTGCAGATCTTCGGGTTTACCGCACTGTTCCCGGTGACCTTTGTAAGCAATGTGTTCGTGCCGGTCGATACCCTGCCGCACTGGCTGCAAGGGGTTGTCAGCGCCAACCCGGTCTCTGTACTGACCGACGCCTGCCGCGGGTTACTGCTGGGCGGTCCGGTGTTGAGCCCGGTACTGGTCTCACTGGCCTGGTCACTGGCCTTTGTTGCGGTGTTCTTGCCCCTGTCCCTGGCCGCCTTGCGCAGGCGGCTGGGTTGATCACGCTTCCACGGCAGAGTGCCCGGCAGTCGCAGCCGCAAAGCAGTCGATTCCGGCCCGGCTACCGCTGCAGCCGGGCCGGCCAGGTCAATTACTCGTCTTCCTCGAAGCGATCCTGGAAGATATCGCCTTCCACGACCTCGAACTCCGAGGTGACGATCGCATCGAGCTCACCCTGGTCGTCCGCAGCCTGGAGGCGGTAGCCGGCGCCGATGGTGTCGATCACCAGATCATCGAATACCGCGATTCCCCCGCTGACCTGAACCGACAGCGTTCCCGAGAGCGTGGCGCCATGCGGATTGGACTCCAGTTCGATGATGACGACCGTATCATCGTCATCCTCGACCAGCTCGCCGGTGCTGTCGAGCACATGCACGACCACGGCCGGGCTGATCGGCTCATCGACCACTGCGCCCACCGGCTCGGTGTTGAACAACAGCTCCACCGGACCCGAGGGTTCGATCTCGTAGGGGATCTGTGCCTGGTCCGGTTCGTTGTTGTCGTCACCCGGGTAGCTGGCCGTGAGCGTTGTCTCGCCGACCTCGGTGGAAGTCAGTTCGCACGACGTTGCCGGCAGTTCAATCTCGCAGCTTTCACCATGACCGTCGTCCAACGTGACCGTGCCAGTGGGCTCGAAGCCTTCGATGGCAATTTCGACCGTGTAGGGCAATCCGGCCACCTGCCAGTCGACGGGATCGACCGACTCGATCACCAGGCCGGGCTCGGCCGCCGTGATTTCGTAGCTGGTCGTGTCCTGACTCGGGGCGTTGTCGTCATCGCCGCCGTAGCTGGCGGTAATGGTCTTGGTGCCAACGCTGGTCGAAGTCAGTGAGCAGCTTTCCGAACCACCGCTCAGGATGATCTCGCACTCGTTGCCTTCGCCGTCGTCAACATCAACCGTGCCGGTCGGATCAGAGCCGTCCACGCTCACCGTGACCGTGTAGGACTCGCCCACTGTCTGACTACCTGCCGGGCTGATACTGTCAATGCTGGTCTCCGAGTCAGCCTCGCTGATGATCAGCGTGCCGGTCGCATCGTCGCCGGTGTAGTTGTCATCGGTGATGGTCGCGACCACGGCGTACTCGCCAACATCACTCGGTGCGTCCGGCGAGCCGTCATAGGTCACGCTGTAGCTCACCCCGGCCGGATCCGGTGTCACCGTGACCGGCTTGGGATC
>SLKT01000192.1 GCA_007134485.1 Wenzhouxiangella sp. | reverse complement strand
GTCGGTGGGGGTTGATTCGACGTTGTCCGTCGGCCGTGTCAGGCCGACCTACCAGCCCAACATGCCGCGTAGCTGGATGCGGACCTGGCCGTCGGGTTGCAGTTCACCCAGGCCGGCGAGCTGGCGGGTCAGGTCCGGGCGCTCGGAACTGGCGCGCAGCCACAGGTCGGCGTGGTATTGGTGTTCGTCGGTGCGGACCTCGCCGCGAATCAGGACCGGTGCGGTGTCCAGTGAGCGGATTCGGGCCAGTTGATACTCGGGACCGGGCTCGAGATCGATCGCCACGCGCCCGAGTTGCTCGTGCACGCCGCCTTCCAGTCGCGCGTCGGCCCAGACCACCCGCCCCTGCAAGCGGGGAATCTCGCCGGAAACGAGCTGGCCTTCGTCCAGGTCAACCTCGAGGTGACCGGCCGGGCGGGTGTTGCGAAACCAGTGCGCCAGGTCGACCCGGTCGAGCTCGATGCGTCCGGTCACATCGACCAGGTGCAGCCCGCCACCGGGCCTGAGCCGGCCTTCAAGATGGGTCGCCTCGTCGGTGACTTCGAGGAGCCAGTCACGCCCGCCACTCCAGCGCCATTCGATGCGCAAGGGACCATGTCCCGGCTGGTTCCAGCTTGTCTGGCCGGTCCACAGCGTTCCCCGGACCTGGCCAAGCGCATCCGGTGGATCGAACAGCGGCAATACGGTTCGAACCGGCAGGGTCAGCAGGACGATGACCGGCAGGAGGATGATCGCCAGGATCAGGATCTTACGCATTCGTGCTCAGGGTCAGGCGCACATTGACCTGACCATCACCGCCGGCGCGGTCCATGCCGAGATGGCTGACTTCGATCGGATAATCCAGCGACAGTTGTTGCAACCAGTTGATGGTGGTCACGAAATCGGCATTCTCCAGCCATACCCGAACCTGGCCGTCGCCGGCCGGCTCGATGCGACTCAAGGCGCCGGCCAGGCCTGCGGCGCGCGCGGTGGCGTCGGTCAGGCCCAGCAGCGAGCGACCACCGAGGTCGGAAGCGCGCTCGCCCTCGCGCTTGAGCTGTTCAACCAGTGGCGCAATGGCATTGAGCCAGTCATGCAGGGCTTGCTGTTCGGCCACTCGCTCGCGTTCGGCCTGGCGCGACAGGGCCAAGGGTTCCCAGACGCCGACATAGACGGTGGCGCCAAGCAACACCGCGCCGGCGATCATCAGCAGGCGTTGCTGGCGCAGGTCAAGCTGTTGCCACCAGCGCTTCATCCACCACCCCCGACGATACGCACCCGGCCGCTGGCCTCATCATCCTGCATGCTGATCGAGCGAACCTCGGCGTTCAGGTCCAGTGCGCGCAGCCGTTGCTCGAACTGCTCCAGGTCGGACCCCTCGGGCGCACGCACGGACAGCTCCAGCTCGCCCCCGCGGTATTGAAGTCCGTCAAGCAACAGGCCGCTCTGACCGTCGATGACCGGGGCGGCGCGATTGAGCAGGTCGAGCAGCCCGGCGGATTCACCGAACCGCAAACGGGTCAGTTCACGTTCGGCCAGCGCCTGGTGACGGCCAACTGCTGAAAGACCGGGAAATATCTCGGAGAAACGCTCATCGATGGCTGTTTCCAGCTGCTCGGATTGACGCTTGAGCTGGTGGTTCTCGATGGCCATGAATCCCAGGGCCAGCACCAGCACGGCGGCGGCAAGTCCCCCGGCCCAGCGCCAATGGGCACGTGCCGTGTGGGCCGAACTGGGTGTCCAGGATCCGGCCAGCAGGTTGACCGGGGGCTGAGTGGCGCGATCCAGCAGCCCATCGATCCCACCGGCCGATAATTGTTCGAACCGCTGCGCGTCGAGGTGTTCGGGAAGATCCTGACCATGCCAGACCCGCCGGACCTGCTCATCGAGGACCGAAAACAGCATGTCCTCGACCAGCTCGGGCTCGAAGCTGCCGAATTCCCATTCGCCCCAGCGCGCCAGCACCCGATCGCCGGCCGCGGTCAGGTCCACACGGCCACCTTCCCAGGGCAGGCACAGGGCATCGGGCGTCATGACTTCCAGGGCCATGCCGGCAAATCGTTCGTGGAGCGCGGACATGGTCGAATGATCGATGACCACGCAACACAATCGACCATCGTGATCACGCGGCCCGGCGACCACATGCTGATCCTCGGCACTGCCGGCCAGATGCTCCTCTGCCGCCCAGCGCAACGCCTTGTCCAGCCTTGCCGCCGACATCTCCGGCAGATCGAGTTTCAGGCCGATACAGGCGGTCGCGTCGATCAGCACCGTCAGCGGACGGTCCATCGGCCAGTCGGGCTGGTCCGGCGTGCACTGTCCTTGTGCGACCACGCGTCCCGAGCGATCAAGCACGCGCCAGGGCCAGTCGGACCCGACGGCGTGCACGATCAGTTTTTCCTTGCCGCTCGATGACATTGGTGGACCGCTACGGTACGCCCTGGCTGAACAGGCGGAAATCATAACCCGAACCCCCGATTCGCATCAGCCGGAAGTAGTCGCGTTCAACGCCGTCGAGCACCACACGCGCCTGGGCCATGTACCAGGGGCTGAATACGGTCACCTGGGCGGCCAGGTCCGGGCCCGCGTTCGCCTCGATGACCGGGTGGCCCATGAAGCCGCGCACATCGGCAAAGGGTCCGTCGGCAAGCACCCGGCGGGCCTGGTCAAGGTCCAGACCATCGATCAGGCCGGCCAGTATCTCGGGTTGGGTGGTATTGATGTTGATCAGCAGCTCATGGTCAGGCAATGCCGAGACATGCGGGCTCAACTGCGCCCAGGTATCGTCGTCGACACTGCGCAGCCAGCGCAGTTCACTGACATGGGCCAGGGGCACGCCGGCCATGCGGTAAGGCGGTTGCCGCCCGGCATACCAGGCATCACCAACGCTGCCAGGCCTTGGCATGGTCGCACCGCTGACCCAGTCGGCCAGTTCGGCGGCGATGACCGGGTTGAGCCCGAGATGATTGAGCAGACGCTCCATCGCGCTCAGCGCACGGGCCGCCTGGCCGGAGTCGGGATGGGCCAGCGCATTGACGTTGAAGCGCGCATTCTGATCCAGAACCCGTCCCTGGATCAGCCCGCCGGGAACTTCGAATGGCGCCGTCCAGGTTCCGTCGATCTGGCTGGCATCCGCGCCCTCGGCGGTGGCCTCTTCAATCATGTCGGCGGCCAGGATTTCCATGCCAAGCGCGTACTGGTAGGCCCGCTCTGTATCCACCAGTGCCTGGGTGCGCGCCAGCGTGCCCTGCCCGCGTTCGATCATGGCCAGTGCAATGACCGCGGCCAGGGCGGCGACCACCAGGGCGATCAGCAATGCGCTGCCGCGCTGATGATGGGCGCGGGTCATGGGAACAGCACCTGCAGGCGGCGAATGCGACCGAATGACTCACTGTGCAACTCGACCTCGATGGCCGTTGGCAGGATATTCGGCGGCAGGTCGCCAACCGGCCACTGGTCATGCCAGCCGCTCTCATGATCACGATAACGAAACGAAACCTCACGAGCGGAAATCGCCGGCTCGGAATGCGCGCGGCTGGCATCAACGACATCGGTCACCGGCCAGTGCGTGCGCACCAGGCGACCATCGTCGACCTGCCAGGAAAAACGTTGCAGATGGCCGCGCCGAACCTGGCCGGGATTGCCCCATCCGGCCCGGGTGGCGGTCAGTCGAGCCCGATCCCCGACCAGCGCGGCCTGATGTTGCCCTTCGGCATCGCGAACGGGTCGAGCCGCGATCTGGCGCAGATCGGCATCCATACGGGCCACCGCCAGCTGCAAAGCCCGAAGCTGCTCGCCATGGTCGCGGTGCGATTCGGCCGCGCGCGACAATCCGTCCAGGGCCACGTAGGCACTGGCGGCCATGACCGCGAATACCAGTACCGCCACCAGCACTTCGACCAGGGTGTAGCCTGAGCAACTGTGTGCGGTCATGGTGGCAGAAATCCGGTTTGGGTCAGTATCGGCGCATCACGACTGGCTTGCGAATACACGGCGACATCCACGCGCAGCATGGCATCGCCCGGCGCCGGCTGGATCAGTGCCTCCCAGTACCAGTCTCGATCGCCCATGGACTGGGTGCCCTGGCGGCGCCCGCTACTGCCGGGCGGGTCGAGACGCATTTCCGCCAGGACATGATCGGCCACCCACATCGCCAGGGTGCGCTGTTCGGCCTGGTACTGACCATCCAGGGCCTGGCTTCCGGCACGCGCCAGGGCAGCCACCGCAATCGCCACCACCACCAGGGCCACCAGCACCTCCAGCAAGGTAAATCCCGCCCGATTCGAAGTGCACGGTGCGTTCATCGTGGTCGCTGCAGTTCCAGGCGGCCATCACCCCGGCCGTTGACCCGCCAGCGCTGGCCGGCCGCGGCCAGGCTGAGTTCGAACGGGCTGAGCTCGCCCAGCGGTTGACAGATCACTTGCGGCTGATCCACATCGGAATCGACCGGAGCGCTGTGACCCTCGACCAGCAACTCGGCCGTGAATTCGCCCGACCAGCGCCGTGGACGATGGATGCCATCACCGGTCAACGGCAGCCAGCCATCGGCGCTGGCATGCCAGAAGTCAAAGCCGTCCTCGGTGACGCGCATTCCGCGCGGTCGGGACTGAAACATGGCCTGCTCGCACTGGGCTTCAAGCAGGGCCATCAAGCGTTGCAACTGTTCGGCCGGATCATCCTGATCGTTCATTGCGCCCAGTCGCAGGACCACCAGCACGGCCAGAATGGCGCCAATGGCCACCACCACCAGGACTTCCAGCAATGTGAATCCACGCGCCGGCGCGCGCATCACTTCGACCAGTTGCCAATCTCCGCGTTGATGCCCTCCCCGCCGGGCATGCCGTTGGCGCCGAACGACCAGACGTCGATCTCGCCATGAACGCCGGGATTGAGATACTGATATTCGCGTCCCCATGGATCGCGCGGCATGCGGTCGATGTACCCGCCCTGACGCCAGTTGGCGGCTTCAGGCTGACCGGATGGGCGGCGAACCAGGGCTTCCAGGCCCTGTTCGGTCGATGGATAGTGATGATTATCGAGCCGGTACATGTTCAGCGCCGTCACCAGGGCCTGCACATCCTGCTGGGCGCGGGTCACCTTGGCGCGATCGGGCTCGTCCATGACCCGCGGCACGACGACCGCGGCAAGAATCCCGATGATGACGACCACCACCAGAATCTCGATCAGCGAAAAGCCGGCCACGTTCGACTTTTTGAATGGGGTCATTTCCTGTTACCTTCTATACGGGGTCTTCTGACTAGGACTCAAGTGAATCTTAACCTGATCGTGAAACTCGAGCACCCCGGCCGATGGGATACGGTCGCCCTGCATTGTAAGTGCTCTTATTTAAAAGACCACGAGTTCGCGTCACTCGTTCCCGACCGGCGTGTGCCTGGATTGTCCGGCACAAGCCTGATCAGGCCGGATCGGGGCCGGATACGAGCCGGTTGCTGGTGATGCGCTCCATTCGTCTCTACAGCGACCAGCCGCTGGAAGTCGGTGAGGTGGTTGAACTGGAAACCACACCGGCGCGCCACCTGATTCGCGTACTGCGCCGCCGGGTTGATGATCCGGTGGTGCTGTTCAACGGAGACGGCAGCGAGTACAGCGGGCGCATCCTGTCCATTGACGGCAAGGACCGTTGCAGCGTGGAGCTGCACTCGGTCGAAGAGCCCGAAGTCGAATCACCGCTGGCGATCACCCTGGTCCAGGCGATTGCCCGAGGGGAGCGCATGGACTATGCCATCCAGAAAGCCGTGGAGCTGGGCGTGAGCGCCATCCGGCCGGTTTTTTCCGAGCGCTGCGAGGTTCGCCTGAACGAAAAACGCACAATGACCCGCCTGGCCCACTGGCGACAGGTGGCCATTTCGGCCTGCGAACAATGCGGTCGGATGCAGATTCCCGAGATTCACCCGCCGGAGGCCCTGGATGCACTGACCACGGAAGTCGCCCTGAACCTTTATCTCGATCCCAACGCCGAGCTGACACTGGGTCGGATGAACATCCCGGACCCGCCCCGCCTGACGCTGGTGATCGGCCCCGAAGGCGGATTGAGCGAGGCCGAGGTCGCCGCGCTGGACCGGGCCGGGTTCATCGGGCTGAGACTCGGTCCCCGGGTCTTGCGCACCGAAACCGCCGGTCCGGCAGCGATTGCCGCGCTGCAGACCCGCTTTGGTGACTGGCAATGAGCTTTTCGCTGCGCCGCAAGCTGGCCCGGGCCCGCCGCTGGCTGGTTGAACATGACAACCGGACCACCTTTACCATCATCTACATCACCCTGGCGCTGGTGTTGTCGATGGCCATTTCGATGTTCTGGCTGGCTGCGGTGGTGGCTGCGCACGGTTTCATCGAGTTCTGGTCGCTGGGCAAGCGCGGCGTGCGGAACCATCGGCTTGGGCTGACCCTGTGGCATATCAAGCTCGACATCATGCTGGTGCTGGCCGCGCTGTGGCTGGGGCTGTATATCGACCTGTTGTTCGGGATTGCCGGATTGAGCGCCGCGGCCCGCACCGGCGCCCAGGTTTCGGCCCGGGTGGTGGCCTGGCAGCGAGCGATTCGCGGTGTATTGCTGACGGTCGACGAGGCCGCGCTGGCGGCCAAGGCGGCCGTGGGCGGCAATGGCGGACACGGTGGACAAGGCCCGACGCCCGATCAGGAACCGCCGTGGCGACAAAGCTGGGGCTGGGGAGATCGTTTGTCCATCGGCGCCAGCGTGGTGCTGGCGGCACTGATCCTGCTCAGCCCGCTGCTGACCGATCACAGCGTGACCGAGGCATTGATGATTCTGGCCGAGGACCTGCATCCCTGGCCGCATTGAGATCACTGATTGATTTACTATTGTCGGTTGGTCAAAAACAAAATCCGAGTTCATGCGTTCAACGATATTGACTGCCGCCTTGTTGTGTATTTCGCCGCTGGTGGCCGCCGAGGTCACGCCGATCGAGTTCAACCGTGACCTGCTCGTCGAGCAGGCCGTGCAGGGACAGATTTCGCCGCCGGCCATTCGTGAAAGCGTCTACCGCGTTCATGCAGACGGCGAAGTGGTGCTCCTCCCGGGGACCGGATCCATTACCTACAACTTCCGCACCGGAGACTCGGCGGTGGAAATGGCCGGCAATCACGTCGAACCGGCGGTAAGCCTGTATCAGCCAGGCGTCGAGGGCAGTCGCACCAGCAACGACAACCGCGCCCTGAATGCCTTGTCGATGATCGGCAACTCGGTGCGCATCCTGTCCGGCGCGGCAGCCGGCGAAACCGGCTGGGTGGTCGGCAAGCACGGCGGAGTCGAACACCTGATCGTCGACTTTGATCCGGGCATCTATGACTCACTGAGCATCGGCGATCTGATGCAGATCCGCACCGTCGGGGCGGGCATGCGCCTGACCAATGTCGACGGCGTGCGGGTCTTCAATTCCAGCCCGGAATTGATCGATGCCTTCAATGATCACGGCGCCGGCATCACTGCCGAGGGCAAGCTGCGAATCGGCGTCACGCACAAGATCCCGGCCAAGATCATGGGTTCGGGACTGGGGCGTGACCATGTCTACACCGGTGATTACGACATTCAGATGTTCGATCCCGAAGTCAACGAACGCTACGACCTGGAGAGCCTTCGCTTTGGCGACATTGTCGCCATCATGGATGCCGATCACAGTCACGGGCGAACCTGGCTGGGTGGCGCGGTCTCGATCGGGATTGTCTCGCACGGCAAGAGCGATTCGGCCGGTCACGGTCCGGGCGTGACCACGCTGTTCACCTCGCGCGAAGGCCGCATCGAGCCGGTCATCGACGCCGAGGCCAATCTCAAGAACCTGCTCGAGATCCCCTGAGCGGGCGGCTGATCCTTCACGGCCATGGACACCTCGCTATCGGGCTGGCTTCAGGTCGATCTGAACATCGACCGGGACCGGGTGGATTCGGCCGAAGCCATGCTGTTCGAGGCCGGCGCCAATGCGGTCACCCTGCTGGATGCCAAGGACCAGCCGGTCCATGAACCGGCCCCCGGAGAAATGCCGTTGTGGCCCGATGTGGTGGTGCGCGGACTGTTCCCGTCCGACCTGGACCGTCAGGCCCTGCTGGACACGCTGGCTGACGCCGAGCTGATCAACGCCGCGACCGATGTGACATTCGAGCCACTGGTCGACCAGGACTGGGAGCGGGCCTGGATGGATCAATATCAGCCGTTGCGATTCGGTCGGGATTTGTGGATCTGCCCCAGTCATATCGAACCCGAACCGGACTGGCCGTTGGTCATCCGCCTCGATCCGGGGTTGGCCTTCGGCAGCGGCACTCACCCGACCACGGCACTGTGCCTGGAATGGATCGATGGGATTGATCTGCGCGGCAAAACCGTGATCGATTTTGGTTGCGGTTCGGGCGTGCTGGCCATCGCCTGCGCACTCAAGGGCGCGACCGAGGTGATCGCCGTTGATCATGATCGGCAGGCGCTCGAAGCGACCGCCGAGAATGCCCGACGCAACGGCGTGGAGGCCTTGATCCGCTGTCTGCCACCCGAGCAATTCGAGGCCCGCGAGGTCGATTGCGTTCTGGCCAACATCCTGGCCGGGGTCCTCATCGAACTGGCCGACCCGCTCAAGGCCTGCGTTCGGCCGGGCGGACACCTGATTCTGTCGGGCATTCTCGCCGAGCAGTCCGATGAGGTCAGCCGGGCTTTTGGTGACCACCTGATTGCCCTGTCCTCGCAACAACGCGAGGACTGGATGCGCCTGGATTTCAAGCGTGCGGAGACCACCCCTTGAATGATGCCTCGCCCGGCTGGTTGCACCTGCAGATCGCCGATGCGCTGATCAGCTTCATGCTGCCGGCCATGGCTGCCATTGTGCCGGCGCGCATGGCCAAGTCTCTGCTGTGGCAGGTCGCGCGCATTGGCTGGTTGTTCGCCGACCGGTCGGCCCGCGTGGACCGGGCCGCCGAGAAGTGCTTCAGCGAAACCGGCAACATGCAACAGCACTGGCGCTGGGCGACTTTGATGGAGAACAGCGAGACCTGGCGGTTGATGGTCGGCCTGTCTCCGCGCATTTCCGTGGATGGTGAATGGCCGGATGATCCCGGTTTCGTGGCCGCAGCCATGCATTACGGCTGCGGCATTGTCGCCCTGTGGCACATGCGCGAACTGGGCTTGCAACCCAGGCTGGTGTTTCGGCCGGTCACCCGCGCCGACATGCCGGGGCGCCCGGTGCTGTACTTGTGGAGCCGGCTTCGCCTTGGACTGTTTTTCCGCCTGTGCCTGAGCCGCCCCATCCAGACCGGTGGCGCCCGCAATGTGGTGGCCGAGGCGATTGCCAATCGCGACGGCTCGCCCATGGTGGCCTTCGATACGCCGACAAGTGAGCCCGACCGCTGGGCCCTGACCGTCGGTCGCGGCAGAATCCGATTGCGCGAGGGCGGCCTGCGCATTCTGCGTGACACGCCGTGTCGCCTGGTGGCCGTCAGCGTGACGTCCGATCGACAGACCGGTCGGGCCCACCTGCGCATCCGCCAGGCCAGACCGGGTTCGGATCAGCAGCAGTTCCTGTTGGACTTCATGAATCGCACCATCGCCGACGACCCCGGCCAGTGGCACCTGTGGCCGGTGATCGAAGGCTTTATCGAGCTCGATGAGGACTGAACCTCCCTTACTCATGACACCTTCTACTGCAACGCGGCCGTGACCTTCGACTCGCTGACTTTCGCGGTCTTCATCACCATCCTGTTCGGCCTGGTCGCGCTGACCCGCGGCTGGCAGGCGCGCAAGGGCCAGTTGCTGGCGGCCAGTTACCTGTTCTACGCCGCCTGGAACCCGGTGTTCATCTTCCTGCTGGTGATCTCCACGGTGGTCGACTGGTATGCCGCACGCTTCATGCATGCCAGCGTGACCCAGGGCAAGCGGCGCATGTGGCTGGTGGTCTCGCTGGTGGTCAACCTGGGCCTGCTGGCCTGGTTCAAGTACGCCGGCTTTCTGACCGACAACTTCAATGCCCTGCTGGCCACCGTCGCACCCGGCCTGGCCTGGCAACCGCCGGCGCTGGACATCATCCTGCCGATCGGCATTTCCTTCTACACTTTCCAGACGCTGTCCTACACCATCGATGTCTACCGTCGTCGCATCGAGCCGGGCAGAAGTTTCAGCGACTACGCACTTTATGTGAGCTTTTTTCCGCAACTGGTCGCCGGACCGATCGTGCGCTACGAGCAGTTCATCGGCCAGTTGATCAAGCCGCGCACCATCACCGGACGCGATGTCGAAATCGGCATCGCCCTGATGCTGGGCGGGCTGTTTCTCAAGACCGTGCTGGCCGACAGTTTGTTCGCCCCGGTGGTCGATGCCGGATTTGCCGCCGCCATTCCGGTGGCCGATGCCAGCTGGGCGGCGATCTTTTCGTTCAGCGGCCAGATCTACTGTGACTTTGCCGGCTATTCGCTGTGCGCCATCGGCGCGGCCCGGGTGTTCGGTTTTGCCCTGCCGAAGAACTTTCACGCCCCCTATGCCGCGGTTGGATTTTCGGATTTCTGGCGACGCTGGCATATCTCATTGTCGACCTGGATTCGTGATTACCTGTATATCTCGCTGGGCGGCAATCGCCATGGCAAGTGGCTGACGATACGCAACCTGATCATCACCATGGGCCTGGGCGGGTTGTGGCACGGGGCGGCCTGGACCTTCATTCTGTGGGGCTTGCTGCACGGGTTGTACCTGGTCATCGAACATGTCCTGAGATCCGCGCTGTCGGGCTGGCGTTTCCTGGCCAGTCGGCCCATGCAGGTACTGTGGGCATTGCTGACCCTGCTGGCCGTGACCCTGGCCTGGGTGCTGTTTCGCGCTGAAAGCCTGGAGCAGGCCATCACGTTCTACGGCGCGCTGGCCGGGCTCAATGGGTCCGGCGAGGGCCTGAACACCATGGCCTGCCTGGCCCTGGCCGCGATGGTCGGACTGGTGGCCTGGCATGCCTGGATCCGCCGGCGCGAAATCACCGAGTTGTATGAGAGACTGGCCTGGCCGTTGCGCGGCTTGTTGATCGCTTTGTTACTGGCCACCATCCTGGCCAGCCCCGGCGAGCACCGCGCCTTTATCTACTTCCAGTTCTGATGAATCGATCGCTCTCGACATTGCTAATGGCCGCCCTGATCACCGCCCTGCTGCTGGGCGGCTGGGAGGCCTATTGGCGCGCGCAGAACTACCAACCCATGCTCGCCGATGACATGGACCTTTGGGCGCAGTTTCGCCATCGGGTCGCTGGCCAGGACATGGACCACAACCTGACCGTCATCGGCGCCTCACGCATCCAACTGGCCTGGTCACCGGCCGAGTTCGCTCACCAGCAACCGGGCTGGCAGAGTACGTCGCTGGCCATCAATGGTCACTATCCCGGTGCGATTCTCTTTGATCTGGCCGCCGACGAGGACTTTACCGGGCGGTTGCTGATGGCGGTCGATGCGCGTGGCCTGTCGCACTGGTACCAGGACATGGCCGAGCCCTATGTTCGCCATTACCGTCGCGATTACGGCCCGCAGCGCAAGCTCGAACGACGCCTGCTCAGCCGATTGCAGATGCGACTGGTGCTGGCCGGGGCCGATTTCAATCTGGTCCGTCGCCTGGCCGGGGGCATTG
>SLKT01000140.1 GCA_007134485.1 Wenzhouxiangella sp. | reverse complement strand
TCACCGGTTGATGCAACGATGGTCACCTGGCCGTCTTCAGGAACGGACACGAACCCGGTTACAGCCACCTGGTAGGTCACCGGCACGCCGATGATGCCCGGGTTCATGCTGAGCTGGACATCCATGATCACATCCCGCCGGAACTCCACCTCGACCGCGCAAGGGCTGGTGATGTCATGTGCACTCCAGGTGTCGTCACCATTGTCCTCGGGCACACAGGTATCACCGACAAACTCATGCACCGCCCAACCGGCATCCGGCGACACCGTCCAGCTGACCGAGTCGCCGTGCTCGATTTCCTGGTTCATCAGCGAAACACTCCCGTCGCCAACCAGGGAGGTCACGTCGACGGCATGGGTGACCAGGTCGAACTGTGCAACAATCGTGGAAGCTTCCTCGAAATTGAAACTGCACGGGGCCGTGCCGGAACAGACGCTACCCGATAAGCCGGCAAAGCTTGAAAATGCACCGGCACTGGCCGTGATCTCCAACTCCTGGTCCCAGGACAGGTCGGCACTGCAATCCTCGTTGCAGACCAGGCTCACCGGATCAACGCTGACTGTACCGGCGCCCGTTCCGACAAACTCGATATCGAGGGCGCCGCGGGTAGCGTAGCGAGCAAATCGCACCGCACTCTGGCCACCGGCCTCGGAAACATGCCCTCCGGCATACAAGTCTCCGTCTCCGGTTATCAGCAGTGTGCGAACCCGATTATCGGTGCCGCTGCCAAGCGCGCCAAAGGTTTCCCCATCCCACCAGGCCACGCGGGCTGCCGCAATCGAGTCATCAACATTGACAGCAGTAAACCGGCCGCCCACGTAGATTCGATCACCTTCGTCGACCAGGCTATCCACATGGTGATCGGTGCCGTCGCCGGTGGCCGTGGTCATCGCACTCCATTCACTGCCGTCCCAGAAGGCCACATGACGAGCGGGGATGTTGTACTCGGGCCCTGATCCTCCGTCCAATCGATTGACATAGACGAATTCTCCGCCGAGAGCAAGCTGACCATCGATGACGGTCAGCTCACGCACTGTTGAATGCACACCGGCGCCACCGCTGAGTCCTACCGGCGACCACTGCGTACCGTCCCAACGGACGAGATAATTGGCAAGGAAGCTGCTGTTGGTGCCACCGTAATTGGCACCGGCAAACTCACCGCCGACATACAACGAGCCCTGGTAGCTGGCCATGGCCCAAACCGTGGACTGAACACCCCGACCGTCATCGGGCGATATCAGCGCCGACCATTGTTCACCATCCCAGCGTGCGACACGGTGAACCTCGACTTCGTTGTCAGGTCCGGCCCAGAAAAAATCTCCACCGGCGTGCAGCTCACCGTCATGGATGACCAATGCAAAGACCGTACTGGACACCCCACCATCGAGCGCCGACCAGGTCTGGTTTTCGAGATCCCAGCGTGCAACCCGGTTGACCTGGATGGCATCGTTGCCCCAGGTTTCCGGGAACTGTCCGCCTACATACAGTCCGCCATCATGGTAAAGCAGCGCGTAAACCGTGGCATTTACCCCTTCGGTGTCTTCACCACCCAGCGATGACCACTGGTCTTCGGCCGGGTCGAATACCGCCACCCCCGGGGTATCCACTCCACCGCACTCGGAAAATGAACCGCCTACATAAATCAGGCCATCGGGGCCCTCGAGCAGTTCGTAGATGATGCCGTTGCAACCCCCCATGCTGGCATCCCAGCGTTCATCAGGATCGACGGCCAGCACGGTGAAACAGGAAAGCACAAGCGCCAGCGCAACGCCCAGGCGCGTTCCATTGGTTTTCATTGAATAGTCCCTCTTCAGGTTTTTCTTGTTCCGGCACAAAGCAAAAACTTACCCTGTGCAACTGAACATGATAATACCCGCATTCATGGTCACCGCAACCCGGGCCAGGTGGTGTAATGTTGCGCCATGAACTATCGCAGCACAGTCGGCCATGCACCAGCCACCGACCTGGCAGGCGCACTGCGTGCCGGCCTGGCCCCGGATGGGGGGTTGTATGTCCCCGATCATCTGCCATCCATTGCAGTCGAGACCCTGGCCGATAGCACGGATCTGTCCGAGACTGCCACGACCCTGCTGGCCCCGTTTTTTCTTGGCAGCGAGCTGGAAGACCAGTTGCCCGAAATCTGCCGCGAAGCACTCGACCTGCCCTTGCCCCTGGTCGAATTCGAACCCGGTCGCGCCTGGATCCTGGAGTTGTTTCATGGCCCGACCGCCGCTTTCAAGGATTTCGCCGCCCGCTTTCTGGCCGCCTGCATGGCCCGCCTGAGAGCCGAATCCGACCCTGCCCAGACCGTGCTGGTCGCGACATCCGGTGATACCGGCGGGGCGGTCGCCGCGGCCTTTCATCGTCGGCCGGGTTTCCGGGTCGTCATTCTCTATCCCGATGGAAAAGTCTCGGCGCGCCAGGCCCATCAACTCGGCGCCTTCGGTGACAACGTCCATACCTATCGAGTGAAAGGCAACTTCGATGACTGTCAGCGCCTGGTCAAGCACGCGCTCAACGATCAGGACCTTGCGCACAAGATGGCCCTGACCTCGGCCAACAGCATTTCCATCGGGCGCCTGTTGCCGCAGATCAGCTATTACGCCCATGCCTCGATTGCACTACAGGTCAAGTGCCATGAAAAAGTCGATGTCATTGTGCCGACCGGCAACCTGGGCAATGCACTGGCTTGCATCCTGGCGCGCGAAATGGGCCTGCCAATCGGCGAGATCGTGCTGGCCACCAATGCCAACCCGACCCTGGAGGAATACTTCTCGGGCCGGGATTATCGCGGCCGAGCGGGGATCGAAACCCTGGCCAATGCCATGGATGTCGGCGACCCGAGCAACTTCGAACGTCTGGCCTGGTTCTATCGTGATCGCGACTTGCGCTCGGCCGGCATCAGCGCAATCAGTGTCGATGATGACGCCATTGGCCACTGTATCCGTCGGGTATATGCTCAATCGGACATGGCCATCTGCCCGCACACTGCCTGCGCCATCGAAGCCCTGTACCATCGACGCCAGGCCGGCAACGACAACCCGCATCTGGTTGCCGCCACCGCCCACCCGGCGAAATTCGAAAATGTGGTCGAGCCGCTTGTCGGCCGAACCGTCGTGCCGCCACCGGCGCTGGATGAACTGCTACAACGACCCAGCCGGGCGACCGAGCTGGCGCCGAGCTTTCAGAGTCTGGGCACAGCGCTTTTGGCGCTGGACTGAGTCAATATCGCATTATTGCGAATCAAGCCATTCGGCCAGTGTCGGCGTCAGTGCTTCATGCAGTGGCAGATCGGGATTGTTGTAAATGGTAATCTGCTCCTCGATCGGACCCTCGGCAGGCTTGAGTACATGATTCATGCCTTCGATCCAGGCCGAATCCCGGGCATGTGCGGCCAGCGCGTCGAAATCAGCTTGCCCGACCTGCAGATCGGTGCTGCCGCCGATGACCAGCAATGGCACATCCAGACCGGCCGCCAGCTCTGCCGGCTCCATGGCCAGCCACTCGATCATGTAGGGCTGAACCGATGATCTGAAGATCGATTGCAGGACGGTGGGAACCTCGTCGGCCTGCCGGCCGGCCTCCAGCGCCGTCAGGATCTCCTCGAACTGCTCGCCCAACTCACCCGGCAGGCGGCCCTCGGTCTGTTCGCGCAGCAAGACACCCGCGGACCGTCCGGCTCCGGCAATGGATATCACGCTGTCGACCGGCACCTCATGGGCTGCCGCCTTGGCGAACAAGGCGCCTTCACTGTGACCGATCAGGTGAATGTGCTCGAAACCCCGGTCCCGTCCCCACTCGACCCAGGCCACCAGATCATTCACATAATGGCTGGGACGAAGATCGCTTTCGGGTTGATCCGATCGACTGGCGCCAATCCCGCGCTTGTCATAGCGCAAGACCGCGATTCCCTGATCGGCAATGGCCTCGGCCAGCAGGCGCAGACTGTTGTTGATCATGCCGGTCTGGTTACCGTCGCGGTCGGTCGGTCCACTCCCGGCGTGCAGAATCACCAGTGTTTCGGCCGCATCCGGCTTGAGCAACGTGCCATGCACCACGACATCCTCGCGGTCCAGCTCGACCGCACCCTCGCCAGCCAGCACGGACCCGGCCAACACGAGACCAATCAGACTCAGATACTTCATGCACGTTCTCCAGATCAATTATATGACGTATATACTCTCATAAATCGATAATGATTTGAATATATTTCACTTTTCAATTAACATTATTTCAATGAAGCGAACACCCACCCAATGTCCCTCCTGCGATGGCGAACTGGCCGTCACCGAGCTGACCTGTACTGCGTGTCAGACTCGAGTCACGGGCCAGTACCGCTCACCTTTGCTGTTGCGCCTGTCACCGGAGGACCAGGCGTTTGTCGAGGCATTCATGATCGACTCCGGCAGCCTGAAGGCCATGGCCACTCGCCTCGGGGTGAGTTACCCAACGGTACGCAATCGACTAGACCATATCATTGATCAGCTCCATCAGGAGGAGCCCAGCCCATGAAAACCTGGCTGTTTCGACCCTTTGATCGAATTGCCGGCGGTCTGGCACTCGGGCTCGGCCTGGCCATACTGGCACTGACGGCAATTCTGGCGACCGCGTCCGGGCTTCACACCGACGGCGTGATCGATCTGCATTTCGGTCCAAGTGTGCCCGTCTGGGTGCTCATGGCACAAGGCCTGATCAACTGGCTGTGTCTGGGGGGCATTCTGTATGTTCTTGGTCGCTGGCTCAGCTCGACCCGTTTTCGCGCCATCGACCTGTTCGGCACGCAGGCGCTGGCCCGCTGGCCTATGCTGGTCGCCGTGGTCTACATGGCCATTCCGGGTTTGTCCAATCGAATAGAAACCTATACTCAGCGCATGATGGCCGCCATGCCGGACGATCCCAGCAAGGTCATGGCATCAAGCGCGTATCTGCTTGATGCCATGTGGCTGACACTGATCAGCCTGCCTGTGCTGGTGATGATTGGCTGGATGATCTGGCTGATGGCCCACGGCTACGCGCTGGTGACCAACCTCAAGGGCCAACGTGTGGTCTTCAGCTTCATCGGTGGCCTGATCGCCGCCGAAATTCTCAGCAAGGTGCTCATCCATTTTCTGATGAAGGCGGCCTGATCATTCTTCCGGGCCGATGGGTCCATACTCAGGCCTCGGACTTGCCAGGATCGGCAATCTTGCGTGCTGCCCGGCTCATGTTCTCGACGAAATAGTCACTGATCTCGAGCAACTGGTAGAAATCGAGTTGTTCGGCCTGGATCGTGGCCTTGAGTATTTCAAGGTTGGTGTGGGCCGCATCGAGCTCGCGCTGAACGTAGCCGTTGGGGCCGACTCGATTGGCCAGTGCCCGGTTACTCTGTTCAAGATCGGCCATGATGGCTTCGATCTTGCCTTCAACCAGAAGCTCCGACACTCCAGTTGTCTTGCATAGCGCCAAGGCGCTCACCCGCTGACCAAGCATTCGCTGTCTGCCACTCTCGGATAGTAATTCGCCGACATCCCGATCCAGCTTGGCGGCGATGCGTTCGACCAACTGATCCGATTCACCCACCAGCAAGTCGGTCTGTTCAACCAGGGAAGTTGCTGTTGCCTCATCCTTGACACCCTTGGCTGCCGAGCTCAGGGAGGCCCAGATGGCATCGATGCTGGCCAGCTTCTCCTGCACTTCCGGCTTCAGCTCGATGGGTTTGTCCTTGATCTGCGCGGACTGGCTTTCGAAAACTTCCACCGCCTGCTTGAGCATGTGCTCGGCCATCTCTTGCTCGCCGGCACCGCCAAGGCAATAGCCGGCAAGCATTCGCTGGCCAAGCATCTGCTTGCGTGTCGCCACCTTGATCATGCGCTTCAGACGGATCTCATCTCGGCCATTGTTTCGCTGTACATCTGCCATGGCTTCCTTGTGATCAACCGCTTCGACCTCGGCAAGGGCGGCAGTTTCCTGTCCGGATTGGTCAAACCAGCTTCGCGGATCGTACCAGCGGCTTCCTTGATCATCGGCCAGCGCCTGTGGTGAAATAAAGGCAACGCCGCTCAAGGCGATCAGGATCAGAACATTTCGAAACAGTGAATTGACAAGCATCTGGACTCTCTACAGGTTGATTGGAAATATTGATCGGTCGAGTGTACTCATGTCGTGTCGACATGATGTTCACCTTGATGCCTGCTTGAGCCTGAGCAGATACACCCACCGGCGAAGGCTTCGTATCAGTCAGGTGTTGTGTAATGACTTTCGGCACGCGATACGACATGGCCAACCGGGGAATACTTTAGTTGAACCGATCATCAGGGACTTGCACAATGAAATATCGCTTAGTGACATTCATCAGCGCGCTCGCCTTCGTGGCAGGACTGGGCGGAATTCCGAATTCTGCGCTCGCCTCCAGCCTGGATTATGCAGAGCATACGCCGGGTGGCGATTTCCTCAATGAGGGCACGCGCGACTATCGTGCCGGAAACTATGGCCGTGCCCTTGGCAACTTCCGACGCGCCGCGAGATGGGCCGAAAAACTGGCGCAACACAATATCGGGGTGATGTACTACCACGGTCAGGGGCTCGATCAGAACCTGCCTCGCGCCCTGGCCTGGTTCCGACTTTCGGCAGAAAGGCAGTATCCGCAGATGGTGGAAATGGTCGACCATGTGGAATCGGAACTCGACGAGGAACAGATTGCCCGCGCCGAAACCATTCTCGAGGAAGAACTCTTACCGGAATACGGTGATGAAGTCGCCGTCCCGCGCACTGCCCGGCGCATGGACCGGGAACGGCGTCGTGCGACCGGATCACGCACCGGCGCAATCGGCGCGCTCACGGTCATTGACCGCAGTGGTCAAACCCGATCAGGACGCGACTTCTACGACGATGACAAGTGGGACTTTTTCCAGATCGTGGAATTCGAAACCGAACTGTTCGAAGGCCTGGCCGGTGGCCAAGTACGCCTCAGGGACGTCGAAACCGAAGAAGATAGCAGTCCCGAATCCGACGACTGACCATAGCATTCAGGCCAGGGTGCCCCACGGTGCACTGTGGGGCACGTTGACCTGAAATGCCCCGACGGGTCACGGCAGATCGATCTGGCGATACAGGTTCAAGCGCCCGGGGATGTTCGGGAGTTCGAACCCGGGATCGTCAGAGAAGACCGGACCTACCTCATTGACATAAAGCAGCCCGGTCGGACCATGCAGCGCCATGGGTGACCAGGCTCGATGCATGTCGAACAATTCATTCAGAGGTCGTTCAATCACCAGGCGGTCGTTGTCATCCACGGACCAGGTGAAGTCTTCCGCCTCACCGGGCTTTTCAGGTTGCTCGGGATCAGTCATGAAGGCACGCCAGCCTGTGCCACCTTCATCGAAATGGAAGACGAGATGTTCGATGGGAAATCCCGACATAGGCAGCAACGCCAATTCGTCCTTGCTACCGAAACCGCCATAATAGCGGCCAACAACGGTCTCATCCGTAAACGCCGGCGGATCATTGTCAAGCACCATGGAATAGACTCCTGAACGCACCTCGTCGCTTGCTGGCCGATAGGTCACCTTGAAAAGTGGATGCCGATCGAGATCTCCACCCAGAAGCCGGTAACGATGGGTATCGATATCCGGACCATCGATCTCCAGTGCCCCGTCAACCATGCTCCAGTCGAAGCTCAAGTCGCTCAACGCTGTCTGGCCAGTACCATCGATCTGAAAGCTCAGGCCATCCCAGCGAAAATTGCTGGCGGACGCCACTTCATCGGCCGGATCCAGAAACAGGGGCATATGCCAGGTTTCTCCACCCTGAGGGCCCGACCAGGACGGGAGCGAAACATCGCTGCGTACCACATTGCGAACGGCGGGAAATTCACTGATACTTTCCTCATCGGGCAACTCGCCACCCGGATACGTGGTTGTCGTCTTCTCGACCACGCTGCCCAGCGGCAGGATTTCCGACGCATCCAGAACGCGCAGGTCCTGATATTGAACCGTGAATATCGCCTCGACCTGACCCACATCGGGAACAAAAGCGAAACTCACAGTTTCCGACAGGGGCTGCCCATCTTCACCTCTGATACGCAATGCCCGCAGATTGTCTTCCGGCAGCTCATAACCATCCGAGAACACCATGTCAAGCAACTCACGAAATTCGACATCGGCCAGCCCGCCGGACGCTCCGGCCAAGGCGTAGTAGTCAACACCTGAAACATCCCAGAACGACATGATGCAACTGAATTGAATGGGCGGACAGTAATAGTTCAATGAAGACAACTCTGAAAGAACCTCCGTTCGGAAATTCATCCGGGCATCCCAAAACACGGCCTGGCGAGCACTGTCAAGAACCGTTTCATCAACCTGGTCAATCAGTTCGTCGGCATATTCGACAAGTGCGGGACGATCAAGCAGCAAATCCAGGGTCGTCTCCATGCCGTCGGGCAGCGGCAGGTGCTCGGCAATCATCGATGGCAGAGCTCCCATTATGTTCATGACATAAAACCCCGACACAACGTGGCGATGAGCCAGCATGTCGTCGACATCGGGTGGCCAATCCAGCGAAGCCACCGAATCCACATACCAGCGCAAAATGGCGTAGGCGGCCGTGCTGACCGGTGAAACGGTGCCGACCTCGAACGTCTCTGAAGGACCTGCAGCAGCATTCAGCTCGGCGCAGGAATCAACTACCCGGCTGGCCTTGACATGGGAGAACTCGCCGCTGCCCTGTACGTAAACGAACACGACCGCATCGTTTTCATTGCAGTTCATGTCAATGGAATACTTCCCATCCGTGTCTGTAGTGCCGGTGACTGTCTCCGAGCCGAACACAACCTCGACTGATGCCGAGGGCAGTCTCGGGTGATGAGTCTGGCCACTGACGGTAATACCCGGAGCCACACCGGCGGGGTCGACATGTTGCTCATAATCCGTCGCCGTCGCCGAAGTTGAAATGAAAAATACGATCGCAAACCCGGCGACCGCCGCCCAGTTGCAAGTTGCTTGCTTGATCGGCATTACATTGTCCCTCTTGGATTGGTGGTGTCAGGGACCCCTGCAGGGTTCCCCGCGAGTCCCGAATTTCGACCCTGACGTTGTCCTCGTCACCATCCTACTGCCGGTGGGCGGAGAATCGCAACCCTGCCAGACAATCTTGAGGTTTTCTTGAATACCCGGCGTGGCCGCTACTAAAAACGGCCACGCCGGGTGAGCCACTATTGCCGCGTCGATGAGCTCAAGGCAATTCGAGGTCCACGTAAGGGCCAAAGCTTTCCACTTCTCCATTTTCGAACGAGAACGGGGCGAAAGGCAGCCTGCGGTCAGGCCGATCAACCGCCTCACCGAACAGCACCCGTCGCACCTCATCGACCTCGGAGGGGATGACATGAGGCTGCTCCTGAAGCTCCTGCACCATGCGACTGACACCACCGGTTTCGGTTTCCGAATGCACGCCAAGGAAGGGCGTATCGAATTCACCTTCGTCCCAACGTACAACCAGGCGCTGATCGCTACTGGTGGCTACGACTTCGGTTTTGCCCACCGGATCGCCATGCAACGTCGTGGCCTTGACTCGTACCTCGTCCCAGTCGACCTCCACGTCGGAGGAGAAGTAGCGCGCACCGCCAAGCGACCTGCCCAGCTTGACATCACCGTGGTGAAACTCGTAGCGGGTCGCGTCTTCGAGTTCACGCCACTCCACCAGAACCACCTCTTCGAGCTCCATCTGCACCTTCGAATCCGCGTGCACATCCCCTCCGTAAACCATGAGCGCCAGGGCCAGGGCTGCGCTTCCGACTACATACGACAGGATTTTCATTGTTGGATTTCCTCTGAAATTTCTGCTGCGTGTGGCGACTACAACGAGATTCGAGAATCATTCATGCCACTGATTCGCAGACTTTGAATTCCACTCGAAGGATCAACTCGACTCTTCATGCGCCCTCATGCTGGTCATTGGGGTTGCCTGGATTACAATTGTAGTCTATGATGGACCACAAGCGTAATCCAACATTCATCATCACAGCCAAATCATGAAAGATATCCCCGTTACCGATGCCGAGCGATTGGTCATGGAAGCCCTTTGGAAATCGGCACCCCTGACTTCCGGAGAAATCGTCGAACGGGTGTGCCGGTCCGAGGATTGGAGCCCCAAGACAGTCCGAACCCTGATCAGCCGGCTGGTCGACAAGGGCATGATCAACCGTCATTCCACCGAAGGCGGCTACTCCTATCAACCCGTGCTTGACCGCGCCGCATTCATGCAGGGCAAGAGCGCGAGTTTTGTCGCCCGCATGTTCGGCGGTCGAGTGGCGCCGCTGGTGGCGGCATTCGCCGAGTCGCGCTCACTCAGCGATGACGACCTGCGCGAATTGCGGTCGCTGGTAGACGCACTGGAGAAGGGTGACGGCAGCGTGTCTGATCGTCAAGACAAGGAGAGCGGTGACAATGACTGAGTGGCTATTGATCAATGCATGCCTGACGCTACCCTCGATTGGCGCCGTGCTGCTGATGCGAAAAACCATTGGCAGGCAACTGGGTGCTTCTGCCGCCTATGCATTGTGGCTTGTTGTGCCCGTGCCCTTGCTGGCGACCTTGCCGATCATGGCGCCGGTCGCACCCGGGACGATGGAGCTGCCGACACTCAGTGTCGCTGTCGGGGTCACGGCGGGAACCGCAGCATCAACCGGCCTGTCGTGGACTCAACCGCTGGCGGCCATCTGGCTTGTGGGCAGCGCAATCGTAATCGTCCATTTGATCCACTCAGTGCTCGCCGGACGACGACTGGTGCATCAGAGCAAACCCGCTCCGAACCAAGTCTTCCCCACACTGGTCCCGTCCGGTCTGAACCGCGACCGCATTCGCATCGGCAACGGCATCATTTCGCCGGTGGTGGTTGGCCTGCTTCGTCCAGTCCTGCTGGTCCCCCCAGCCATGGTTCGGATGCCGGACTCGGGCGTTCAAAAGATGATCCTCGAACACGAACTGCATCACCTGCGCCGTCGGGACAATCTGGTCAATCTCGGCGCTGGACTGTTTCAGGCGCTGTTCTGGTTCAATCCACTGGTCTGGATGGCCTACCCCGCCTTCCGCACCGACCAGGAGTTGAGCTGCGATGCACGTGCCCTCGCTGATCGTGATCGACAAGAACGAGCGCGCTACGGCCGCGCCCTGCTCGACCTGTCCGAAGCCAGGCGACAAACCGTTGTTGCCACTTACTGGAACCACCATCACACCATCGAAAGGAGAATCCTGATGCTCAAGAACCATCACTGCAACACCACCCCGCGGAAGATTGCCGCAGCACTGTGCGTCGGCGCCGCATTGACCATTTCCTTCCTGGCCGCGGCCGCAACCAGCCCGCAATCAGCCGGCGATCCGATAGCTGAATCCGACGCGACCCATCCGGTGCCGATGGTCCGCGTTCCGCCACGCTACCCAAGCGATGCCGCCAAGTCAGGCATCGACGGCCATGTCATCCTGGAATTCACGGTCAACGAGGACGGTGCGACCGAGGACATCATTGTGCTCGAATCCATTCCCGAGAACCTGTTCGACCAGCACGCCAAGGATGCCGTGTCCAGGTGGTATTACAATCCCGGCCGGATTGACGGAGCAGCCGCGCCCGTTCGGGTCACACAGAAGCTGGAGTTCAACACCGACCTCAACCCCACCACCCACGTACCTGCCCCCGAATAAAGCCGGAAACCCCATCCACAACCGTCGACAGTACATTGTCGACGGTTGTGGAAACCGGTTCGGTTCCAAAAATCCCAAAATTTTGATGCTCTAGCCGATCAACCCCGCTCACACTGTGACTTCCGGCACGTCCGATAACCTGCAGCAGTCCGATACCATGGACTCTACCATCCGGACATGTAAATTCTGATGCGTCATTTTCTGCTCACCTGCATCCCTGCTACTTTTCTGATTCTCTCAAGCACACCGGCCCCGGCCAGTGACAGCCATGATTCGACCCGGGATCAGGACAAGCTTGCGGCCATGGCCGAAGAGCGTACTGACTGGGCAGCAATCTTTGACCAATTCGAAGCGGACGGCACCATCGTGGTCGTGGATGGCCGTTCAAGCAATACCAGGGTCTGGGTCCACGACCCGGAACGCGCCCGACAGCGTTTTTCACCGGCATCAACGTACAAGATTCCCCACACCCTGATCGCTCTGGATACGGGAGTGGTGCGCGATGAATTCGAGATTTTCAGGTGGGATGGCGTTGAACGACCTTTTTCCGGTCACAATCGTGATCAGGATCTGCGCTCGGCGATGCGCCACTCTGCACTTTGGGTTTACCAGAAATTTGCACAGGCGATCGAAGAAGAAACGCTACGGAATCACCTGGACGCCATGCAGTATGGAAACGCGGACGTCACCGCTGAAGATGGTGATTACTGGGTGAATGGCGATCTGGCCATTTCCGCCCATGAGCAGATCATTTTTCTCAAGCGCCTGTTCCGCAACGAACTGAATGTCGCTGTCGAGCATCAACGTCTCGTCAAGGACCTCATGATTGGTCAAGCCGGCCAGGACTGGATTCTGCGTGCCAAGACCGGCTGGCAGGGCCCGATGGGCTGGTGGGTCGGATGGATCGAGTGGTCAACAGGACCGGTATTCTTTGCATTGAATATCGATACCCCAAACCGAATGGAGGATCTTTCCAAGCGTCAAAAGATTACTCGCTCAGTGCTCGATTCGATTGAAGCCTTGCCATAGACCCGTTAACCCGGCAGGCCTATACATTCAAAAACGGAGCCAGTCATATGGATGAACCCTTTCGAATTCCACCCGACGAAGCCGGGATGCGCCGGGCTGATCGACATATCACTCGAGCCAGTCTGATTACGCTGGTACTTGCTGCAATCGCCGGGCTTGCTGCCTGGCTGTTATTGCCTGAGATATTTGCTTTTCCTGTTCAAACTGCCGATCGATTGGCATTTGCGTTAGTGGCAACGCTACCGGCATTTCTGTCACTGGCTGTTGCCACCATGATGGTATCGACGGCTCGGCGGTATTCGGCCCGGGACATCGGCGGCTCGGCTGCCGGACCTCCAAGCACAAAGCTGGCCATCAAGGTGGCCTTCCTACAGAACACGCTTGAGCAAACGGTACTGGCAGCCGGATTTTTCATGATCTATGCGGCGATTCTCGATGGTTCCTGGTTGTCACTCCTTCCGGTTGCGGCTGGTTTCTTTGTGATTGGACGGGCCCTGTTCTATCGCGGATACCGACAGGGTGTCGAAGGCCGAGCGCTGGGCATGACCTTGACCATGGTTCCCACCATACTGCTTGCACTCATTGCGTGCGGAGCATGGCTCGCATCGTTGGTTAGCCCGGCTGGTTGACTGCATTACATCACATCATTCCTGGATGACACCATAAAGAAAAGACCTACAGAGCTGGCTTCAACTCCGTCACCCCAGCGATGAACGGGCCGCGGCAGTGGCCCAACATTCAGCCGTAAGGAGATTCATGACCTCTGAGGTCATGATCTTGTTCACTGTTCAGGTTAGGATTGACGTTCAGCGGCTTACTGAACTCTTGCCCAATGCACATGCGACCCCAATCAAACACTGTCGGCGCCTTGATCCGTGAGTGGAGAACCGCGCGCCGACTAAGCCAGCTGCAACTTGCGGTGGATGCCGATGTATCAACCCGACACCTCAGTTGCCTGGAAACCGGACGGTCAAGTCCCAGCAGAGAAATGATCCTGCGCCTTTCCAATGTGCTTGATGTGCCCTTGCGAGAACGCAACGCCATGCTTGTGGCCGGCGGGTTCGCACCCTTGTATCGTGAGTCCAGTCTTGAATCCGGCGATCTGAAGCCGGTTCGAAGGGCGGTTGAGTACCTCATCAACCAGCATGAACCTTATCCCGCCTTCGTGATGAACCGTTACTGGGATGTGGTCACGATGAATCATTCAGCCAATCGGTTATTCGGGTTGCTGCGCGAAGGCCGCCCTGGTCACTCGAACGTATTGCTTCAGGTGCTCGATCCCGAGGACTTACGTCCATACCTTTCCAATTGGAGCGAGGTCGCCGCCCACCTGATGCATCACCTGCATCAAGACCTCTCGTCCATGCCCACTGATGGACGATTGAAAGCCTTGCTTGACATGGCACTTGAGTTTCCCGACATTCGTGAATGCTGGAGACAAAAACCGCTCTCCCCATCACCTGACCCACTGCTGACCACCTGTTTCCGGAAGTCGGGAATGAACCTGAGATTTTTCTCCATCATTTCCACTCTGGGAACCACCAATGACATCACCCTTGAAGAACTCCGCATCGAAAGCCTGTTTCCCGCTGACGATGAAACTTCCAGCTTCTTTGCCCGAGAGGCTCTTCATCGGGACACCACGCCCAACCCGGACGGATTGCCGTGGAGTTGATGCAGAAACCTTGACCTTGCAGGTCATTGGACTGCACCCGAATCCCTGAGACACTCGGTCAGCTCCTGATCGTGGAGCCACACATCGAATCGAACTGGAGTTGACAAGGATGAACATCGAAAATCGCGCCCTGCTCGGTGCTGGGATCTTCCTGCTGCTGATCGGACTTCTGACCGGATTCCTGATCACTCAGGTGGAGAATCCTCGCATGGGACTTTCGGCTCATCTTGCCGCCATTCAAGGCGCATTGCTGCTAATGGCCTTGTCCGCCAACTGGAAATCATTCAAATTTGAAAAGCGTTTCAAGGCCGCTGTCGGCCTGTCAGTGATAATCGGAATCTACCTGTTCTGGCTTGCACTATTGCTGGCGGCAATCTGGGGCACCAGCAAGGCGACACCAATCGCCGGAGCCGGCTTTGCCGGGGCCAAATGGCAGGAAACCATCGTCATGGTCACGCTGACCGTCGCATCAATCGGACTGCTTGCAGGATCAATCGCCCTGCTGGCGGGTTTGGGAAAATCCATTAATATCCGAACTCGGATTAATAGAATGTAACCCGCCAACACGGCTGGAGAGGACATGGGACATTCAACAGGCTACGGCCAGTTCTGCCCGGTGGCCAAGGCATCGGAGATACTGACCAAACGCTGGACCCCCCTGATTCTGCGCGAGCTGATCAGTGGTTCAACCCGTTTCAACGAAATCCACCGTGGCGTGCCCTTGATGTCCAGAGCGTTGCTGTCACAACGGCTGCGAGAGCTGGTTGAATGGGGCGTGGTTGCGCATGATGACGGCGCTTATGAACTGACTGAGGCGGGCACCGAACTGAAGCCGGTGATTATCGCCATGGGGGTCTGGGGTCGCCGCTGGGTGGAGAGTGAGCTGCATGGTCCCGACTGGGATGCTGGCGTATTGATGTGGGACATGCGGCGTCGCATCAATACAGATGCACTGCCGGAAGGACGCACGGTACTGCAGTTCGAATATCGTGATGCCCCGAAAGAGATGCGCTGGTGGTGGCTACTGATTCAGAATGGTTCAGTAGACCTTTGCGTGTCGGACCCCGGATTCGAAGTGGATCTTTATGTCATCAGCGAAGTGCGAATCATGGGCCCGATCTGGATAGGCCAGCGCCTGTTGGGACCCGCCATCCGGCAGGGAGACGTGGTAGTTCACGGACGAACTGAATTGTCTCGCTCGATTGGTGACTGGCTGATGCTGTCCGTGGTAGCCAAAATCTGAAAAGCCTGCCTGGGAAATCCGCCCGACCTTGACAGGTTCACTTTCTGAACTATCGACTCTCCGGCCCCTTTGCGATTCTTGCATGACTTTTCGTGCCCCGCAATCGCAAAGGAGATAGCCATGCCGAATCCGAACCTCTTCACACCCATACTCATCCTGATCGCGGCTGCCGCATGCCTCGCCGTCAGCCTGAGCTATATGCCCTTTCCCACTGCCGCCGCGCACGAAATGGACGGCCCGATCACGGCCAACCCCCTGACTGAGCGCGCACCCTTTGACGGAACCGTGTCGGCACAGATCCGGCAGGAACTGGACGGCTTGTCGCCGCACGTCATCAACCATGAGGATGCATCGAACCTGGTCATGGTCGAATTCACCATCCAGCCCGGTGCGGTTTTTCCGTGGCACACCCATCCGGGCACGGTACTGGTCAACGTCACGCAAGGTGACTTGGTTTTCGTTTTCGCCGAAGACTGCGTTCAGCGCCACTATTCAGCCGGTATGGCGCTGATCGACCCCGGAAATACAGTGCACACCGCCTTCAACCCCGGAACTTCGGAAAAGACAGTGGTGATGACCACGCTGATTGGAGCCCCCGACGAAGGGCCGCTGATGCTACCGGTAGATTCGGACAGGAACGCGGCGCTCGACAAGGAGTGTGGTATCGAACGCGATGGCCCGGAGCATCTGAAGTAATCGAATACGCCTCATCCACCCTCAACTGGTAGCCAAGTCGACCCATCACATCGCCTTCTGGGCTTTCTCGAGTCGGTGCGAGTCGAGCCAATTCAGTATACGTCGCCTCGAAGCGGTCGCCGAAGATCTGCGTGATCAATTCTACTGCTTCACCGGCGGCGAGTGGCCGCAGGGTTGAGCATTCCTATGAAGTCAGATGCAAAAGCAGCGCGGCCAGGGCGATCAGGAGCGCACACCCTGACATAGCCATCGCCAGCATCGCATGGCGGCATTGGTTCTCCCCGGCACGTCGCCGGGTTGGCAGAATGGGAGGCCGATCCTGTTCGAACTGGAGTCGGTAGCCCGTGCGATGGATTGTTTCAATGATATCGGGTGCCAGCCCGAGTAATGCAAAGTGCCGTCGCAATCTTGAGATTGTCAGTGTAATGACCTCTTCACTGACATCCTGATCATGCCAAACGGTTTCGAGGAGACTGGCGCGGGTCACCACGTCTTCATTGCCGCTATCAATCAGCAACCGCAGCACTGCCGCTTCTCGTGGCGCCAGGCAGCGGGACCTGCCGCCGTAGCGCAGTAATCTTGTCGTGGGATCAAATCGAACACCCAGTCCGCAAAGAGTCGACCAGACCAAGCCTTGCCCCACATGGTTGATTTCGGACATCCCGCATCACCCCACTCGTCGGTGGAGCCCCTTCAGGTCCCTTTATGCGCTGATTGAAATCATTACGCAAGCATTTCGACAGGTTTTTTCGGTTTGCATGGATCAGACTGAGTGGCAGCAAGCCGGCAGATGTCGGCGGGCACGGATCGGTTCTTTTCAATAAAGGCCGGAATCGCCGCAATACTGCGGCACTGATCAATGTAGGAGATCAACCCATGAATACTCGTAACCTGTTGCTTCTGGCCATATTTCTGGCTATCGCAAGCATGGCGGCCGTGGCGCAGGATCATTCTCGCTCGCATGAACCCGGTGTAGTGCTGGCCCTGACCCATGTCCATACCAAACCTGGCATGTTCAACGCCTATATCAATGACCTGAAAGCCAACTGGCGTCGCAGCATGGAAGTCCAGAAGGAAGCCGGCCACGTACTCAGCTACGGCATGTATTCAGTTGTCGCCCCTCGCGAGGGCGAACCCAACCTGGTGCTGCGCGTCACCTACCGTGACTGGGCGACATTTGATCAGGGGCCGGATTACTGGGAGGAATTGATGGAAGCGACTTTCGGAAGTCATGAGGCCATGCGCGAGGCCGGGATCAAGCGTGAAGAATTGCGAACGCTCGGAAGCGAGTTTCTACTGCAGGAACTGAAGTTCAAGGACTAAAGGACTCGATCAAGCTGCGCTGCCGCGGTGAAATGCCGCGGCAGCGCAGTTGCGTCCCAAAAGCCCGTGGTCATCGCCACGCAGATCCAGGCTGAAAATCCGGCGACCGGAAACACCTACGCTGAGCGCCCGTCATACATACTGGGTTGACCAAGGTGAGTTACCGAATCCAAGGATGGTGGTGTCAGTTTCCGCGCCATCGAAATGAATAGTATTCCTGGGCACAAACAACAATGATCCTGTATTGAATGAATACGCATTGGACTTATCGAAATCATTCGAAAAGGCCAATTTCAACTGACCACCTAGCACATATATTCTGGAATCCCCAGTGTGCCAATGAGGCGCATCCCATGTGCCTGCTGGAAGAAAAAACAGATAGGTGAAAACACCATGCTCCTTACTACCTTCCAGTAGCGAATATTTTGTGCCATCCTCATTGATGGACTGCCACTGGTGATCGAACAGATCAAAACTCAACATATTCAAACGATCCTGACAACGGAAGGTCGAGCCTATTCCAGTTGCTACTATGACGCATTCCGATTTCTCTCACCCATGTTCCAGAACCGCTGACGATTATTCGTTTCGATCTATTCAGCCAACTGGCGACCCAGCCATTCGCCCATGATCAGAAAGTAACTCTTGTCGTCAGAACGGTAAATTGGCCCATCGGCTTCTTCCGCACCTTCGGTTACGCGACGAATCACATGATTGGCTCCGGGAATAACGACGAGCTCACGGTGCTCCGCGGCGGGAATATCCTCCAGAATTGCAAGTGTCTCGGCCACTGGAATGGCAAAATCCTTGCCACCCAGCACGAACAAAAGTGGTGCATTCACACCCTTGTAGGCCTCAATGGGATCATAGTCCATCTCCAGATGCCAGGTCCCCTTGCTGACATCTTCCGGCAAGTCTTCCGAAGCGGGCAACCAGGTAAACTCATACCAGTCTTCATCCTGGACGGCGGCCAGTACCGCTCGAGCCTCTTCCAGACTGACATCTCCACGGAAGTATTTGTCCACAACCTGCCGTGCCTTCAGTGCCTTGTCAGCCGCTGCCTCACCGTAACCCTCGGTCAGAACATAATTATAGGCAAGCACTTCCATCTGCCGCCCTGGCGTAGTCAGCGACGCCGAGACGCTGATCACGAAAGCCGGATCGCTCATGGCTCCGGCTTCCATCACGATCCAACCGCCCTGACTCAAGCCCCACAAGCCAACGCTATCAGGATCGATACCCTCCTCAGCCGCGACCGCCTGGCTGGCGGCAACGACGTCCCGGGCAAGGTCCTGATAGCTGGCGCCGACCTGCTCTCCACCGGATTCACCGCTACCTCGTCGATCAAAGACAAAGGTGGCGTACCCCACGGGCGGGAATAATTCCGCGATCTGCTGATAAGGTGGAGTGGTGCGCTCTCCAGGCCCGGCACCGTGGGCCACGACCAACGCCGGAACTGGCCCCTTAGCTACCGGGATATGCAATGTACCCGCCAGCTCGATGCCGTCGTTCTCGAACCGGATCTCCCGTTGTTCGATTTCCCAGGACGCCGGAACAGCCGAGGGGCCAGCAAGCGTCATGACTGGAACCAGAAGACTCATGGCTATCAAGTTATTCATTAATACTTTCACTTTGGACTCCATTTCGTGAAAACTGTTTGTTAGAAGCAGCATCTTGATGAAGGCAAGCTCGATCACAACGAGTGCTCAAGCGCACTTGGAAGAATTCTGATGCTGCACTTGATTGGCTTGATGATCATCATGCATGAGCGCAGACGTGAGCACATGTGGCAAAAGTCATCAGTTGTTTCATGATTAGCCGAGGAGCAACCCACTGCTCCCAACATCAAAAAGGCCAGTACGTAAAATGACTTCTGGCATATTCATGGCACGCGTGAGTCCGATAAAATCATACTTGTTTCACTGGTCATGCATTTGATATTCATACTTCATGTGAGCTTTCGCACGCACTCGATGGTGAAGCCCACTGGTATACTGCCCCGAGGCATACCCCAATGTCCCAATTGCCTGTTTCGAGAAAATCACAGTTAAAGAGTTTGAACGCACGCTTTCGAGCTACAACATCATTCCGCTCCAACAGCACCTACTGGGACGACCACTGGACCCAACCCTTCATGTTGATATCCTGAAATTCGCCTGGCCGTACGGAATTCGACTTCTTGGCCAGCGTTTCGTCAGCTATCCGGACTATGATATCGGCGCGACGCTTCATGTAGCCAGGCATGAGATCTTTCATCCGCCATTCGATCTCGAGGAGCAGCGATACTGGGAAGCACTGACTGAACTGGAGGAGAGTGAATTGATTCAATCCATCCTCGAACACTCGAATCCTGCATACGGATACAACCCCTTCGAAGCACTCGTCAACGAAGGGTCTGCTCAGGCCCTGGAGCATCTAGGGAGACGATTATCACCGGCGCGGCGGTGTTTACGGTGACTGGTTGCTGTCTGCCGTTGATCGGGGTTTGATCAATGGGAAATCCGTCAAGGAAAGGGCAATCGAGGTTGTTGGACGAGACGCCGTGGAGACATGGATTCACATGCCGGTCCAGGCACATGAGGATCCATGACTCCGGAGGCGCCTGAATAGATCCTGGCCGCCTTCAAATCCCCTAATCGACACACTCCGGACTGGTATCCGCTGCATTTGCACAGGCCTCACTCGCGGGCACATCGCCATCGAACCCCATCTGCAGCCACGTCGATCTGCACTGGAAAGTGTCGCCGGTGGTATCGCCTTCACTTCCGTCTGTTGAAAAGCCGGCACAGGCGTCAAGACACTGCTCCGTAGTCGAGTACACGTCAGCACAACCGATTCCCATGGCTGTGCAGTAATCTTCGCATTCCTCGGATGGTGGGTCATCGGATACCGAGCTGATGGCGAACGGTGCGCCAGTGATGGGCTGGCGAGGCTCCAGCGACTCTCCCTCGACCTCTATTGCCAACCAAAGCCCGCTTGCGTAGTTCTTCTCACCGAAATCCAGACCAACCTGGAAAAGTCCGTTGTGCACGCTGACCTCGGCAATGTTGATCGTATCGCCAACCTGATTACCATCAGACTCGGCATCGAACAGGGCAAAACTCATTTCGACGGTGTCATCGACCGGCCCGGTTTCATGCTCCAGATAGCCCTGGTAGGACAGGGTGGTAGAGGCGCCAGCCATGGTGGAAATTACCAGCAAAAACAAAAAAAAAGGAAAACGCATCAATAGCCTCTCTCACGATCAGATCTCGATTATCGCACTACAGGTTACAGGAAACCGGAGGGTCTACGCTACCCGATTTCAAATTGATTCGTGAAGTATGCTATTCCCGGTCACCGGACAGGCGTCTGGTTGAGCCGACAACGTCGTTCGCAAGGGCTGCTCTGCACAATTCGGGATCCGACCTCTTGTGCTGAGACACGACAACTGATTCAGGAAGCAGTCATATGTACCCAATCGAGAAATTCCATGTCCATGATTCTTCAGAAATCAAGGCATTTGTGGAAAAGCATCCCTTCGCGACAATTGTCGCAAGTGATCCGAGCGAAGGGTTCGTCGCCACGCACATACCGCTACTCGTCCACAGATGGGAGGATGAACAAGTCTTTCGCGGGCATGTCATGCGCGACACCGACCATTGGCGGGCGATAAGGCACTCCGGCGATGTCTTTGTGTCCTTTCTTGGGCCCCATGCACCTGTTCTGGGAAGTTGGCAATCAACACCCCGATTCGGAGGCACCTGGAACTACCAGGCAGTTCATGTAAGGGGCACCGTACATGGCACGGAGGATGGTGTGCTGGAGAAACATCTGGAAGAACTGAAAGATCGATTCGAAACCAGCCCGGATCACCGGTTCTCAAGCCTTCCAGCAGACTATGTAAATGCCATGCTGCCACTGATCGTGTGCTTCGACATTGTGGTATCGGACTTGAAGTGCATTTTCAAGCTCAGCCAGAATCGAAACCTGGGCGAGTTCGACCAGACAGTTGAGAACTTGCGGCGCGAAGGGGGTAATTCCGCGCTGGTTGCCGAAGAAATGGAACTGCGTCGAAACAAGTTCTACCGAGGTTAATCCAAAGCGCGAAATTCCGGGACGGGCATGGTTTTTCCAAGACTACTGATCCTCAGTCCGCGCAGGTCAGTGCCGAATGATCGGGACAAGCAACGATCAGGTGTTCGAGTCATTGGGCATGGCCACGACTGCGATCGGGTTGGCACAGTTTTACGGATTCTGCGTCTGAACTCATGAGAGCAATCAAATTGGAAACAGTGAACTCATGAACCGGATCGGAGGAATCTTGACATGCCAAGCCCCATGAATTTCAGCAACATACCCTGCGTCCTATATGCCTCCACCATGCTGCTTGCGGGCTGTCTTGCCTTCAGTGGTGCAAGCGCATCCACGCAGGAACATGATTTCTGCAAAGGTGAAGAATCCAGACCTTACATCCCCCACGACACGGACATTGAAGTCGCCAAGCGATTTCCCGACGACATGCAGCTCATCAACCCCCACCCAATGGAAGAAGATGTGCTTGATATTGAGATCAGACAAGCCGGCGCAATGGCTGTGGGCCAAGTTTCGGCAGGAGGTGTGCTCGTTGTTTGCGGCCAGCGCCAACCCGATCATCCGGAAGGCCCGGGCATAGAAGTGCTTGGCGTGATCGCGATCCCTCCGGGAAGTGACCTTCTTGAGCTTGGCGGGTCTCTGAACGAGTCAGTGCCGGGCTTCTATCAGAAAGGCGTGATTCTGCACTTTGTGCCTGACCCGGCCGAGCGGAATCGCCGTTCACGGCTGGCGAAACGAGTCGCCGAAGTCGCAGTCGGCGCCGGCGTTGGAGCCATGGGCGGCGGCACGGTGGCGGCAGGCACCGCCCTGCTCAGTGAGCAGATCTTTGATGATGACGAAGAAGAAAGCGCTTTTCCCTTGTACATCCGGGCTTCCATCAGCCCTCGCCCGGGCACCGCGCCCCAGGAAGTAGGCACGGTGACGCATGCGAGTGAACCCGCCGAATCAGAACCTGAAACTGAACAACCAACGAGGACCGAGAGCATTACCTTCGATCCGGGTACCGCTGACGAAGAGGCGGAACTGGATCCGCGACTTCGCCGCGCCCAGGAACAAATGGGTGAAGGCTCGCCGGACCTGGCCGGGTCACCTGCCCAACAGCCTGCGCCGGCCGATCCAGCCGAAATTGCCGAGCAAATGAAGCCGGAGGAAGACTGTGTCAGCTTCAATCCCGAAAGCATCGAAGCCCGCGAGGTTCAGGGTAGCTGGCGAATCGTGGATGGCAGTCACTGGGTGATGAACTTCGATGACGCCCGCGATGAAGCCAAGCAGGCCCTGGCCATCATCCAGCACCACGGCTTTGACCGGTTGTGCTTTGTCGGACGTCCGGATCCTTCAATGACTTATCTGCTGAGCAGTGAGGCGGCCCCGGCTGAAGGTGTGGGCATGCAACCGTCCGCCGAAGAGCCGACTGAGCTGCCACTGACAGTGACCGAGGTTGACAGCCCCCTGGAATCTGCAGCCAACCGCATTCTGTGGACTTTTGCCAATGACAGCAAGGCACCCGAAAGCTTTCCGGCGAGCGTCGAGGTCAGCAAGATCCGGGACCCGAACGAATTGAGCCGATTTGAAGTCACGGATCGCTACGATTATCCCAACAGCCCGATTTTCCGGTTCTCTCCGTCTGAACGGGCGGTTGAACCGCATGAGGCTTTAGAGACCGATGCCTACGTTGAATTCGACATTACGCCAACCGATGGGCCGGTCACGTTGAACCGCATTGTGATCTCGATGGCAAGTGGGGGGAGCGCGGGTGCACAGCGCGGACTTCACTTGCGCTACAACGTCGATGATTACCAGAGCATTCTCTGGAAGCATGAGGCCGGTACAACGAGACCAGATATCGAACGTATTTCCGCACCACTGGAAGGCGTCACAATTACCGGGCCAACGAGATTTCGCCTTTATGCCACTTCGTCGGGTTCGGGGCGAACCCTGGAAATCGGAGACATGGCTTTCGATCTCCAATAAATTCTGGCTCAGGCATCATCGCGGGCCTGCCCCTGGCGGCTTGGTCAAGGTTTCCTCGTATGAATAGGCAGGACTGGACGAGTAGACCCAAAAGAGGAGCTTCAAGATGAAAGGAAGGTATTTGATTTCAATGTCCATCCTGACGGGCCTGGTGATGCTGCTGGCAGGATGCGGTGATGAGCCACGAGATATGCAGACAGAAGACAGTCCGGATCAGCAGGCGCAACAGGCCCGCGCATCGGCCGGCAGTGAGCGCGTGATGGGGCATGTGCGCTGGTATGACCGGGAAGTTGTTCTTTCAAACGTCCAGTGCACGGAAAGGGACGGCCGCTGGAACTACAGTGCAAGTAACAATGAGCTCAGGTTTTCCGGGTGGAGAAGCCAGAGCGAGCCGGAGCACGCCGCCACGGCCAGAACGGTCGTTCAACTCAGGATCCAACGTGATGACGAGCCCACCCTGTCCTTTCACATGATGGACAACCAACAGATCAATGGCGAACGAATGCTGCAAGATGTCGAGGCCGGCGCCCACGGCATTGCAGGAAAGACCCACATGATCGCCGCCAACACCCCTACCGGCGACGAATACCCATACCCGGAAGGCATCATGGTCGAGTTCGAACTGAATTGTCCCTGATGCTTGCGCGGTACGACCTTTCGAACAATGATTGAGCGCCGGTGAGACCACCATCGCCATCCAATGGGCGATTATCGATCGAGGCCAGCGTCACTGAAGGTCAGAATTAACGGCCGTTGACCTCGAACCAGGCCTGATCGGACTTCAGTTCAGGAGCGAGTCCCGAACAGAGATTGGGGAGGCTGGGTTAATATGCGGTCTGGTTGTCATTCCTTTTTTTATGACTGAGCATGATCGCACGGCACAAGACGGTGGCTTTGTCAGCTTGGGGTTGCCGGAAGGGTTGTTGAAGGCCTTGGGCGAACTGGGGTACGAGGCGCCTTCACCCATTCAGTCGAAGACCATTCCCGTTTTGATGGGCGGGCGGGATCTGGTCGGGCAGGCACAGACCGGGACCGGAAAAACGGCGGCCTTTGCGCTGCCGGTGCTGGCGCGGCTGAAACAGGCCGAATCGAAGCCTGCGGCGTTGGTGTTGGCGCCAACGCGGGAGCTCGCAATCCAGGTGGCCGAGGCCTTTCACCGCTACGCGGCGCACTTGCCGGGCTTTCATGTCTTGCCGATTTACGGTGGCCAGGCGTATGGACCGCAGTTGGCCGGCCTTCGCCGTGGTGCGGATGTGGTCGTGGGTACGCCGGGAAGGGTGATCGATCACATCAACAAGGGCACGCTTGATCTGGGCGGGCTGGGCACGCTGGTGCTCGATGAGGCCGACGAGATGCTGCGCATGGGCTTTATTGATGATGTCGAGCAGGTACTTTCAAAGACCCCGGAAAACTGCCAGATCGCACTGTTTTCTGCGACCATGCCGCAGCCGATCCGGCGTATCGCCCAGCGCTATCTCAAGGATGCCGAGGAAGTCACCATCAAGGCGAAGACTTCGACGGCCGCCTCGATCCGGCAGCGATACTGGCTGGTCAGCGGATTGCACAAGCTCGATGCACTGACCCGGATTCTGGAAGTCGAGCCGTTCGAGGGCATGATCGTGTTTGCCCGCACCCGCGTGGCGACCGAAGAATTGGCCAACCGGCTCAATGCGCGCGGGTTTTCGGCCGCCGCACTCAATGGCGACGTGCCGCAGAACCTGCGCGAGCAACTGGTCGAAAAGCTGCGCAAGGGCGAGGTCGACATTCTGGTGGCCACCGACGTGGCCGCGCGCGGGCTGGACGTCGAGCGGGTCAGCCACGTAGTCAATTACGACATTCCCTACGACACCGAGGCTTATGTGCATCGCATCGGGCGTACCGGTCGGGCCGGACGCGCCGGAGAAGCGATTCTGTTTGTCGCACCGCGTGAACGCGGCATGTTGCGGGCCATCGAGCGGGCCACCCGTCAGCCAATTGAAGCGATGGGCGTGCCGTCGGTGGCCGATGTCAATGAACAGCGCGTCGCCCGCTTCAAGGCGGCCGTGGCCGGTGCGCTGGAAACCGAGGAACTGGATCTTTATCGTGAAGTGGCCCAGGCCTGCCAGGCCGAGACCGGGGCCGAGATGGTCGATATCGCCGCCGCCCTAGCGCGCCTGCTGCGCGGAGGCGACGACTTCTTGCTGAGTGAACGCGAACCGCCGGCAGACTTTGCCCCTCGCCCCGATCGCAAGCATGAAAAAGGGCGCCGGCCGGACCGATCCGAACGACCGGCTCGTCGGCCATCCGACGACCACGACAAGGCGACTTTCCGCATTGAAGTGGGACGCAGCCACGGGATCGGCCCCGGCAATATCGTCGGCGCCATCGCCAACGAGGCCAACCTGGATGCCGGCCAAATCGGTCGGGTCCGGATCCAGGAACATTTCAGCCTGGTCGACTTGCCCGCCGACCTGGATACCGCCGTATTCCGGCACTTGGCCCGCGTGCGCGTCGGCGGCCGCCCCCTGAATATCAAGCCCGACCAGGGCCCCGGGCATCACCCGAAAACCTCTGACCGCCCTGCACCACGCGGCCGCCGTCACACCGAGTCAAAAGACCGCCGCACACCACGTCCCAACAAACCGCCACATCGAACCCGCCAAGAGAGCGCATCAGCGCCCGAAGAACGCGAGCGGTCCAAACCAAAAGACAAAAACCCACCGCGCAAAAATACCAAACAACCGGAAAACAAGAGCGGCGAAACACCGCCACGCAAACGCCCGTCCTTGACCCGCGCACAAAAGAAGGCGGGCCATGGGAACAGAAAGGCCAGGAAATAGGGGGCGACGGAGGTCGGAGGTCGGTAGTCAGTGGTCAGTAGTCGGTAGACCGAAATCAGCACCGATCCCCAAGCTCGTGCCGAGGACTTATGCAATAGCCGGGTAAACTATGACGCAGGTCTCCACTGCGAAGAGATGAACCGTGTCTGTTGAAAATCAGTTGCACCACATTCGCGACCTCGGGCTTCGCTTTGTTCGCGCGATCGTCGAGACACCATTCATGGAACTGTTCGGCCGCCCGGCGCACCGCAGTGCTATGGAATCCGGACAGGCCCCGGGCACCCTGTACATCGCCCCGGACGCGTTTGATACCCGAATTCGCTTGTGGCACATCGACGACAACGAGGTCACGCATATCGACGAACCGGATATCGAAACCATCGAGCAGATGCGCGACCGGCCCGGTCGGTTCTGGATCGATATTGCAGGATTCGCGGACGATGCCAGAATTCGCGCCATCGGTGAGCTATTTGACCTGCATCCGATGGTACTGGCCGACCTGGTCAATATCGATCGCATGACCAAGGTCAATGCACTCGACCAGCAGGCACTGATCATCATCCAGGCCCTGCACCTGAGCAGCGAGGAACAGCGACCCGGATTGGGCCAGATGGGGCTGCTGCTCGGCGACAACTGGCTGCTGAGTTTTCGCGAACGCCCCGATCCACTGATCGATCCGGTGCTCACCCGACTTGAACGGCCAACCAGTCGATTGCGCAGCGAGTCTGTCGACTATCTCGCCTGCGCCTTGCTCAATCTGGCTGTCGATGCGAGTTTCCCGGTCGTCGAAGCACTTGCCGACCAGGTCGACGAAGCCGAGGAATCGGTCATGACCGGGCGTGGCCAGGGCATGCTCGGCAATATCCACCGGCAACGCCGCGCCCTGATCACACTCGGGCGCATCTTCTGGCGCCAGCGTGACCTGATGGCGCGGCTGCTTCGCGACGAAGAGTTCTTTCGTCGCGAAACCCACATCTACCTGCGCGATGTCTACGACTGCACCGTCCAACTCATGGACATGGTCGAAACCACCCGCGAACTGGCCGCCAGCCTGGTCGAGATCCACCTGTCGATCAGTGCCAACCGCACCAATGAGGTCATGAAAACCCTGACCATCATGGCCAGCATCTTCATTCCGCTGACCTTTATCGTCGGCATATACGGCATGAACTTCGAATACATGCCCGAGCTGGCTCAGCCATGGGGCTACTTTGCGGTACTCGGGTTCATGGCGATCGTGGCCGGCGTACTTCTGCTGTGGTTTCGGCGTCGCGGATGGCTCGGCAACCAGAGCTAAACGTTGCGTACTGGAGCAGAAACAAGGCTTGGGCCAGTGTCTGTGCTATTTCTTCAGTACTGGTCTTCTACAAGAGAATCAACGTCATCGCCACCAGGCCATGGCCACCAAGATGGCAACCACCATCTTTCATCCGAGTCTCCGTCACCCGAAGAAGGTGATCTGCACGTACAATTCGACCTTAAACCAAGCCCGCAGCATGCATACTGTGGAGCAACACAGTCTGCCGAACAGCCTCCAGCCAAGATCGGTCCGATCCCTCCGTAATCTATGCTGCAAGACTTGGCGCCAGGACCACCGGACTGGCACCACAGGACCGATAGAGTGGCTGCTCCCGGTTCTAAAACCGTCAAAGGATACGCCAGGGCTTCGCGGACTTCAGCAGAGTCCAGCTTCGTACCAGTAGGCAAATTGTTGCGACGGAGCGCCGCTGCGGGGTAAATCCGATTGTTCAGATATTGCTCAAGCTCCCGTTTCGTGATTGAGCACTCGTTTGCTTCGACAAAAAACGTGAAGGTGGCCTCGCGGTCATCATCGACGTACAGCTTGGTTTCGTGATACAAGCTTGCCCGTCGTTCTGAAACGGTGATTGGCACTGTAGTATCGACCCCGGGAAACAGATCCGCGTCGAAGGGTCCGGCATCCTGAAAGAAAGCTGCACTGAACAATACGACTTCTCCACCCTCTTCGTCGGTTTCCAGGATCACCTGAACCGTACGATCCTCATCAAGGCGAATCAATCCATCCCCGTGGTAATACTTTGCACTCTCGAAAACGTGCTCGCCGTTGGGTCCGCACAAACCGGTGTCCGAGCCGGCCAAGAGCGCTGGCGAAATAGCAAATGTATACACCGTCGCGAGACGAACCAACAGTTTTCTCCAGGGCAAACCTCTACTTGACCGTCGATTCAGCAGTTTACCCAGCCGCCGCTCCGCTCCGATAGCGAGCCGCTTGTTGGTTGGCAGAACATTCAAAAAGGAAAGCTTGATAGACGTCATCAGCATGTGCGTACTCCCATTCACAACATCAACGATTCCGGTGCCCAAGCGACACAATTGGCCGCTTGACCCCTCCCCGGCCTGATCAAGATTAGTTCATCATGGCTATTCAGGCAACAGGAATCAACCTTCGGTCCGGTAAGATAAATCCTATCGAGCATAGGAAATTTCTTATCGATTCACTGGATCCATGACCCCGGCGATAGCGAAGGGATGATCGTTGCATGGCTCAAGGCTCCACGGACCTGGCCACACGGAAGCCTGCGTTAATGAAGCGAGTGTCGCGGTTCGACTCATTGCGAGAGGCGGAGCGCACTTGATGGCCATGGTTACCCCAGGAGCCTCCTCGAAGTACGGCAAAGTCGCAGAAACCCGACATCCACGCACTGCCGTCAGTCGGTGCGCCGTTGTAGTCCAGGTTTGCACAGTCCTGCACCCATTCCGAGACATTGCCATGGGTGTCATAAAGGCCAAAGGCGTTGCGGGAAAAGCTGCCGACCGGCTCTGTCTGATCTCGAAAAATACCAACCGGGCAGCCCTTGGCCGGGACCGTGCCATTGAAATTGGCCTGTTCAGTCGTAATGCAGTCGCCGGTGTTGAAGCGGCCGATTGTACGGGCGCGGGTAGCGTACTCCCATTCCGACTCCGATGGCAGGCGATAATCCTGTCCGGTTTTGATGCTTAGCCAGGTCACGTATTCCTGAGCATCATCCCAGCTTACATTGATCACCGGACGACTATCCCGCCCCCAGGCTTGATCGCCGGGGTTGTGCGTGCAACCCAAGTCATTCACGCAGGCCTCCCACTCATCAAAGGTCACCGCCGTTTGGCCCATGGCAAAGGCCGGAACGCCGACCTCGCGCTGCGGGCGTTCGGTAGGCATGCTCTCCGGCTCAGTGGCCGGGCTGCCCTGAACAAAGGTCCCGGACGGGATCATCACCATTGTCGGGCAGTCATCACAGTCCTGGAAAGTCAGATCCTTGAATCTATCGGAAAAGATTGGATCCACTTTAGAACCCGAAGTCGGCTCAGCAACGGAAAGGGCCAATCCAAGGATGACGAATGGCATGAAAATTCGGGTCGGAATCATTTCATCCCTCAATTGTAACCAGCCCCTGAACGACACTATATCAGTCTGGAGTCCGAGCGGCTCGAGCCCACTCTTGCCTTCCCAATTTCTTTCCTTGGCTGGGGCCTACTTAGAACAACGTGTCTCCTGGCTTCTCACCCAGCAGGGAAGCTGAGGTCGGCTGCCAGGCGCCAAATTGCTCTTCCAGGGCCCGACTCTGCGTTCTCGCTCTTGCCAATGGAATCACCATTGCCTGCGAGCGACGCCTTGATTCGGACCCTGCTTGAAGCCATGAATGTGATCTACATGCCTGCCGGGCTAATATTAACCCGGCAGGTATGTAGATCGCATTCAGCCGCAGTGTGGCTTTCGTCAGCAAGGCAGCGAAACGCCGCTGTAGTACTTCTACAGCAAGTTTCGATAACACAGTCTGACGAAAGCCACACTGCGGCCTGTCATTTAAATTCAATTGGTTAGGGGCGCCAAGCAGGCCCCGACTCTGCGTTCTCGCTCTTGCCAATGGAATCACCATTGCCTGCGAGCGACGCCTTGATTCGGGGCCTGCTTGACGCCCTGAATGTGATCTACATACCTGCCGGGTTAATAAGTCCGAGTATTGCAAGGTACGAACGGAATCGTTCTAACAGGGTATGCCCTGGATTCTGCAATGAATCAAGGCTCACTCTCAAAGCGGCACTGCTTTGATTCAGCAAGAATGGCATGGATCTTGTTCAACGCTTGATCGGCAGCAGCAGTCAGGCCGAGCTGAAACTCCCGGCTGGAGCCTAACCAGTTGGTTACATCGTGGCGACCTCTGAGCACGATGGGTGGACTGTCGTCAAGAATCAGACTCAGAACAACCGTATAGAATCCCCGCATGGCCTTGCCTTGTGCGTATGCGTGACGCACCTCAACCTTCAACTCCGGCCCCTTCTGCCCGCAGCAAGTAATGGCATCAATGTGACCATCCAAATAGTCAAGAAAATTCTCAACGTCATAGGTATTCCAGGATGGATCGACAAAGCGTTTACTTTGACGGCGGTCTACCACGCCATCAAAGCTAAGCTCACAATCAAGCTCCTCAGCGCGGAAGCTTGAATCCGACGAATCAAGTTCGATCACTCGATGCTGTGAGCTCCCGCAACCGGTTAACAGAACAATACTGCAACCAACAGCACAGAGACAGTGCCGAACGTTGCCAGGATCAAGCGCCACTAGGCAGCCTCTGAATCACCTAGTTCACCGGGACTACTGAATCCCTTTTCGCGATAATGATCTCATCTGAAGTTGGACGAAGGAGCATCCAAAGCAACTCATCGGTCTCTCGCCAGACATGATATCTAGCGCGCTGCGAGTAATCGGGTATGCGGTAACGGGTTGTACTTGCCAAGGCTAACTCACCTTCTCGAAAATGCAATTGAGCTGCCTCGATGGCCGCATCCATGCCGAACACAATTAAACGCTCGATAGCCTCAACTCCCAAGGCCAACCAGGCTTCGGCATAGTCAGTCCTGCTCCTACCACCCTCTGGCTGCGGAAGTGCATGAACGAAGATGTACTGCTGTCCAAATCCAGAAAACCGAGGCTGTTCTCTGTTTGTCAACTCGAACTCCCTGATCAATATGCTCACTTCCAAAGCCGACAAGTCATTAGACAGTCGAACCGCAGGGCGAATATCGATGAAGTCCCGGTCATGCTGGAAGTCGGCTGTGGGTTCATCAGTAAGTATTCTTGGCGCGATCAGGCTGACTTGTTGGGGCAGTTCTGATTCGACGATTTTGCGGGAGAATTCATCCGCAATGGCGAAGTCGATTAGCGAATCACGGAGTTCCGCTACGGCTTCTTCAGCACGTCGATTTCGGGTACTGTCGATGGTGCTGGCAATCAACACACCCAACACACCGCCACCCGCGGCACCTGGATTTGTTGAGGATGCCTCCGTATCGAGTTCGTTCTGATACGCGGTGATATAAACATCCGACTCACTGAGTGGGAATCCGACCTCAGATATTGTTTTTGTCGAGGCACAGCCCGAAAGGGCAGCCACAACAGCGACAGCAAGTGCGCAAAGCGTCGAGCGATGAACATATAACATTAAAGGCCCCTCAGTTGGAAATCGATATTTGGCTCTAGACAAACTAGCATAACCTCCCATTTGAAGTCGAGTGGTATTCCATTCCGATCAGGAGTTTCCGGGCCAGGCAGGTCGGGTCACATCCCCGATGGATGAGGCTCCCATTCGAATTTCATTGCCCTGCTTCGCGGAATATGTTCTCGAGTTTGTAAAATATCAAAACCGATGGTTCCTCGGCTCACAGCCAGTTGTCGAGGCCCATATTTCAGGGCACTGGCGGGGTGGCACGCCTTTCCGGATTTCGGACTTTCACCGCTTGATCTACCACCGGCTTTGGCCGGCGCTCTGCCTGTCCCGGAATTCCCTGCTTAGGGGCGGCATCGGCTTGACACTGATGGCCCGGCCAGAGACAATTGCATTGCAAATGCAATACGGAGCCAGTTATGAAGTCCGCAACATTGCCCATGCTTCGCGTCACCCCGGAGTTTCGGGCGGCTACCGAAAGCGTACTGGATGAAGGTGAAACCTTGTCGGCATTTGTCGAGGAGGCCGTGCGTCGGCAGGTGGACTATCGCCGAACCCGGCAGGAATTCATCGCCCGCGGACTGGCTGCACGGGAGCAGTCGCAGCGCACGGGCATTTACCATAGCCATGACGATGTCATGGATTCGCTTCGGGAAATTCTGGAGACGGCAGAGCAACGGGAGCGGTGAATTACCACCTGCGTTACACCGATGAGGCCCGGAAAGATCTGGAGCGGCTATACCG
>SLKT01000200.1 GCA_007134485.1 Wenzhouxiangella sp. | reverse complement strand
GAATGGCATCCTTTTGCTTTTAGCTTGCCAATTGCATCATCGAGGCTGTCGTGAATGGCATTTCCAACCGCACCGTGGCAGAACGGGCAGGCGTGTATGTCGCCTTTTGAGTCAATGTAGAAATAACGGTTTCCGGCACCCATGCAGCCAAGCTGCCGCTGGGTAAAGCCTGGATACATAACAATTGGATGGTCTCGATATCTTTTCTCCGAATACGAGGCCAGGTAAACATTTTTGAGTAGTTCCAAGTGTGGTTTCCCAAGCTTAATGTCTTTGTCTTTGAAACGACCCGCATTTAGCGGCTCCAGAATCCTGACAAATCCCACACCCCATTTTTTGGCGAGGTCAAGATAACGGTCGAGGTTGTCTTTTGTCACAAACTCCCTGGTAGCGCACAATGCCAGGCTTACAATAATGCCTGCCTCAAGGCAGTTTTTCACCGCCTGATTCACCCAGTGATACGATTTTTGATGGTTGCGAAATGCATTGTGGGCGTCGGGCTGCCAGTGGTCAAGGCTGATGTTTGCCCCTGTAAGCCCCGCACGCCTGAGCCGCATGGCCTTTTCTTTAGTTAAGCCGAAGCCAGATGTCAGTATCCAGCCATCCATGCTGGATTGTGCCTTTTCAACCAGCGTCAGCAAATCGTTGAACCTTGCCAGCGGCTCACCGCCACCAAACTGAATGTGCGTCAATCCTGTATCCCCGAGCTTTTCCAATATGGCCTGCAAGGCTTCCATGGTGAGTTGTTCCTTGTCGTTGAGATTGTCCCACTCAAAGCAATGCAGGCACTTTAGTCCACAACGGCCCGTGATGGAAAAAACAACGGTGGTCAATTGACTACGACTGCCGTCACCGGGCTTACATCGTACCAGCTCACCGATAATGAATTCATTAAACTGTTTTGAGGGAAAACCCGGAATTTGCTCAGCCCAGAAATACCTGCCGTTGCTTTTAACATAGCGGCTGATTTTATTAAAACCCCGTACTTTTTTTCTTCTTTCTGTGATTTTTCTCCAATTCTTGATCGCTTTAAGCGGATGCTTGCAATGGATCATTGTGAGATGTAAAATGCTTATAACCAAACGAAAATTGATCCACTTGGCCAATACCCCATGAATGATTTTGCTTTTCGATACAGAAACAGATGCTTTGCTCATTGAATGCCGGTTTATTGTTGCCGGATCGACTCTACGAGGTCTTCATACAGCTCTTTGGAAAACAGTGGCATTCGTCCGGGTTCACGGAAGGTTCGCAGGGTTCTTCTGTCAGCCATGCCGGTGTAATCCCTGATCACTTTATAGTAACCTTTGCTGTGCAGGATGATTGTACGGCTTTCGCCGGTCAGCTCCGGAACGGGGAAACGGAGCAAGGCCATATTTCCGACCTCTGGCTGGACATAATACAGATCGTCATCCCAGCGGATCGCTTCCCGCACATCATTGCCCGCCTCATCGAGCGCTTCCGAAGCCATCACAGTTGTAATTTCCAGAGGCATGTTAACGGAAAAATCCATGGCCGCATAATCAATTTCCCAGAACATGAAACCTGTTTCGAGTTTAATGTTGACCATTTCGCTAGCAACGCCTTCGAGGTTTATTGCCAGGATGTCGTCTTTCATGGCCATTGGTCCAGCCACTTCGAAAAAGTCCACGAGTACCCATTCATCGTCTTTTTCGAGATAAACATTCAACGGGAAACCCTGGTTAATCATCATTTCGCGGATATCTTCAGGGTGCGCCCTTCCCTGTTTTCTGTCGAATGCGTTATACTTGCGGCCAAACATTTCATGGAAGCTGTTCAGCACATAGTCAAGCCACATGGAGTTTTTTGCACTGATTATCAGTTTGGCCTCATCGGCATCGGGTGGTTTTGGGAATGACAATATGATGCCATCTGTTGAAGCATCTGTCCTGGCGGCATCATTGAAATGGTATTTTTGTGCATCTTTTTCACTGATCAGTTCTGTAATGTCGGTTCCCTGGAGCGTTTTGGCCACCAGCGGTGGCAGCGGTTCGGAGATGCTGAAAAACTGCCCTTGTTTGTCGGCCAGCACATCAACCCCTTCCGGGTGATCAATGACTTTGAGCTGCATAAGGTTTATGTGCTGTATCTCCCGGAGTTCGTTGCTTACCATGACCAGGTATTCATCATCAGCAGGTTGAAGTGCAGTCAGCCTGAGGTAGTCGTGCCTTTCAAGTCCCGGCTGCTTGGCACCGCTGAACACCTCCCCGGCGAAAGCAAAACGCTCACCATCATAAGTGTAAATAAATGGGCAGGAATGTGCCAATACATATATGAGAAAAGCTGTGCCGATAGCTCCAACCACAATAACTAAACCTTGTGCAAGATAAACCATCGTTCTTCCGATGTCAGGTTTATAGACGTCCATTCTTTGAATTGACGCGACGGGAATTACTACGCTGAAATCCTCTGATTTGCTGTATTCCAGTGCATGAATGTGAACCTCCTCCAACAGATGTTTTGTTTTTTTTGTGAATGGATTGACTCTGCTTCCAGCAGGGTTATAAAAATTATACCGGTTATCCGGCAGTATTTCAAGTGTCCCATGCAGTTCGGTCATTTCGACGTTAAAGGTGATGTCTCTTAGCCACCATGCATCATCACCGAAATGCACAATAAAAAGCTTTTCCTGCGCCTTAAAATTCTGAACTGCATGTGGAAAATAGGTTTGTGACTCATGGAGGGTGTTTACCTTGTAACTGCAGCCGATCACCAGGTTCAGAAACGCAAACAGCATCATCATGGTTATAATCCGGAATCCATGCCCGTTTAAGCACGGATGCAGATGGTGCCAACTGTTAATGGCAGACTGCACTTTTGATTTCATATGCTTCATGATGTTATATATTTACCTTAAAAGGTCAATCCCTGTCGTTACATTGGCTTTTATAGTGTTTGCTTTGTGTTTGTGTCCATATGGCCGGATAGATGACAGAAGCTAGATTTAGAACCTGAAAACCAGGTTGAAGTCT
>SLKT01000077.1 GCA_007134485.1 Wenzhouxiangella sp. | reverse complement strand
TGATCAACCATCAGTCGGGACGGTATCAGGGCGCCAGCTTGCGCTTCAAGGCCCGCGCCATCGGTTTGGGCATTTTCGGCAGGGATCGGAGCAGCCATGGGAGGATGCGGCGCTTGGTGCGGTTCAGGGATTCGGGGATGACCGCGTCGATCAGATGCGGACCGGGGTGGGACAGGGCGTATTCGAGTGCCTTGCAGAAGTCTTCGGCGGTGTCGGCACGCACGGCATGTACCCCCATACCCTGGGCCAGGCGGGCAAAGTCCAGGTCGGGGCCGGAGATGTCGAGCTGGGAGCGGGCCTTGTCTCCGATCTTGTCGGCGCCGACGCGTTCGAGTTCGATGTTGAGTACCGAGTAGGAGGCGTTGCTGAAGATGATGCTGGTGACATCGAGATTTTCGCGCGCCATGGTCCACAGCGCCTGGATGGTGTACATGGCCGTGCCGTCGCCGATCAGGGCGATCACCGGCCGGTCGGGGCAGGCGATGGCCGCGCCCACGGCATTGGGCAGTCCCTGACCGATCGCGCCACCGGTCAGGGTAATCAAATCGTGTTGCGGCGCGCCGGCGGTCATGACCGGCAGCATCAGCCCTGAAGTAATCGCTTCATCGACGATGATGGCCTCCTCCGGCAGCAGATGGCCGACCGCCTTGCAGACTTTCTCGGCGGTCAGCTTGCCGCGCGGCCGGCCGGGGCGTTCGGCGGCCTGCAGTTCGGGTTCGGCCTGGTCTGCATCCAGGGCCTTGGCCAGTTTTTCCAGACTGGCGCGCGCGTCCTGCGAAGGCGTGCTCAAGGTGTGGACCTGACAACCTTCGGGCACCAGTTCGCTGGCCTTTCCGGGGTAGGCGAAAAACGATACCGGCGGCTTGGCATCGACCAGCACCAGGTGATCCAGGTCGCTCAGTTGCAGGGTGGCCAGTTCGGCAAGATAGGCCAGGCGCTCGACCGGTGGGCGGCCGGCACCGCGTTCCAGCCGGGTGGGAAAGACTTCGGTCAAGACCTTGATGCCGGCTTTTGCCGCGATCCGGGCCGCGGCCAGCAGGGCCGGTTCACGCAGGGCGTGTCCGCCCAGAAACAGGGCGGTCTTTCCATCGGACTTGATGGCTTTGGCAATCGCGGCCACGGTTTCGTCATCGGCCGCTTCGGGTTGCGGCGCGGGTGGGGGAGACGCGGGTTCAGCGCCCTCGCCCCAGGACACATCGGCCGGCAGGATCAGTGTAGACACTCGTCCGGGCAGCCCACGGGCGGCGGCAATGGCATCGACCGCATCGCGACACAGGTCAGCGGTGCTTTCGGAACTGCGCACGAATTCCGGGGAAACATTGCGCGCCACGGTTTCGATATCCGACTGCAGTTGCGCGTCCAGCGGCTGGTGATAGGTCGCATGATCGCCGACGATATTGACGATCGGCACCTTGCCCTTGCGCGCGTTATGCAGATTGGCCAGCCCGTTGCCCAGCCCGCAACCGAGGTGCAAAAGCACCGCGGCCGGCTTGTCGGCCAAGCGTGCATAGCCGTCGGCCGCACCCGTGGCCACGCCCTCGAACAGACCGAGTACGGCGCGCATGCGCGGCTCGTCATCGAGTGCAGCGACAAAGTGCATTTCGCTGGTGCCGGGATTGGTAAAGCAGACCTCGATGCCGGAATCGGCCAGGGTCTTCATCAGGGCTTGGGCGCCATTGGGCATGAACTTGTCCTCTATCTGTGTTCCGGGTTCGGGTCCAGGCAATGCGGACCGATGTCGGCGATGCGGGTCACCCCGGTCAGGGCCATGGCCAGGCGCAATTCATCGCGGTAGCCGGCCAGCAACGCCTGCACGCCTGCCTGCCCTCCGGCGGCCAGTGCCCAGATCCAGGCCCGACCGATCATCGCGCCATTGGCGCCAAGCGCCAGGGCGCGGAAAACATCAATGCCGCCGTTGATGCCGCCATCGACCAGCACTTCGATGCGCTGATCCACGGCATCAACAATGTCCGGCAACTTGGCAGCGGTCGAGGAAACGCCATCGAGCTGGCGGCCACCGTGGTTGGAAACCACAATCCCATCGGCCCCGGCTTCGACCGCGCGTTCGGCATCTTCCCGGTCGAGTATCCCCTTGAGCAACAGTCGGCCCTGCCACTTGTTGCGCAGCCACTCCATATCGGACCAGGTGACGGTTGGGTCGAACTGGGTATCGATCCACTCGCGGAACGAGTCGGGATCGCTGGCGGCCGGAACATGCGGGTTCATGGTGCCCAGGCTCATCGGCCCTCCGCGCAGGGCCACGTTCCAGACCCAGCCCGGGCGGACCAGCACCTGGCCGACCTTCAACAACTTGGCGCGCAACCCTGGAACCGCCATGCCGTTGCGGGTATCACGATGGCGCGGGCCGGGCATGGGTAGATCAATGGTGGAAATCAGGGTCCGACAGCCCGCCGCCCAAGCCTCATCGATGACCGCCTCGACCACGCCACGATCACGAATCATGTAGAGCTGGAACCAGAATGGCTTATCAGTGGCTTGATTGACTTCATCGAGCCCACACAGGCCGACCGTCGACAAGGTAAACGGCACCCCGGCGGCATTGGCTGCCCGCACCGCCTGCACTTCCCCACGACGTTCAGCCATGCCGGCCAGCCCAACCGGTGACAACGCCAGCGGCATGCCGCAATCCTCTCCGACGATGCTGGAAGAGGTATCGATCTGATCGACATCGACCAGCACACGCTGTCGAAGCTTGACCGCATCCCAATCGCCGGCATTTGCCGCCATGGTTCGCTCCCGACCCGAGCCGCCATCGTAGTAGTCGAAAAGAAAACGCGGCAGGCGACGACGCGCCAGGTCGCGGTAATCCTCAATGGTGGCCGGTACTCGTCGAATCATTTTTTAGGGGCCTCCTGCCGATGAACTACGTTGACAGATTATTCGGAAGAACCAATACGGAAACAATGTGCCGGGTACCGATTACGGACACGTGAATCCGGTCGTGTCGATGGATTCATTATCGACCGTCGGGGATGTAACCCCGACCT
>SLKT01000050.1 GCA_007134485.1 Wenzhouxiangella sp. | reverse complement strand
AGGGGTCAGGGGTCAGGGGTCAGGGGTCAGGGGTCAGAAGTCAGAGGTCAGAAGTCGGAGGTCTGGAGCCTTCTTCCGTCTCCCGTCTTCCGTCTCCCGACCTTCAAAAAAACATCCCATCCAAAGGCGATGAGGCCGAGGCAAATCGCTTACGTGGAATACGCCCCGACAGGAACGCCTCGCGTCCGGCTTCAATGGCCAGTTTCATGGCGCGGGCCATGCGAACCGGATCCTTTGCCTGGGCGATGGCGGTGTTCATGAGCACGCCATCGCAGCCCAGCTCCATGGCGATGGCGGCATCCGATGCCGTACCGACCCCGGCATCGACGAGGATGGGGACGGTGGCTTCCTCGACGATGGTCAGAATGTTCCAGTGATTCTGGATGCCCAGGCCCGAGCCAATCGGAGCGGCCAGCGGCATGACCGCCACGCAGCCCATCTCGGCAAATCGGCGCGCCATGATCGGGTCATCATTGGTGTAGACCATCACATCGAAGCCCTCGTCGATCAGGGTTTCGGCTGCCTCCAGGGTTGCGGTGATGTCCGGGAAGAGGGTCTTTTCATCACCCAGCACCTCGAGCTTGACCAGCTTGTGCCCGTCCAGCAGCTCGCGCGCCAGGCGGCAGGTACGCACGGCCTCAGTAACCGTGAAGCATCCGGCGGTATTGGGCAGGATGGTGTAACGATCCGGCGGCAACACATCCAGCAGGTTGGGCTCGTCCGGATTCTGGCCGATATTGCTGCGGCGAATGGCGACCGTCACGATCTCGGCGCCGGCGGCCTCGGTGGCCTGTCGGGCCTGCTCGAGATCGGCGTATTTTCCTGTCCCGGTCAGCAGTCGCGAACGGTACGTCCGGCCGGCAATCACCAGCGGCTTGTCTTCAGGCAACGTGGACATCCTCAACCCCCGCCGATGGCCTGGACGATCTCGACACGATCGCCTTCTTCGATGGGTTGCTGGGCATGTCGACTCCTGGGAACCAGTTCCCCATTGCGCTCGACGGCCACGCGCTTTTCGGCCAGCCCGAGTTCGATCAACAACTCGGCCACCGAGCCGGCCTGCTCGATATTACGGCTCTCGCCATTCACATAAATGTTCATGCCGGGTATTTTACTAATGCAACCACTCGAAGATGGCCATTCTCGCGAATACGCTCATGCGCACCTGATCAAGAATCAAGGATTGGTCGGAGTCGGCCACCGCCCCGTCGATCTCCATGCCCCGATTGATCGGACCCGGGTGCATCACGCGACAGCCGGGCCGGGCCAGCTCCAGGTGCGCCGGATTCAAGCCCCAGCGACGATGGTACTGGTCGGGATCCGGCCAGCCGGCTCGATCCATGCGCTCGCGCTGGACACGCAGCATCATGATGACATCGGCATCACGCACCGCCGCCTCGATCGAGTGACAGACTTCCACCCGCTCGATACCCGGCGGATCAGGCAGCATTTCCTCCGGGCCGGCGATTCGCAAACGACCGGCGCCAAGCCGATCAAAAAGTTTGAGGTTGGAACCGGCCACCCGGGAATGGCGGATATCGCCCACGATGGCGATTGTTGCCTGCGACCAGTCAAGGCCGTCGGCGGCCAGCGTGGCTGCATCCAGCAACGCCTGGCTGGGATGCTCGCCCTGTCCATCACCGGCATTGAGCAGCCGGATCGGCGCGTGCAGATTTTCGGCCAGTTGCTGCAGTCGTCCGGTCTGAGGATGCCGGATGACCAGGCAGCCGACCCCCATCGCCGCCAGGGTGGCCACGGTATCCTCCAGGCTTTCACCCTTGGTGGCGGATGATTTCTCCAGTTCGATGTTGATCACCCGCATGCCCAGTCGCAATGCCGCCAGCTCGAACGACACCCGGGTACGCGTGCTCGGCTCGAAGAACAGGTTTGCGGTGGTGACGCTTGCCGAACTTGCCGGCGCGCCGTTGGACAATTCCAGCGTCCGCTCGATCAATGATTCGATATCACGGTCGGTCAGCGAGTCGATGCCGAGCAGATGATGCAAGCCGCGATCAGGCTTTTCCATGTTCTCGCATCCAGGAATCCAGGATCTGGGCCGCCGCCAGGCTATCGAGCCGGGCCGCGTCACGTCGCCTTGCCCTGCCCTGGCTGCGACGATGGGCAAATTCATTGGCCGCAGCTGCCGAGCTGAGACGTTCATCGTGGAGACTGACTGGCACATCGGGCGCCAGTTCGGCAATACGCGCGGCAAACTGGCGGATTCGACGGCTCATCCCGGTATCGTTGCCTTCGCCGTCAAGCGGCAATCCGATCACGATTTCGACCGGACGCCACTGCCGAATCTGATCGACCAGCGCCTGGTCGACGCCCTCGAGACTGGTATTGCGAACCGGATCCAGGGGTCTGGCCGATCCGGTCAGGGGATGGGCAACCGCCAGGCCGATGGTGCGCTCACCGAAGTCGATGGCCAGCCAGTTGCCGTCGGCGCTTTCAGGCATGGCCGCCAGACGGCTGCAAGCTGGAAACGTTGATGCCGAGCGCTGCAACCGCCTGCTCCCAGCGCTTGTCGTCGGGGAGATCGAAGACAATGTCGGAGCGAGCCATCACGTTCAGCCAGGCATTTTCGCGCATTTCGTCCTCGAGCTGGCCGGCGGCCCAACCGGCATAGCCCAAGGCCACCAAAAACTTGTCGGGGCCACGACCGGCGCCGATGGCCTCGAGCACATCGCGCGATGTCGTCACACTGATCCCGTTGCCGACAACCATGCTCGATTCCCAGTTCGGTTCCCCGGTGTGCAGCACGAAGCCGCGTTCCGGGTGGACCGGCCCACCCTCGTAGACCGGCATGGTGGCGACTCGATCATCCTCGCAGGCAATTCCGATCTGAGTCAGTACGTCAGCCAGGGTGAATTCGCTCGATGGCCGATTGATGGTAATCCCCAATGCGCCTTCTTCATTGTGCTGGCATAGCAGGGTGACGCCACGGAAAAAATTGGGGTCTTCCATGCCGGGCATGGCGATCAGGAATTGATGCTCCAGGTAACTCACACCGGTATTCTACCAGCGCCGGGAAACAACGGCGTGGACACACCCCCGACCACCTGCCGCTCAGTGCAGTCCCGTGCGACTGGAGAATTGCCAGGTCCGGGTAATGGTCAGTACATCCACCTCTTCGCGAATCTCCTGGGACAAGGGCGCAAAAGGCGCCGACAGGCGCACGATTCTGACCGCCGCCTCATCCAGTACGTCGTAGCCGGACGAGCGCAGCACGCGGATCTGATCGACACTGCCATCGGCCAGCACATCCACACTCAACACCAGGCTGCCCTCCAGGTTCATGCGCCGCGCCTGCTCGGGGTAATTCATATTGCCCACCCGTTCCACCTTGGCGACCCAGGCCCGCATGTAGCTGGCATAGAGGTGTTCGCGCGTATTGGCCGATATGAACTTGCGCCGCTTGCGCTCCGGAAAGTCCTGGGCCTGGGCAAAGCGGTCGGGCGAGGATCGGGCCATGGCCAGTGACTGCTGGCGAAGCTCACGCGCATCGACCCGGTCGGTCGGTGCATCATCCGGTTCGGGATCGACCAGCAGGTCGGCATCCAGCGCCTCGGTGGCGATCAGTTCGGTCGGGGCCATTTCGACCTCGGGCGTCTCGGCCTCGACCTCCTCGGGTTCCGGCTCGACCTCGGGCATCACTTCCCCGGCCGGAACCGGCTCGGCGGGTCGGTCCAGGTCCGGACTTTCCCCGGCCCCGCGCTGCGTGACCTGGGCCAGAAAGTCGGCGTCTTCCGGGGGCTCGTCGGTGGCCCACTCAACAAGGATGACGTCCAGGCTGGTGGGGACCGAGTCCGGACGATCGAGGATCACGTCAAAGTGCACCAGCCCGATCACGACCACATGCAGCGCAATGGCCACGGCAAGGGCCAGGGTCAGCGAATCTCCCCCGAACGTGACGGACAGCTTTGATTTCATGGGTCGACGGCGTCGAACAGATCTCCTGCAATGTTGATCCCGAATTGGGCATCCAGTTCCCGCACGCAGGTCGGGCTGGTCACGTTGATTTCGGTCAACCGGTCACCGATGACATCGAGTCCGGCCAGATCAATTCCATTTTCGAGCAACAGCGGCGCCACTGCCTCGGCGATCGCCCGGTCGGTCGGCGACAACTCCCGCCCTTCCCCGCGCCCGCCGCGAGCCAGGTTGCCGCGGAAATCCTGCTCTCCGGGAATACGGGCAAGCAAATAGGGCACGGGACGACCGTGAATGATCAGAATGCGCTTGTCTCCATCGGCAATGGCAGGCAGGAATTCCTGGGCCATGGCCAGACGCCGGCCGTTGCGGGTCAGGGTTTCGATGATCACGTTGAGGTTCGGATCACCGGGAGCGCTCAGGAATATGCTCTTCCCGCCCATGCCGTCGAGTGGCTTGAGCACCGACCGCTCGCGCTCGCCCACGAATTCGCGTAAACGCGCCGGGTTCGACGAGACCAGGGTATCGGGAGTCAGGTCGGGAAAGTGAGCAATGGCCAGCTTTTCGTTGAAATCGCGCAGCGCGCGCGGGCGATTGACCACCCGGGCACCGGCACGCTCGGCCAGTTCGAGCAGGTAGGTTGCAAACAGATAATCGTCATCGACCGGGGGATCGGAGCGCATCAGCACCAGATCCTCCTCACCGAGTGGCCGGGTGACTTCCGCTCCGAGCTCGAACCAGCCATCGGCATCATCCCTGACCCGGATCCGGTGCATGCGAGCAATGATCTCGCCGTTGTCCAGAAACAGATCCGGATCATTCATGTAATGAAGGTGGTAGCCACGACGCTGACCCTCCAGCATCAGGGCCAGGCTGGTGTCCTTCCTGACCGTGATCGAGGCAATATCGTCCATGACGACAATGAGATTTTTTCGCATGCAGACTCCAGGGTTGATACACCGAGATGCAATCGATCAGTAATTCAGGCAGAATGCGGCCAACAAAGTCCTTTGCCGCCATGAACTTGAGACGACCTATTCTACTGGATTGGCAAAAACGGCAAAGATCGACTAATCTAGGGATTACTTGACAATTCGAAAAACCGTCGACTCACCATCAATAGCGAAAATGAGCGAAGAGAACGAGCAAGCAGCAACCAACGGCGATGCCGGACTTCAGGGTCTGAAAGTCATGCTGATCGATGACAGTCGGACCATTCGGCGTTCGGCGGAAACCATGCTCAGCCGTGAAGGCTGCGAGGTCATCACCGCCAACGACGGGTTCGAGGCCTTGTCACTGATCCACAAACACGAACCGGACCTGATCTTTGTCGACATCATGATGCCACGACTCGACGGCTACCAGACCTGCGCCATCATCAAGAACAATACGCGATTCCAGAAGGTGCCCGTCATCATGCTGACCAGCAAGGACGGCCTTTTTGACAAGGCACGCGGCCGTATTGTTGGCTCGGATCAATACCTGACCAAACCATTTACCCGCGACGAGCTACTGGCGGCATTGCGCGACCAGATCGGCCAATCGGAAACCGCTTGAACACGACGCCATGCGTTGAGGATTTTGAGGAGTCATGAAAGGGGACCATTCAATCGAAAAGGCCGGGAGTGGCCGGACCATGTTCGACGTGCTGGTCGGGTTTGAAACCCGCAGTCTGGGCCACGATGTTGGCGAAGCCAGCCGACAGCAGCAGATCAGCAACTGGGATGGCGTGGTCTTCAGGCTCGGCGATTACTACCTGACCTGCCGAATCGACCAGATCGATGAAATCATTGCATTTCCTCCCTTCTACCCGGTGCCGGGAACCAAGGACTGGTTACTGGGCATTGCCAATGTTCGGGGTAATCTCGCCCCGGTCTCGGATCTTGGCTGGTATCTGTTCGGAACCCGAACACCGGTCACCGCGAGAACCCGATTGATCCTGACACGGCTGCAGGGACGCCTGGCAGGTCTGGTCGTCGATGAAGTCTTCGGTCAGCGACACTTTCATACCGATGACCTCAAGCCAGACGAGCACTGGGAGGACACGGAACTGGCCGGACTGGTCCAGCAACAGTTCCCGAGCAATGAACAGAACTGGGGTGTTTTCCGAATCGAAGAACTCCAGCGCCGTACCGACTTCATGGATGGCGCCAGGACACACTGATCACAAGACGGCGCCACCCGAAGCATGGTCGGGTGGAGCGGTCACCGGAAACCCTGTAGAACACTATAGAACAAGACATGCATCAACAATCAGTTTTTATGAGCAGGCAGGCGACAGCGGGCTTGGACACAGGTACGATGTTCCGTTGGCTCGCAAACCGGCAAAACGAACGCAAGATCGATGAGGTGAAAGAATGAGTAGCGTGGCCACGCAATCAACTGAGCAGCGACTGTCTTCCACACAGTTGCTGTTGTTCGTGCTGCTGGTCCTCCTTTTGGGCCTGGTGGCGTACAATTTCTATCTGCTGAACCAGCGCAATCAGCAGGAAACCGAATACCTGGCGTTGACGACGGATATCCAGGTACGCGCCCAACAGCTGGCCAAGGCAGCCGGTGAATCCGCCGTTGGCAACTTCGATGCATTCGACGAGTTGCGCCAGACCCGGGATATCATCGACGACGCCATCAATACATTGCGGCGCGGCGACCCGGCCATCAACCTGCCGGCATCACCGGCGACGGTCAACGACTCGCTATCCACGCTTGAGCAGATGTGGAGCCGAATCGACGAGTTCGCCACCCAGATTCTTGATCGAAACGACCTGGTCATCGAACTGGCCGACAGTGCGGCTGCCTTTTCGACCAATATTCCCCAGCTTCAGGCACGCTCTGATGAAGTCGTGCGCCGCATGATCGAAACCGGCGCACCGACCGTTCAGATCTATATCGCCAGTCGGCAGCTTGTTCTCGCCGATCGCATGTTGCGCCGGGTCGGGGACATCATGGCCGGCGGCACTGGCGCGATTACCGCGGCCGATGCCTTCAGCCGCGACGCCAGCCTGTTCGAGCGGGTCCTCGAGGGCCTGGTCGAGGGCGACGAAGGTCTGGGATTATCAGCGGTTCGCAATAGTCAGGTGCTCGAGTCGCTGGCCGAAGTCATGCCGCTGTTCGAGGAAATCCGCATCGATGTCGATACCATCCTGACCGCATCGACCGACCTGTTTGAAGTGCGTGAGGCCGCTGACGAGATTTTCCTTGACGCCGAGGATCTGACCGATCAGGCCCGTGTGCTGGCAACCGAGTACGCAACCCTGGGCGAAGACGAATTGTGGCCCTCGCTGCTGGCCGGCCTGGCCGCGTTCGGCGCAGCCCTGGCCATCCTGTTCATGATCGGCGCCGGCGCCTACTTTGCTCAGCGCAAGCGCGCCCGCCAGACCGCCGAGGTCAACCAGAGAAACCAGGACGCCATTCTGCGCCTGCTGGATGAAATGAGTTCACTGGCCGATGGTGACCTGACCGTGCAGGCGACCGTGACCGAGGATGTCACCGGCGCCATCGCCGACTCGGTCAACTACGCGGTCGAAGCCTTGCGCGACCTGGTGGCCGGGGTCAACAACACTGCCCAGCAGGTGGCCGCCCAGGCCCAGGAAACCCGGGCCACCACCATGCAACTGGCCGAGGCCTCCGAGCACCAGGCCAAGGAAATTCGTGAAGCCTCCGACACCATTGACGAAATGGCGCGCTCGTTTGATGACATGGCCAAGCGCTCCAGCGAGTCGGCCGATGTCGCCCAGAATTCGGTCGAAATCGCCAACCGCGGCGCCGACATGGTGCGCCAGACCATTTCGGGCATGGACAGCATTCGCGACCAGATCCAGGAAACTTCCAAGCGAATCAAGCGCCTGGGTGAATCGTCGCAGGAGATTGGAGACATCGTCGAGCTGATTAACGGCATTTCCGAACAAACCAACGTGCTGGCGCTTAACGCCGCCATTCAGGCGGCATCGGCCGGCGGCGCCGGTCGCGGTTTCGCGGTCGTTGCCGACGAAGTCCAGCGCCTGGCCGAACGCGCCACCAACGCCACACGCCGAATCGAGGCACTGGTCCAGACCATTCAGGCCGATACCGCAGAGGCGGTCAATTCGATGGAGCAAACGACTACCCAGGTGGTCTCCGGTGCGCGTCTGGCCGAGGATGCCGGTGAGGCGCTGGAATCCATCGAGAAGGTCTCCAATGATCTGGCCGGACTGATTCAGAACATTTCACATCAAGCCCAGGAGGAATCCCGCAACGCATCCAAGATTGCCCAGTTGATGAACAGTATTCGTGACATTTCCGTGCAAACCACGGAAGGTACCGGGCAGACCGCCAAGTCGGTGGCCAACCTCGCCGACCTGGTCCGCGAGCTGCGCGATTCGGTCGCCGACTTCAAGTTGCCGGAAGACGAATCCTGAGGTCAACCTGACTATTGCCGGGTTGCAGCCCGGAATCAGCCACTGAGCAAGGAAAACCAAATGGTCATGCGTTGCCATCATTCTGAAATGCCTGACGGACGGTCGACATGAGCTCCACGCACTTGAGTCACCAATCCTTGCAGTGGACTCGTCCACTGCTTGATGAGCTGTGCGAGGAGGTCCGTCACGCAGTCGAAAATTTCGGTGATACCGAAGGGGATCGCCAGGAAGGAGAGCTTGTCAGTGCGATCGAGGCGAGCGACAAGGTCGCCGGCTCGCTAGCCGTCATGGAGTTTCACAGTGGTCAGTTGATCGCCGAGGCCATGGGCCATGTACTGCAAGCGTTGCACGATGGCCAGACACGGGACGAGGCGCGGGCGGTTGAGACGTTGCTCGAAGCCACCGCAATCCTGCCCGACTACCTGGATTTTCTCGAAACCACGCAGCGCGACGCACCCATTGTCGTGCTGTCAACCATCAATGACTTGCGGGCGGCTGCCGGACAAAAGCTGCTCGACGAGGGCAACTTCTTTCGTCCGGAAATCGACACCAGTCGGTTGCCCGATATCGAACACGAACCGGAACTCGAGGCTGCCGGACTTCGGCGCCAGTATCAACACGCCCTGCGCGGATTATTGCTTGATAACGACGACTCCGCCTCGATCGACCGACTGACCGAGATCGCGATCCAGATTCGGGACCAAAAGGTGCTGCCTGATTTCGTTCGGTGTGCCAGCTGGGTGGCCGCAGCCATTCTTGAAGGCATCAAGGAAGGCCAGATCGCGAGCACGCCCAACATCGTCAGGTTATTCGCCCGGATGGATGTGCTGCTGAAGGAAACCGTGGAATCGGGCCCAAGTGAAGCGCTCGATGACCATGCCAGTGACCTGACCCGTGCCCTGCTGTTCCAGGTTGCTATCACCCAGGCCCAAAATCCGCGCGCGCTCGAGGTCCACGAGGCCTTTGACCTGGCCGAACACACGCCCGACCAGATGACTCAGGCCAAGGTCTTTCTGGCCGGACGAAACCGCGCTCTGTTTTCGGCAGTCACGACTGCCGCGCGCGAGGATCTGGCCAGGATCAAGGAAGCCCTGGGTTCACAATTGGAACAGGGCAAGGACACCGAGATGCTCGAGCAGCAATCGGTCATGCTCGACTCGGTTGGCGAGAGTCTGGCCATGCTGGGCCTCGACCACCTGGCCGCACGCGTCAAGACACAGGCCGGGAAACTTGCCGAGCTGGGCACGGATCCGGATGACCCGACCCTGCTGATGGTCGCCCGTGAATTGTTGGTCGTCGAATCGCAGCTCGAGGAGAGTTTCGGCGTGACCGCTCGGGAAGAGGACGCGGGTGAGTCCGACCCGGGCGGCACTCTGTTGCCTAGGTCCGAAAAGCGCCGGGTGACCCGGCAACTGGTCAAGGAGGCGCTCGAAGACCTGGCTCATGCCAAGCATCTTCTTGATGCCATCAATCGCCAGAAAGCCGACGCCAATGCCATCGATGAAGCGAGCGGCATTCTGGCCCGGATTGCCGGCGCACTACACATGGCCGAACTGGACGAATCAGCGATCATGATCGAGGCGGCCGGCAATATTGCTGCTGATCATCTCGGTGATACGCCATCGGGCGATGGCCGCGAAGCGTTGGATATTCTGGCCGAGGCGCTCACGGTTTCCGAGTTTTACCTTGAAAGCCTGGCCGGAGAAAACCCGCAAGGCGCACACTATCTCGAGCCCGCCCGGGTACGAATCGAGAAACTCGGCTATTGGCCGGAATCGGTCACTGAAACAACCGAGGACGAGCCGGAATCCCGATCGGACGAAGTCGATTCCGATGAGGAACCTGCCGAAATCAAGGATCAGGAAGAAGCCGCCATCGAGCTGGATTCCGAACAGCCGCCGGAAGAAGTTCCGGAGGAGGTCGATGAACTCCAAGCGGTTGAGGAAGCACAGGCCGAATCACTCGCCGCAGACGGTGAATTCGATCTTGATGACAGCGATCTGGAGGAAGAGACAGATTCAGGATCGGCCTTTGATGATTTCGATATTGTCGAGATATTCCTGGAGGAATTCGATCAGGAACTCGAAACCCTGAACGACATCATCCCTCAGTGGCAGGACGATCCCTCCAATGAAGAGCAGACGACCACGATCCGGCGCGCCTTTCATTCTCTGAAAGGCTCGGGAAGGATGGCCGGTGCAACTGAAATCGGGGAGTTCGCCTGGCAGATCGAAAACTTGCTCAACCGGATACTGGATCGCCAGATTCAGGCCACACCGCTGCTCACCGGCCTGGTCGCCGAAGCGGTAGCGGCCTTGCCGAGCATGCGTGCACGGCTGGCGGATGAAGATGGCGCCGAACTGGATGAACAGGCCTGCGCCGAACTGGCCGAGCGAGCAGCGCTCGCTGCCGAGGGCGAGCTGAGCGAAGCCGAAACCGCGCCGCCACCGCCGGAGCTTGAAGGCATGGATCCAACCTTGATCGAGCTGATGATCAAGGAGCTGTCCGAAAATCTTGAGATTTACAACGAATGGCTGGATGAAGCCCGGGAAAGCGGGCGGGCGCGCGCCATCAGTGAACCGCTTGTGCGCATCGTTCATACCATGAAAGGCACCATGCGCCTGGCGCCGATCGGCGATGAGGCGGAAACCGCCCAGATCCTCGAAGCTTACCTCGAGGAATTGTCAATGTGTGATGCACCGCCCTCCAACGCCGGCCTGGACGCCATGACACACGCCTCGGAACTGTTTGGCCAGCGTCTTGCCCGTCTGCAATGCGAGCCGGTCGAGGATGATGCCTTCCAGACCGGTGAGCTAGCTGCCGAGCTTCGCGATCTGCATAACCAGGCGCACCGTGACCGTACCGGAGAGCATGCCCCGGGTCCGGCTGCGGCACGGACTCCCGTGCAGCCGCCTGAATCGACCGAACCGCCGGTTACGGAAGAAGAACCCGAAGAGGAAATGACATTCAGTTCCGACTCGGAAGTCGATGCCGATCTGATCGATGATGATTCGGATTTCTTCGATGTAGATGATGAGGAAATCGCAGCCGAGACCGAGGCCGAACCGGAGATGAGCGAGGATGATCTCGATGATCAGACCGAGCCGGAAGACGATCTCGAAGCGGCGCAGGACGATGATGGCGAATCGGCAGCGCTCGAAGCCGATGAGGAAGTCGACGATGAGGAAGTCGACGATGCGGCATTCGACGAGTCGGCGACCGAGTCAGTCATTGAAGAACGGGTTGATGATCTCGAGCAGGCTGCCGAATCCGAATCCGAGCCCGAAGCGCCGTCCGAAACCGAGCCGGATGCCGAGGAATCAATCGAGCAGCCACGTGAAACGGAACCAACGTTCGAAGAGCAGCTCGACGGCGAGCGTGCGCCAGAAAGCGAACTTGAAGATGGTCCGGAGGTGGATGAATCGCCGGATATCGAGGAAGTTGCCGCTGTCGAGTCGGATCAGGAGGATGATCAGGACCTGGAACTTGAAACGGCCGAGGTCGGCTTCGTGCCGGATCGGTTCGATCCTGAAGTGCAGCCCGAAGATCCCACACCGGATGAAGAACTCGACGACGATGTCATTGACTTCGACTATGACGCACTGAATGAGGACCTGCTCGAAGCCTTCCTTGAAGAAGCCGGCGAGCTGCTGGAGCATTCCGACGGATTGCTGCAGAGATGGCGCGAAGCACCCGATGACAAGAGCCTGGTCACCGCCTTGCAGCGCGACCTGCATACCGTCAAGGGCAGCTCGCGCATGGTTGGGCTCACGCCGATCGGTCAGGTCGCTCATGTCATGGAGGAGTTGCTGGAGGGCATTGCCGCTGGACTGAAGGACCCGACCGGCGATCGAATCGATGCCCTGGAGATCGGCTGTGATCACCTACACGCCATGGTCGATGCGGTCGACAAGCGTGACCCCATGCCGATGCGGTCAATCGATGAATTGTTTGCCGACCAGGCCGAGGATATCGAGGAAGCCGCTGAACTGACCGAACTGGTGCCTGAGCGGGATCAGGAACAGGTGACCGAAGAGGTCGAAAGCGCGCCGACCCGAACCGAGAATCTGCGCGTACCCTCGACACTGATTGATGACCTGGTCAACTACGCCGGTGAAATCAGCATCTTCCGGTCACGACTGGAGCAGCAGATCAGCGTGTTCCGCAATAACGTCGGGGAGGTCGATGAGACCGTGATTCGACTGCGCGATCAGTTGCGCAAGCTCGAAATCGAAACCGAGGCCCAGATTCTCGCCCGCTACGAACGCGAGCACGGCCCTGCCGAGGAAGCGTTCGATCCACTGGAACTGGATCGCTATTCAACCATTCAGCAGCTCTCGCGCGGCCTGGCCGAGTCGGTCAATGACCTGACCAGCCTGACCGGCATACTCGACGACGCGACGCGTCAGTCCGAAACCCTGCTGATGCAGCAGTCCAGGGTCAACACGGAACTGCAGGAAGGCCTGATGCAGGCGCGCATGGTATCGTTCAACACCCTGCTGCCGCGCTTTCGACGGGTGGTCCGCAACGCCGCCCGCGAATTGGACAAGAAGGCCCAGTTGCGCGTCAATCTCAAGGGTGAGAGTGAACTGGACCGCAATGTGCTCGACCGCATTACGGCGCCGCTCGAGCACTTGCTGCGAAACGCCATCAGCCACGGCATCGAAACGCCCCAGCAGCGGCGAGCCGCTGGTAAACCCGATACCGGGACGGTCAGCATCGAGGTCAGTCGCGAGGCCACCGAGCTGGTCATGCGCATCAGCGACGACGGTGCCGGCCTGGATCTCGATGCCATTCGCCAGCGCGCGATCGAACGCGATCTGATCAAGGCGGATGATGAGCTGACTGAACAGGCCATCAGCCAGATCATCTTCGTGCCCGGGTTTACAACCGCAGAACAGATCAGCGAGCTGGCCGGGCGCGGCATTGGCATGGATGTGGTCGCCAACGAAGTCCGCCAGATCGGTGGCAATGTCACGGCGCGATCGGAAGCCGGCAAGGGTGCTCGCTTCACCATCCGCATTCCGCTGTCCCTGACCGTGATGCAGGCGATCATGGTGCGTGCAGCCGACCGACATTTTGCCATCCCGCTCCAGGCCGTTCGCGGTGTGACTCGCATCCTGGCCGATGACTGGCTGCGCGAGATTGAAAAACCGGATCCGGTTCAGGATTATGCAGGCGAGGATTACCCCCTGCTCGAACTCGAACCGCAGCTGGACTTCAAGCCCGAGGAGGTCAGCAGTGGCACCCTTTCATTGCTGATGATCGAGGCCGGTGAACAACGGGCCGCATTGCGCGTCACCGAACTGCTCGGTCACCGCGAGATCGTGATCAAACCGGTCGGACCGCAGATCAGCTCCATCCCGGGAATCCTTGGTGGAACCATTACCGGCGATGGCCAGGTCGTTCCGATTCTCGACATGGGTCCGCTGGTACAACGTGCCTTCGAGCAGGGGCTGGTCCCCGGAGAACGTGGCGATCTGGAAGCGCCCGAAGCCGAGGAAGTCAAGCGCACTCCGCTGGTCATGGTGGTCGACGATTCCATCACCATGCGCCGGGTCACGTCCCGTGTCCTCGAACACCGCGGCCTGGAGGTCATGACCGCTCGCGATGGGCTCGATGCGGTCGAGACCATGTTTGATCGTATCCCCGACCTCATCCTGCTCGATATCGAGATGCCGCGCATGGACGGGTATGAACTGGCGACCCACGTTCGCAATGACGCCCGCTTGAAACACATCCCGATGATGATGATCACATCTCGAAGCGGCGAGAAACACCGCCAGCGCGCCCGTGAGGTTGGTGTCGATGATTACCTGGCCAAACCCTACCAGGAGTCGGAACTGGTCGGCCACGTGTTCGATCTACTCAAAATGCCGGTACCAAAAGGATAGTCACCGATGAGCGAAACTGAAGTTCGCAGTGTCGTGGTGCCGTTGTCGGGCGTCCAGATACTGATTCCCAATGCCACTGTCGCCGAAGTTGTCGGATATGCCGAACCGGATCCAGTGCCGGATGCACCGGATTGGCTGTTTGGCACTTTTCTGTGGCGCGGCTGGCAAGTACCGCTGATCAGCTTTGCCCGATTGACCGAATTCGCCGACCATGAATCGGTCGAAGGGGCCCGGATGTGCATCACCAAGACCCTGATCGACAACGATCGCATGCCCTACATTGCAGTCCTTGCCCAGGGCTTCCCTCGCCTGACCACGGTAACCCCCGACAATCTGACCGAAGTACCGAGCGAATCCAACCCGATTGCGGTTGCCGGAAAGGCCATCATCGGTGATATGGAAGTGGTCGTGCCCGATCTTGACCGCCTCGGCCACCTGGTCGCACACGCCGCGTTTGGCGCGTTGCCGTTGACAAGCTGACGGCCGATGGCGGTCGTGCGTAGAGCCGGAATCACCCTCCCTTCAACAACTTTTCCAGGTAGTGGATATTCGCGCCACCCTCGATAAATCCTGAATCGCGCATCAGGCGTTGATGCAGGGGAATATTGTTGATCACCCCGCGCAGCACCAACTCGTCCAGCGCCACGCGCATCCGGGCAATCGCGGCTTCGCGGTTTTCGGCATGGGCAATCAGTTTGCCGATCATTGAGTCGTAGTTGGGCGGGATGCGGTAGCTGTCGTAAATATGAGAATCGACCCGGATGCCGGGGCCGCCAGGCGCATGGAAAGACTCCACCCGACCGGGTTGCGGAATGAATTTCTCGGGGTCCTCGGCGTTGATGCGACATTCGATCGCATGTCCCAGGATCACCACATCATCCTGCGAAAACGGCAACGGCTCGCCGGCCGCGGCCAGTATCTGGGCCCGAATCAGGTCCAGGCCGGTGACGCACTCGGTCACCGGATGCTCAACCTGAATACGAGTGTTCATTTCAATGAAGTAGAACTCGCCATCTTCGTACAGAAACTCGAAAGTGCCCGCGCCCAGGTACCCGATCCGCCGGCAGGCATCAGTGCAGATCCGGCCGATGCGCTCACGCTCGTCCGGCGTGATTCCGGGCGCCGGCGCCTCCTCGATCACTTTCTGATGGCGACGCTGCATCGAACAATCCCGCTCGCCCAGATGGACCGCATTGCCGTGGGCGTCGGCCAGGACCTGGATCTCGATATGGCGCGGATTGGTCAGGAACTTCTCCATGTAGACCGTTTCATCGCCGAATCCCGACCGCGCTTCCTGGCGCGTCAGGCTGATGGACTTGATCAGATCTTCCGGATGCTCCACCACGCGCATGCCGCGACCACCACCACCCGCGGCCGCCTTGATCAGAACCGGAAACCCGATTTCCGCAGCCAGACGCTCCGAGCGCCGGTCATCATCATCCAGCGGGCCATTCGATCCGGGCACGCAGGGTACCCCGGCCTGGCGCATGGCGTTGATGGCGGAGACCTTGTCACCCATCAGGCGAATGGTCTCGGCGCGCGGGCCGATGAAGGTGAAACCGGACTCCTCGACCCGTTCGGCAAAGTCTGCGTTCTCGGCCAGGAAACCATATCCGGGGTGAACCGCTTCTGCATCGGTCACTTCCATGGCGGCGATGATACCGGGCACGTTCAGATAACTCTGGCCCGCCGCGGCCGGGCCGATGCATACCGATTCATCGGCCATGCCGACATGCTTGAGGTTGCGATCCACAGTCGAGTGAACCGCAACGGTGCGAATATTCATGGCCTGGCAGGCACGAAGCACCCGCAGGGCGATTTCGCCGCGATTGGCGATCAGGATCTTCTTGAATGGGGCCATGATCAGCCCTTCTTGATCACGAACAGAGGTTCATCGAATTCGACCGGCTGTCCGTCCTCGACCAATACCGCGATGACCTTGCCGGCAAATTCGGCTTCGATCTGGTTGAACATCTTCATCGCCTCGATCAGGCACAAGGTGTCGCCGGACGCCACTGTCGATCCGACCTTGACAAAGGGTTCTGCATCCGGATTGGGCGCACTGTAAAAGGTACCGACCATGGGGGAGCGAATGACGTCGCCATCGGGCAACTCGGCCGTATCCTCGCTGCCATGAGATGGCGCTGTAGCTGCATCGGCCGCAGGCGCCGCCGGGGCCGGAGCCGGCGCGGGGGCGGGAACCTGGAAAGCCTGAGGCGCTGCACTTTGCTGTGGATGGTGGCGAATCAGGCGAACCGACTCTTCGCCCTCGTGAATTTCAATCTCTGCAAGTTGGGATTCTTCCAGCAATTCGATCAGTTTCTTGATTTTTCTTAAATCCATTCCTTACCCCGATGATTCGATTCGGTTGATTACGGCCTGCAGACCCAGCAAGTATGAATCCGCGCCGAAACCGCTGATGGTGCCCACGGCCAGGTCGGAGAACCAGGACTGATGGCGAAATGCTTCGCGACTGTCCGGATTGCTCAAGTGAATTTCGATAAACGGCAAGCCGACCGCAATGAGTGCGTCGCGCAACGCAATCGATGTATGGGTGAAGGCCGCCGGATTGATCAGAATCCAATTGGTGCCATCACCTGCGGCCTGGTGAATGCGACCGATCAGTTCATGTTCGGCGTTGGACTGAAAAGTCTCCAGGTCCACCCCGCACTCGGTTGCAAATCGGTCCATTTGCGCGTCGATCTCGGCAAGCGTGGTCGAGCCATAAAACTCCGGCTCACGGCTGCCCAGCAGATTCAGATTGGGACCATGCAGAACCAGAACGGAGGTCATGACAGCGGATTGCCTGCAAAAGGATCAAGTGTGCCGCATGTTAACGGAAATGTCCACACGTTCGGCGACGTTTGGTGAATTTTTCGCGGTTTTGGTCACGGCTCGGGAATTATTAGCCCGGCAGCCGTCAAAGCCAGTTCGAGAGCTCCGAAGCCAACTCCTCGGCACTGACTTCGCCGAGGTGCTGCCAGCGTATGATGCCGGATTGATCCACCAGCACGGTATAGGGCAGCGCCCCGGCCGAGTTCCCCCAGGCCTGCTGGGTCGCCATCACATCGGCCGCACCCACCAGGATCGGGTATTCGATACCCAGCTCTGCGACGAAGTCCTTCACTGGACCTGGATCGTCAATGGCAATCCCGACAACCGCCAGGTTGTCGCCATGCTCGCGGTCGGCATCCTGCAGAACCGGCATCTCCCGGCGGCAGGGGGCGCACCAGGTGGCCCAGAAATTGACCAGCAGCAGGCGTCCGTCAAAATCATCAGCCGATACCCACTGACCCGACAGGTCACCGTGGCGAAAATCAGGCCGTGGATCGCCAACCGCCGCTCCGGACGTGCCGGGTTCGGGCGGCGACGGGCGGTTCAGCAACGCGGCCCCGATACCAATCGCCAGTCCCAGCACGGCCACACCCGCGAACAACAATACGGATTTCACGGCTGCAGCACCTCACCCAGCAACGCATTGAAACGCGTCGGCGCCAGGAATCCGAACGTCCGCAAATGAGCCAGCTCCTCGCCCTGTCGGAAGAACAGGTAGGCGGGCGGTCCAATCAGTCCGAAATGTGACAGGATTTCCTGATGATCGGACGTGTAATCGGTGACATCGACCTTGATCAGCGTCAGTGAGGCCATGGTCCGGGCCACTTCCGGGTCAGGGAAGGTGCGCCGCTCCATGCGCACGCAATCCACGCACCAGTCCGCGTAGAAATCAAGGAACACCGGTTCACTGGATGCCGCAATGGCCTGTTCCAGTTCATCCAGGGTATCCACATGGCGAAACTCGGGCACTTCGACCGGTCCCGCCGAAGCCGTACGCAAGTGATTGAGCGGGCGGGTCCAGTCCTGTCCGCCGGACAGCGCGCCGACAAACTGGATCACGCCGACCACCAGCAACATGATGCCGAGCCCCTGCCAGAGCTTGCGCCAGCCCGAGACCTCCGGCGGCAGGCGGGTCAACGCGCCCAGGTAAACCGCACAAGCAATGGCCAGCGCGCCCCACATCAGCATTACCACCTCGGGCGGAACCACCCGCTCGAGCATCCAGATGGCCAGGGCCAGCAGACCGACACCGAATACCGCCTTGATGGCGTTCATCCAGCCACCGGCCCGCGGCAGCCATCGGCCGGCTGAAGTGCCCCAGATTACCAGCGGGATTCCCATGCCGATGGCCATGGAGAAAAGCGCGGCGCCACCGAGCACGGCATCCCCGGTCTGGCCGATGTAGATCAGGGCGCCCATCAGGGCCGGAGCCACACACGGCCCGACAATCAGCGCCGACAGCGCGCCCATGATGGCCGCGCCCATCAGGGTGCCGCCCTCGGCGCGATTCGACCACTCGTTGAGACGGGTCTGCAGGCGCGAGGGCAACTGCAGGTCATAGAATCCGAACATCGCCAGAGACAGCACCACGAACAGACCGGCGAAACCGATCAACACCGCCGGGTGCTGGAATACCGCCTGCAGGTTCTGACCGAACAGCCCGGCAATCACACCAAAGGCGGTGTACACCAGGGCCATGGCCAGCACATAGACCAGTGACAGGCGAAATGCCCCGGCGGTGGTCATGCGATCGCCCTGCCCGGCGATCAGCCCCGACAAAATGGGCACCATGGGAAACACGCACGGCGTAAAGGCCAGCAGAACACCGGCCAGAAGGAAAAGGCTCAGGGCCAGCACCGGTGTGCCGGTCAGGGCGGCGGCGAGGCGGTCCTGCTCGGCCTGGGGTGGCGGCGCTGCTCCGGCCGCAGCCGGTTGGTCGATGCGGATGTCGGATTCGGCCACCGGCAAATCCACCGCCAGGGTGCGATCCATCGGCGGGTAACAGATATCGCCTTCCTTGCAACCCTGGAAATCGGCCCGTAACTGGATCTCGCGAGCCGGTCCGGCCGGACGCGACAATTGCACCGGAATCTCGACCTCGCCGTAGTAGACGTGGGTATCACCGAAGGATTCGTCGTGAATTTCAACCGCCTCGGGCAGTTGCGCCCGGACCACCTCGACATCGTCCTCGATGACATCGAACGCGAACTGGTCGCGGTACAGGTAATAGCCCGGCCGTGAAATGAATCGCACCAGCACGCTGCCGGCATCACCGGCGATGGCCTCGAAACTGAAAGCCTGCTCAGCCGGCAACGCGCCTTCGGGCTTCCTGCCCAGCGCCCCCCGGGCTTCGGGTTGCGACTTTCCGAGCAATCCGGCAAGGCCGTTGGCACTTGCTTCCTGCTTTGGCAAATCCAGTTGGATGGATTCACGATGCGGCGGATAACACACGCCGACATCAGCACAACCCTGAGAGCGGATCTGCAGCGTAACGGCGCCGGACTGCGGACGATCCTGCAGCGGCACAACCACTTCTACCTGATCCCGGTAAGTCTCGGTTTCACCAAAGAACTCGTCGTAGGTCTCCTCGCCGGGTGGGATCTCGAGCTCGCCGAGTTCGATGCCCTCGCTGTCACTTTCGACCCGAAAGGCGTGACGATACATGTAGTAACCGTCGGCGATCTGCCAGGTCAGGCGAACCTTGTCAGGTTCGGCCGACGCACTCAGCGCAAACGCTTCTTCGACCGGCAGCAGATCGTCCATGGTGATCTGGCCGGCCACCGGCGCGGACATCGCCATGGCCAGCATCAGCCATACGGCAGCCAGCCAGTGTGACTCAGTGATTGTTCTTGTCGCTATCATGGTCAATCCATTCACGAGCCCAGTCGAAATAGGGCTTGAGTCCGTCAACGACCGGCAATACCAGCATCTCGGGCACCTCATAGGGGTGATGATCGTTGAAGGCCTGTTTCAGGGCCGGCAATTGCTCGGGTCGAGTCTTGATGGTTAACGTGACCTCCTGCTCGCTATCAATCTGCCCCTGCCACGGAAACACGCTGGTCACGGGCGCCCCGATCGAGACACAGGCGGCAAGACGATTTTCGACCAGCAAACGGGCCAGACGTTCCGCCTGCTGGCGGGTCTCGCAGGTTGTCATGACCAGGGAAAGTTCCATATCAACCTCCTGCAATTTCAAAGCGCCTGACAGGGTACCGCATCAGACCGGCCGGGCCGATGAAATCTTGCGAGTGAGTCTGCGCGGAGCAATTCGACGCACAGCACGGATATCAACGCTGATCCACAGGTCATCCAGCCCTTGAAATAGGCGAGGCTGGGCTCCATTTGCCAATTCGTATCGGTGATCCGTATCTGCACGGAGCGAGATCGCCCGAATTACCCGGTGCCGACACAGTCTCCCCCGGAGTCATCCAGGAGGCCGGAGTCGGTGAAATGAGTTTTTTGAGACCAATTCAACCTTAGAAAGGGAGAACAACCCATGAAACTGCGTCCCTTGCATGATCGCGTGATCGTCAAGCGCGTCGAAGAAGAGCGTACCACCCCCGGCGGAATCGTCATTCCCGACAGCGCCACCGAAAAGCCGATTCGCGGTGAAGTGCTGGCCGTCGGCAATGGCAAGATCCTCGACAGTGGCGAACAGCGTGCGCTGGACGTCAAGGTCGGCGACAAGGTGCTGTTCGGCAAGTATTCCGGCACCGAGGTCAAGGTCGATGATGAAGAACTGCTTGTGATGCGTGAAGACGACATCATGGCCGTCATCGAGTCCTGAGCCCGCCGTCAAAGCTGAATTGACGTAATCGATAAATTGACGCATCAGAATCTAGAAGGATTTTCAAAATGAGTGCCAAAGAAGTCCGTTTTTCAGAAGACGCCCGCAACCGAATTCTCAAGGGCGTGGATGTGCTGGCCAAGGCGGTCAGTGTCACCCTGGGCCCCAAGGGCCGCAACGTGGTCATCGAAAAGAGTTTCGGTGCCCCGACCATGACCAAGGACGGTGTCTCGGTCGCCAAGGAAATCGAACTGGAAGACAAGTTCGAGAACATGGGCGCCCAGATGGTCAAGGAGGTTGCCTCTCAGACCTCTGATACCGCCGGCGACGGAACCACCACCGCCACCGTGCTGGCCCACGCCATGCTGCGTGAAGGCCTGAAGTCGGTTGCCGCAGGCATGAATCCGATGGATCTCAAGCGCGGCATTGACAAGGCGGTCAAGGCGGCCGTTGAAGAGCTCAAGAATCTCTCCACCCCGTGCACTGACGACAAGGCCATTGCCCAGGTCGGCACGATCTCGGCCAATTCCGATGAAGAAATCGGCAAGATCATTGCAGAGGCCATGGGCAAGGTCGGCAAGGAAGGCGTGATCACCGTCGAGGAAGGTAAGTCGCTGGAAAATGAACTGGATGTCGTCGAAGGCATGCAGTTCGATCGCGGCTACCTGTCGCCGTACTTCGTGACCGACCAGCAGACCATGCAGGTCGAGCTGGAAAACCCCTATATCCTGCTGCATGACAAGAAGATCTCCAATGTGCGCGATCTTCTTCCGGTGCTCGAGGGCGTGGCCAAGGCCGGTCGCAGTCTGCTGATCGTCGCCGAGGACATTGAAGGCGAAGCGCTGGCCACCCTGGTGGTCAACAACCTGCGTGGCACCGTCAAGGTTGCCGCGGTCAAGGCGCCGGGCTTCGGTGATCGTCGCAAGGCAATGCTCGAAGACATGGCCATCCTGACCGGCGGCCAGGTGATTTCCGAGGAAGTCGGCCTGAGCCTGGAAAAGACCGACCTCGACCAGCTCGGTTCGGCCAAGAAAATCCAGATCGACAAGGAAAACACCACCGTCATCGACGGTGCCGGCGACGCGAGCGCCATCGAAGGCCGGGTCGGACAGATTCGTGCCCAGGTCGAGGATGCAAGCTCCGACTACGATCGCGAAAAGCTGCAGGAGCGCGTGGCCAAGCTGGCCGGCGGTGTGGCCGTGATCAAGGTTGGTGCGGCTACCGAAGTCGAAATGAAGGAAAAGAAGGCGCGCGTGGAGGATGCCTTGCATGCCACCCGTGCCGCGGTCGAGGAAGGCGTGGTTCCGGGTGGTGGCACTGCCCTGATCCGCGCCCTGAACAGCATCAGGAACCTGACTGGTGACAATGACGAGCAGACTGTTGGTGTCAAGATCGCCATGCGCGCCATGGAAGAGCCGCTGCGCAAGATCGTGGCCAACTCCGGTGGCGAACCCTCGGTCATTCTGGCCAAGGTCGCCGAAGGCAAGGGTAACTACGGTTACAACGCCGCAACCGGCGAGTTCGTCGACATGATCGATGCCGGCATTCTCGACCCGACCAAGGTGACCCGCTCGGCATTGCAGAATGCCTCTTCGGTTGCCGGACTGATGATCACCACCGAGGCCGCAGTGGCCGAACTGCCGCAGAAGGACGAAGGCGGCGGCGGTGCCCCCGATATGGGCGGCATGGGTGGCATGGGCGGCATGGGCGGCATGATGTAAGCCATCCACCCAAGGCAAGACCCGAAAAAACCCCGGCCTCGGCCGGGGTTTTTTTTACCCTGACCCCTGACCCCTGACCCCTGACCCCTTAAGTAGTAACCTATGCACATGCCCGAGCCCGCCGACACGAACAAGTCCACCCCCTCCAGATTCAACCCGCCCCCCTGGACCAACAACAGTGAAGGCGGCGAACGGCGCGTCGGAGTGGAAATGGAAATGGCCGGCATCGAGCCGGAAGTCATGGCCAAAGCCGTGACCGCCACGCTGGGAGGACGTGTGGAACGCGAAAGCGCTTTTTCCACCCGTGTAGTGGATACCGAGCTGGGGGATTTCGAAATCGAACTGGATGCCAACCTGCTGACCAGCCGAAAGTATCAGCAGCACCTGTCGGAACTGGGCATAGAGATCGGCGAGGGAGAGACACGCGAGAATGTCGAGGCGCTGATTTCCAGGGTTGCCGGACTAGTGGTACCGCTGGAGCTGGTCGGCCCGCCGATTCCATGGAGCAAGCTGGAGCGTCTGGATGCCATCCGCAAAAAACTGCACAAGGCCGGCGCCCGTGGCACCCACGGCTCCCCCTTTTATGCCTTCGGGCTGCACCTCAACATCGAGACGGCCAGCCTCAAGGCCGAGTATCTGCTGGCCATGCTGCGTGCCTTCCTGCTCAAGTACGATTGGCTGCTGGAACGCAGCGATATCGACCTGGCCCGCCGCATCAGCCCGTACATCCATCCCTACCCGGAGGACTACGTCGTTCATGTCATGCAAGGCAAGTACCGCCCCAGCATCCGCCGATTGATCGATGACTTCCTGGAATTCACACCTACCCGGAATCGGCCGCTGGACATGTTGCCGCTGTTCGCCCACATTGATCGCAAGCGAGTCATGGCCGCCGACGTGGAAACCGAGTTGATCAAACCCCGCCCGGCCTTTCACTACCGCTTGCCCAATTGCCTGATCGACGAACCCGACTGGTCGCTGGCCAAGCCCTGGAACGACTGGCTCGAGGTCGAGCGCCTGGCCGCCGATCCGGAAGCACTGGAGACCGCCCGAACCGACCGCCTGGCCGGCGCCAGCACACTGCGCAGCCTGATCGCCAGCACCATCCGCAAAATTCGCTCATGAGGCCGAAGAGACCCAGAATCGGTGTCACCGGTCCGGACAAGGGCGGTCTGGCCGCCTGGCTGTTCACTCGCCACGCAGTACGACGGGCAGGCGGCAAACCGATACGGATCCGGCCGGGCAAGCCGCGCTCGATCGATGAACTGGACGGACTGATCATCGGCGGTGGTGCGGATGTCAGCCCGAACCTTTATGGCCAGGAGTCCATGCCGAAGATCGAGCAACTCAAGGATCGCGGCATGAGCGGCTGGCGACGATTGGCGGGAATCATCATGTTTCCGCTGCTGGCGGCCTTGCGCCGGGTGCTGACCACCAAGACCACCGGGCTCAATCATGCCCGCGACGAACTCGAAAAGCGGCTGATCAGCGAAGCCCTGGAACGGGATCTGCCTGTGTTCGGCATTTGCCGCGGCATGCAATTGATCAACGTGGTCGCCGGGGGCAGCCTGCACCAGAACATCGAGAGTTTCTACGAGGAGCATCCGGCCATTCGCTCGGTGCTGCCGCGCAAGCAGGTCGAAGTCGAGTCCGATTCGCTGCTGGCCCGGGCCCTGGGACGGGCCAGCGCCCAGGTCAACGCCTTGCATGACCAGGCCATCGACCGCCTCGGTGAGCACATGAATGTGTGCGCACGCGAGCCCAACGGCGTGATCCAGGCCATCGAACATGGCCGGTTGCCTTTCCTGCTGGGCGTGCAATGGCATCCGGAATACCTGCCGCAAAGACCTGAACAACGCGCCTTGTTTCGCGCCGTCATTCGTGCTGCCGAGTCCAACAGGCAATGAAACGAGCCATCGACATCGAAACGGGGGATCTGTCGGCACGCAGCGATTTTGTCGCTGAAACCTGGCGGCGATTCCCCGATCATGACTCACCGGACCAACCCGTGCCCGAACCGGATGAAGACCGCCTGCTCGAAGACCCGGGTCTGAGCCTGAGACGATTCCGCCAGCTGTCCTCGGTGCACATCCTGTGGCGCGACCTGACCGGTCAGGCAAGCATCGCCGAGACCGGCAGGGCCTTGTCGAAACTTGCGGCCACCTGTCTGGATCTGGGCCTGAAAGCCGCTGCCGTCAAAGTCCGCGAACGCCACGGCGAACTGGTCGATGAGCATGGTCAGCCCATCGGACTGGCCATCCTGGGGCTGGGCAAGCTGGGTGGCGAAGAGCTCAACTTCAACTCCGACATTGATGTGGTGTTCAGCTACCGCGGCAAGGGTCACAGCACCGGGCCGCGTCGCGTGGATGCCGGCGCCTGGCTGAAACTGCTGGCCAGGGAGCTGATCGGCCTGATCGATCCGGTCACCGCCCATGGACGGGTCTGGATCATGGATACACGCCTGCGTCCATTCGGCGATGCCGGGGCACTGGTGTGGTCGGTGTCGGCCATGGAGCAGTACTTTCTCAATGAAGGACGCACCTGGGAACGATACGCCTGGCTCAAGGCCGCACCCGTGGCCGGAGATCTAGAAAGCGGTCGGGCCTTGCTCAAGGCCTTGCAGCCGTTCATCTACCGACGCTACCTGGATTACGGCATCTTCGAATCCCTGCGCGATCTGCATGCCAGAATCGATGCCGCCAGCCGGGCGCATGCGCGCGGCGAAGACATCAAGCGCGGCGCCGGCGGCATTCGCGAACTCGAGTTCCTGGTGCAAAGCCTGCAGATCCTGCGCGGCGGCAAGGAGCCCGAGTTGCGCCAACCGGGTTTTCTGCCCGCCCTTTCAGCGGCCGTGGAACTGGGGCTGATCGAAGCCGAACCCGGTGAAAGTCTGAAGCAGGCCTATCAATACTTGCGCATTCTGGAAAACCGTTTGCAGGCGATGACCGGTCGACAAGGTCATCACCTTCCGGATGACGAGCGGGGACAGGAGCGCCTGGCCTGGCTGATGGGCAACGAAAACTGGCAGGAATTGATGTTGGAACTTGATCAACACCGCGAACGGGTCCGCCAGCGGTTCAAGCAGCACTTCCGCGAACCCGACACCGACACCCGGCTGGCCCTGTGGCCGCCGGAGCCGGGATTGACCGAGCGCCTGCAACAAGCCGGTTTCGAACAACCCGAAGGCGTTGCCGAACTGCTTGACAGACTGCATGGGCGCCTATCCAACCGCGCCCTCAGCGCCGAGGGCCGAAGACGACTGGAACGCCTCATGCCCCTGCTGATTGAACAGGTCAGCCGCCATGATCATCCCGAAACCGGCCTGGAAGCCCTGCTTGGCCTGGTCGACCAGATCAGCCGCCGTTCAGCCTATATGGCGCTGCTTTACGAACGCCCGGCCACCCTGGAACGCCTGGTGCGGGTATTCCGTCTCAGTACCCGGCTGGCCGAATGGATCGTGGCCGCACCCCAGTTGCTCGATGATCTGCTTGATCCCGTGCATGGCTTTGATCTGCCCGCCCTGCCGGTCACGGAGCCGGATGATCCCGAGGCCAGCCTGCACGCACTGGGGCGCTGGCGCCAGGCGGCTTTCCTGCGTACCGGTCTGGCCGAGCTGGATGGACGTCTCGAGGCGGATGCTGCTGCCGCCCGCCTGACCGAAGTCGCCGAGACCATCATCGAAAAGGTGCTGGAGCTGATCAGCGAGGGCGAACCCGACCTGGCCGTGATTGCCTACGGCAACCTGGGCGCCGGACTGCTCCACTACACCTCGGATCTGGACCTGGTGTTCCTGCACGGCCCGGGCAGCGCGCCGGTGCGCAGCGCCCAGCGCCTGATCAGCTTCATGCAGATGCCGATTCCCGGTGGCCGCCTGTTCGAGATCGATACCCGCTTGCGGCCCAACGGGCGTGCCGGGCTACTGGTCAGCCGGCTGGACCGGTTTGCCGAGTACCAGGCCGAACAGGCCTGGACCTGGGAGCATCAGGCCTTGATCCGGGCGCGCTGGATCGCCGGTAACCCCGAGTTGGCCGAGGGGTTCGAGCAGGCGCGCAAAGAAGTGCTGCGCCAGGTCCGGGATGAAGCCCGATTGCGCAAGGACCTGCTGGAAATGCGCCAGCGCCAGCGCCGCGAACGCGATGAGGGCGCGGTCAGGCAACGCCTGGTTGACCTGCAGTTCATCGCTGAGCTGGGTGTGCTGGCCCGTTCCGCCGAGCAGGCCGATCTGGTCGAATGTCGCAAACCGGATGATCAGTTGGAGATTCTGGGGCAAAGTGGCTGGCTCGACAAGGCAATGGCCGATGACCTGATCCATGCCTGGCGGCATTTGCTGGAGCGTCGTCACCATGACTGGCTGGAACGAGAACCGGACCGGCCGGTGGCCGAAGAAGTCAGCGAGCGAATTGATCAGGCCTGGGCATGGGCATTCAAGACCTGATCGAGTCGCAACGACGCCTTGCCGCGCAGGTCATTCCGACCGATGAGCTGCCCGCTTCGATCGCGACCGTGGCGGGTGTTGACGCGGCCTTTCCGCGCGGCCGGAACGTGACCCGGGCGGCCGCGGTGTTGATGTCTTACCCCGGGCTGGACGTACTTGATCAGGCCGTTGTGGAAGTGACCACTACCCTACCCTACATCCCGGGACTGCTGTCATTTCGCGAATTGCCCGGCGTGGCCCGGGCCATCGGGCAACTCGGCACTCGCCCCGACCTGGTGTTGTGCGACGGCCAGGGACGAGCGCACCCTCGCCGCCTCGGCATTGCCTGCCACCTGGGCATCGAGACCGGTCTGGCGACCATCGGCGTGGCCAAGAGCCGGCTATGCGGACAAGCTGATGAACCGGGCACCCAAAAGGGCGCCCGATCACCTCTCGAGGATGGGCGCGAAATCATCGGAATGGTTGTGCGCACACGCGCCGACGTGCGACCGGTCTATGTATCGACCGGTCATCGAGTCAGTCTCGAGACCGCCGTGGAATGGGTGCTGGCGTGCACGCCCCGCTATCGACTACCGGAGCCCATTCGCCTGGCGGACAAGCTGGCCGGACGCAGCGCGAGCGATGCTCAGTCCTCGATATGATCCTTGTAAGCGTCGGCATCCATGAGCTCTTCCAGCTCATCGGCGTCGTCCAGACGAACACTGAACAGCCAGCCGTCGTTGTAGGGATCGTTGTTGACAATCTCCGGAGAATCGGCGAGCAGCTCGTTGATCGCCACGATCTCGCCTGAAACCGGGCAATAGACATCGGAAGCCGCCTTGACCGATTCGACGACCGCACAGGCATCGCCCTGGCTGAAGGTCGCACCCTCTTCGGGCAATTCAATGAAAACCAGGTCGCCAAGCTGCGCCTGGGCGTGATCACTGATGCCGATCTTGACCAGCCCGTCTTCTTCCTGGCTGACCCACTCATGACTTTCGGAAAAGCGCAGGTCCGAAGGTATCTCGCTCATATTCAATCCCTACGAAGAAATTTTGCCTGGAATTCTATCAGCAAACTCGAGAAGATTGACTGACAGTAGCGCGATTACCTGGCCTGCAGGCAAACCCGACGGCGCAGACGCAGATTGAGCCAGTGGGCGCCAATCAGCAGGACACCACCCAGTGAGGTCAGGAGTGCGGTGGCCATGTCACTCAGCACCCCGCCATGAAGCACCGCTGCCAGGACCACAATCACCAGACCGGCAAGCCCCGGAGCCAGCATGCGCGCATTGCGGTGAACGCTGTAACCCTGGACGAATGCGGCGATGCTCAGCGGCAGGATCACACCAAGCAACGCCAGGTGAAACAGCTCATCACCGAGCACACCCACCGAAACCAGCGGCGTGACAACGACCAGCACCGGCAACAGCAGGCACTGAGCCAGGCACAGGCCGGAAACACAGATGGCGGCACGATCGAACAGCGCGCCCTTGTGTCCGGATTTTTCGTCGTCGAATACGGCAGCCATGGATTCGTAATCGTTGCTCAGGCAATGAAATGCAATGATATAACATATTTGTCAGTCATGCATCGATCCGATCCCATTGATCCCTGATTCATGCAAACTGGGCGTTTACTTTCAGAATGACTGAGTCATGCGCGACCGAATGGCGCCGATCGTGCCGGCGAGCATCAAATTCGATCACGATACCCCGGTCTCGGACAAGTATTCCGATGCCTATTTCATGCCCGGCCAGGGGCTGGCCGAAACCCGGGTGGTGTTCATCGAAGCCAACCGACTCGCCGAGCGTTTCAGAGCGCTGGACGATGATGAGTATTTCGTGATCGGCGAAACCGGTTTTGGCACGGGGCTGAACTGCCTGCTGGCGGCGCGTTGTTTTGCAGAACATGCGCCGGCCGAAGCCCGGCTGCACCTTGTATCTGCCGAGCTGCATCCACTCCAATCCAGTGACCTGACCCGCGCACTGGATCAGTGGCCGGAACTGGCCCGCTGGAGTCAGCCGCTGCGACGAGCCTGGCCGGCGCCAACCCCCGGTTACCATCGCCTCGGTCTGGCCGACAATATCGAACTGACACTGATGTTCGGCGAGGCCGCCGAATGCTGGGCGGGCAGTCGCATTGATGTCGATGCCTGGTTTCTGGATGGATTTGCGCCGGCCCGCAATCCGGCAATGTGGAGTGAATCATTGTTCAGCGCTCTGGCCGCACGATCGCGTCCGGGTTGCACGGCCGCGACCTTCACGGCCGCCGGTCAGGTCCGGCGCGGTCTGGACCAGGTCGGTTTCGAAGTCCATCGAGTTGAGGGCTTTGGCCGCAAGCGTCATCGACTGATCGCGCAGTGGCCAGGCCAAGCCAAACCTCGACGGTTGCGTCGCGGTCATGTGTTGATTGCCGGAACGGGGCTGGCCGGAGCCACCACCGCTCGGGCATTTGCACAGCGGGGCTGGCAGGTTCGGGTCACCGACCCGGCCGGTATTGCCAATGGCGCCTCGGGCAATCGTCTGGGTGTCATCCACACCACGCCCAGCGCCCACCTCACCGCCCAGAACCGCTTCTATCAACTGGGCCTGTGCCATGCATTGCGCTGGTTCGATCGCCTCGGTTTTCCGCGCAGTGATCGCGAGGGCAACCTCAACGGCGTATTGCACTTTCCGCCCGACGAGCGCGCCCGGGTCAAATTCAGCCATGCCATGGAGTCGGGCGCCTGGCCACCATCACTGTTGCACCATAACGATGATGGCGGTTTTCTCATACCGGGCGGCACTATTGCTCCACGCGCGTGGTGTGAGTTCCTGCTCGATCACCCCGGTATTGTTGTCACAGATCAGGCCATTGAATGCTTTCAGCCCGGCGCGCGAGTGCAAACCCGGCTGGATGATGGCTCACACCCCGAAGTCGACTTCCTGGTGATCTGTACCGCTCATGCAGCCAGAACGCTTCCCGGACTTGACTGGCTGCCGCTGAAAACCAGCCGCGGCCAGGTCAGCTACTGTCGCGCCACCACCGAGAGTCAACACTGGCCACAGGCAATCTGCCATGCCGGCTACCTGACACCGGCTGTCGACGGTCTGCATTCGTTCGGGGCCACCTTCGACCATCACTCGGACCGACCCGTGGTTTCACCAGAGGATGACCGCATCAACCTCGCCCAGCTCGAGCAACACCTGCCTGACCATTACCGGGCACTGGGTGGTCGGAATATCGAACTGGTCGACTCGCGCGCCGGTTTGCGCTGCCACAGCCGCGACACCCTGCCGCTGGTCGGCGCGTTGCCCAACCCCCGCCGCAACCCGCATGAAATCGAACCGGGCGTTGGGCTGAATCTGGCTCATGGCTCGCGCGCAATCACTCATACGCCGCTGTGTGCCGACCTGATCGCCGACCTGGCCAGCGATCTCCCGCTCCCGGCTGATCCGGGCCTGGTCGATGCCCTGGCGCCTGAACGCTTCATCCTGAGAAAACGTCGCCGTGATCCAGAATGGATGCCGTGAATTGGTCGTATACTGGAGAGGCTCGAACAAACCCATGCAATCCGTTCATCACTTATCCAAGGAGCGCAGTCATGACCGAATCATCCCGCAGAGACCAGTTCATCGAAACCATCAAGGGCAAGCTTGATGAACTGAACCAGGAAATCGAACAGCTTGAGCAAAAGGCCAAGAAGGCTGGCGGAGATGCCGAGCAGAAGTACCGTGAGCGCCTGGCTGATGTACGCAAAAAGCGCGACGAGCTCAAGCACAAATTGACCGAGCTGCGCGCCGCCGGCGAGGCCCAGTTCGAACGGTTGAAACTGGAAGCCGAGCACGCCTGGAAGGCTTTCAAGAACTCGGCCAATTACTTCAAATCACATTTCAAGTAGTCATGAGCTTTCCGCATACCCGACTGCGCCGTTTGCGCGCGCACGGATTTTCTCGTCAACTGGTGCGTGAAACCACCCTGACTTCGGCCGATCTGATCTACCCGGTATTCATGCTGGAAGACCCGTCCGGGCGCGAAGCGATTGCATCCATGCCGGGCATCGAGCGGGTCGGCCATGAAGGGTTGTTCCAGGTGGCCGAGACCTGTCTCGAGTTGGGCATCCCGGCGATCGCCCTGTTTCCCGTGGTGCCGACCGAGCGCAAGAGCGATACCGCCGACGAGGCCTGGCGCGAGGATGGCCTGGTCCAGACCACGGTCGCTGCCCTGAAACAGCGTTTTCCGGAGTTGGGCGTGATCACCGACGTGGCGCTGGATCCGTATACCAGCCACGGACTGGACGGGCTGATCGATGAGGACGGCTACGTGCTCAACGACGAGACCGTCGAAGTACTGGTCAAGCAGGCGCTCAGTCACGCCCGCGCCGGTGCCGATGTGGTCGCGCCCTCGGACATGATGGACGGGCGCATCGGCGCCATCCGCGAAACCCTGGAAAACGACGGCTTTCGCAACACGCTGATTCTCAGCTATGCCGCCAAGTACGCTTCGGCCTTTTACGGTCCGTTTCGCGATGCGGTCGGGTCGGCGGCCAATCTAGGCAAGTCCGGCAAGGAAAGCTTCCAGATGGACCCGGCCAATTCCGACGAGGCTCTGCGTGAAGTCGCCCTGGACCTGGAAGAAGGCTCCGACCTGGTCATGGTCAAGCCGGCCATGCCCTACCTGGACATCATCTCGAGAGTGCGCGAGCGCTTCGGCGTGCCCACCCTGGCCTACCATGTCTCGGGCGAATACGCCATGCTCAAGGCGGCTGCGGCCAATGGCTGGCTGGACGGCGACAAGGTCATGATGGAATCGTTGCTGTCGATCCGGCGCGCCGGCGCCGATGCCATTCTGACCTACGCGGCCATCGAAATCGCCCGACGGCTGAAAGCCTGAAACGAACTTGATGTCCAGCACCTTGAAACTGGCCGTATTCGGCGATCCGGTCGAACACAGCCTGTCGCCGGTCATCCACAACCTGTTCGCCGATCAGCTTGGCCTGTCGGTCGACTATTCCAGAATCCGATGCAGCATCGATCAATTGCCCGATCGCATCGCGCAGTTTGCAGCCGTTGGCGGGATCGGCGCCAACCTGACTCTCCCGCTCAAGCATGCCGGCCTGCGCCTGTGTCGAAGCCTGGACCGGGCCGCCCGCCAGGCGCGGGCGGTCAATACGCTCAAGCTCGAAGACGGTGGCTGGCACGGCTTCAATACCGATGGCGCCGGCTTGTTGCTGGATCTTGGGCGTATCGGGGTCAACACCCGCGGCGCACGCATCCTGATTGTCGGCGCCGGCGGTGTGGCTTCAGGCATCCTCGGACCCTTGCTGGGTGCCCAACCGGCACTCGTCACCCTGCTCAATCGAACCTTTGAGCGCGGTGTGGAACTGGCCGAACGCTTCGAACACCTGGGGCCAATTGATGCCGGCAGTCTTGACCAAGGCCCGCCCCGAGAGGATTACACCCTGCTTGTCCAGGCCACCAGCCTGGGCCACAGCGGACAATCACCCAACATTGACCCGGCCTGGCTGGCGCCCGACGCCATCGCCTGCGATCTGAACTACGGCGAAGCACACCAGCCATTCAAGTCCTGGTGCGATCAACACACCATCCCCTGCCACGACGGTTTGGGCATGCTGGTCGGCCAGGCTGCGCTGGCGTTCGAAATCTGGACCGGCCAGCGTCCGGACATGGCGCCGGTGGTTGATGAGGTTAAGGCGATAGGATTCAGGGGTCAGGGGTCAGGGGTCAGGGGACGGTGAAGAATGGTTTACGGGGAAGGCTCAAGGAACAAGGTTCAAGGCGCAAGGAAAATCTGATAGCTCGACAACCGCCACCTCCGATCACCGTCTTCCGTCTTCCGTCTCCCGTCTCCCGTCTCCCGTCTACCCTTTCACCTTTCACCTTTCACCTTTCACCTTTCACCTTTCACCTTTCACCTTTCACCTT